>NZ_JBVVQN010000027.1:0-94588 GCF_055811075.1 Mesorhizobium sp. WSM4820 | reverse complement strand
CTCTTGCCCACTCCCCCTCTTGCCCAATCCCCCTCTTGCCCAATCGCTTGCCTCTCCTGGCGATTTGTGGTCTTGGAGGCGCCAAATCGCTTTCGTCGCGAAATCTCATTCCGGATCACATCATCATGGCCAAGATCAATGGCAACGAAATCCGTCCCGGCAACGTCATCGAGCACGATGGCGGCCTGTGGGTGGCGGTCAGAACCAACGCTGTCAAACCAGGCAAGGGCGGCGCCTATAACCAGGTCGAGCTGAAGAACCTGATCAACGGCACCAAGCTCAATGAGCGTTTCCGCTCGGCCGAGACAGTCGAGCAGATCCGACTGGAGATGAAGGATTTCTCCTTCCTCTACGAACAGGGCGAAGCGCTGGTGTTCATGGACACCGAAAGCTACGAGCAGCTTGAATTGCAAAAGGATTTCGTCGGCGATCGCGCTGCCTTCCTGCAGGACGGCATGATGGTGACGGTCCAGCTCTATGACGAAAGGCCGATCGGCATTTCGCTGCCCGACCAGGTGACGCTGACGATCACAGAGGCCGACCCGGTGGTGAAGGGCCAGACCGCCGCCTCGTCCTATAAGCCGGCGATGCTGGAAAACGGCATTCGCGTGCTGGTGCCGCCTTTCATCGGCTCGGGCGAGCGTATCATCGTCGACACCAACGAAATCACTTATGTGCGCCGCGCCGACTAAGGCATGATCCCAAAAAGTTGCAGACTTTTTTGGACAAGATCATGTCTCAAAGCAAATAGTATCAGCCCAAAAAGTTGCAGACTTTTTGGATAAGATCATGCCTCAAGGCAAATAGGCGCAGCGGCAGGAAGAAGAGCAATGGCGCGTTCCGCGATCCTCAATGTCATGGTCCAGGCCGCTATGAAGGCCGGGCGCTCGCTGTCGCGGGATTTCGGCGAAGTGCAGAACCTGCAGGTCTCGATGAAGGGGCCGGGCGACTATGTCAGCCAGGCCGACCGCAAGGCAGAAGAAATCCTCTTCACCGAGCTGTCGAAGGCGCGGCCGGGCTATGCCTTCCTGATGGAGGAGCGCGGCCTGATCGCAGGCGACGACAGCCAGCACCGCTGGATCGTCGACCCGCTCGACGGCACCACCAATTTCCTGCACGGCATTCCGCTCTTCGCCATCTCGATCGCGCTGGAGCGCCAGGGCCAGATCGTCGCCGGTGTCGTCTATAATCCGGCGATGGACGAACTCTACACCGCCGAGCGCGGTGGCGGCGCATTCATGAACGACCGCCGGCTGCGGGTTGCCGGCCGCACCAAGCTGATCGACACGGTGATCGGCTGCGGCGTGCCTCATCTCGGCCGCGGCCAGCATGGCAATTTCCTCATCGAGCTGCGCAACGTGATGGCCGAAGTTTCGGGCGTGCGCCGCCTCGGCTCCGCCTCGCTCGATCTCGCTTACGTCGCTGCCGGCCGCATGGACGGGTTCTGGGAAACCGGCCTGTCGGCCTGGGACGTCGCCGCCGGCATCCTGCTGATCCGCGAGGCGGGCGGCTTCATCTCCGACTTCGCCGGCGGGCAGAACATGCTGGATGGCGGGTCGATCATCGTCGGCAACGAGACCATCCAGCGTGCGCTGTTGAAGACCGTCAGGAAGCCGGTGACGCGCTAGACCATGATCCCGAAAAGCATGAACCCGGATTTGGCGCGCTGAACCGCCGCAGTCGCAAAACCGCAACGAAAGCTTGAAATGCTGTCCGGCATCCGCCCAAATAGGTGGATGCAGGATCCTTCATGACGCATATCGGCCCGGAATCAAAGATCGAGATACCCCAGATCGAAATCCCCTTCATGGGACGCTGGCACTATTCGCGCGCCGAAATGATCGCCGACGGCATCGTCCATGCGGTTGGCATCGTGCTCGCCATTGCCGCTGGCTCGACGCTGCTGGCGCTGGCTGCCTCCCATACCGGTCCGGCCGAATATATCGCCGCCGCTTTCTACGTGATTTCGCTGCTCGCCGTGCTGTCGGTGTCGCTGGCCTACAATCTGTGGCCGGTGTCGTCGCAAGCCAAGTGGATACTGCGGCGCTTCGACCATGCCGCGATCTATCTGCTCATCGCCGCGACCTACACGCCTTTCCTCGCCCAGCTCGACGGCTCGCCGCTGGCCATCTCGATGATCGTCCTGGTCTGGGCCGCGGCAGCGATCGGCATCGCCATCAAAGTGCTTCTTCCCGGACGCTTCGACCGGCTGGCGATCGTCTTCTATCTCGCCATCGGCTGGAGCGGCATCGTTCTTGTCGAGCCGCTCGTCCAGACATTGCCGACGACATCGATCGCGCTGATCGTTGCCGGCGGCATCGTCTATTCCTGCGGCGTCATCTTCTTCGCCTGGAAAGGCCTGCGCTTCCACAACGCGCTGTGGCACGGCTTTGTCGTCACCGGCGCCGGCCTGCATCTTGCCGCCATGGTCGACTGCCTGGTCATCAACCGACCCTAACGCAATGGTCCGCTTGGCAATATTGCCAAGCGCCATTCAATTTGGTCACAATTGCGTTTAGAGTCGCCGTCAAACGTGAATTGGCGGCGGCGGCGGCATCGGAAACGGGGCACGGATGGCTTTTTTCAAATCCTTCGGCATGGGCAGGCGCTCCGACGTGCTGATGTACGATCCGCACAAATTGTCGAGCCCGCAGGTCTTTCTGCTGACCATGGTCATCTTCCTGATGATCGTCGCTTTCATCGCCGCCATACTGACCCGGCAGATCTCGACAGCCTTCGCCACCAATCCCGGTCTCAACGGCCTGATCGTCGGCGTGCTTGCGGTCGGCATCCTGCTGGCCTTCGCGCAGGTCGGCCGGCTGTTTCGCGAAGTGCGCTGGGTCAACTCTTTTCGGGCCGGCTCCGAAACCACCGAACCGGTGCTGCTGGCGCCGATGAAGGCGATGATCGGCCGCTCGCCGACGATCGCCTTCTCGACCAGCTCAATGCGCACCATGCTCGATTCGATCGCCACCCGCCTCGACGAAAGCCGCGACACCTCGCGCTATCTTGTCGGGCTGCTGGTGTTCCTTGGTCTGCTTGGCACCTTCTGGGGGCTGCTCAACACGATCGGCTCGATCCGCGAAACCATCGGCTCGCTCGATCCCGGCACCGGCGATGCCGCCGCCGTGCTCGAATCGCTGAAGGCCGGGCTTGCCGCGCCGCTTGCCGGCATGGGCACCGCCTTCTCGTCGTCGCTGTTCGGCCTGTCCGGCTCCCTGGTGCTCGGCTTCCTCGACCTGCAGGCTGGCCGCGCCCAGACACGCTTCTACACCGAGCTCGAAAACTGGCTGTCCTCGGTCACCGACCTGTCCTCCGACATCGTCGTCGCCGAACCGCCCAAGGTCGAGTCCTCCGACGAGATCCGCGTCCTGTCGGAAAGACTGCGCAGCATGCAAGAGAACGGCGGCGGCGCCAATCCGCGTGTCGCCACCGCCATGGCCAACCTTGCCGACGGCATTTCGGGCCTGGTCAAGAACATGCGCTCGGAGCAGCAGATCATGCGCGACTGGGTCGAGGCCCAGTCGGACGAGCAGAAGGCGATGCGCAACACTCTGGAGAAGATCGCCGACGCCCTGAAGAAGACTGGAGTCCATTAGCATGGCTCTCGCCAGGAGCCGGCGTGCCGATCGCCGTATCGATTACTGGCCGGGCTTCGTCGACGCGCTGTCGACGTTGCTGCTGGCGATCATGTTCCTGCTTACCGTCTTCGTGCTGGCGCAGTTCCTGCTCGGCCGCGAAATCTCCGGCAAGGACACGGTGCTCAACCGCCTCAATTCGCAGATCAACGAACTGACCCAGCTTCTGGCACTGGAGCGCTCGACGACGCAGGACAGGGAAGATTCGCTCGCCAATTTGCAGGCGTCGCTGTCGGCGTCGGAGGCCGAAAAGAGCCGGCTCGAGCAATTGCTGGCGCAAGGCGCCGGTGCCGGCGACGCCGCAAACCAGCGGGCAGCGGCGCTTTCGGGCGAACTCGACGACCAGCGCCAGATCAGCCAGCAGGCACTGAGCCAGGTTGAAATCCTCAACCAGCAGATCTCGGCGCTGCGCCGGCAGATCGGAGCGCTCGAAGAAGCGCTCAACGTGTCCGAAGCGCGCGATCGCGAGTCCAACACCAAGATCGCCGATCTCGGCCGCCGCCTGAACGTCGCGCTGGCGCAACGCGTGCAGGAACTGAACCGCTACCGGTCCGACTTCTTCGGGCGCCTGCGCGAAATCCTCGCAGACCGCGAGAACATCCGCATCGTCGGCGACCGTTTCGTCTTCCAGTCGGAAGTGCTTTTCCCGACAGGCTCCGAAGTGATCAACGATGCCGGCAAGGACGAGATGAAGAAGCTCGCCGACGCCATCATCGACCTGCAGAAGGAGATCCCGCCGGAGATCAACTGGGTGCTGCGCGTCGACGGCCACACCGACGACAAGCCGCTGTCGGGCACTGGCCGCTACCGCGATAATTGGGAATTGTCGACGGCGCGCTCGACCTCGGTGGTGAAGTTCCTGATCGAGAACGGCGTACCGGCCAACCGCCTGGTTGCGGCCGGCTTCGGCGAATTCCAGCCGCTCGACCCCGCCGACACCGAAGACGCGCGCAACAAGAACCGCCGCATCGAGCTGAAACTGACCGAGCGCTGATCGCCCGGCTCCAGGCGGCGGCCGCACTTAGGGCGGCGATGCAGGCTGGCAAGGCCTGAAAAGATTACCTTTTTTTGATTACACTTTGCCGAGGATCGCTCCTAGCTATGTCACGGGGCCGAAAACCGCCGGCGGTGGAAGCGTCCATTGCGACCCGACGGAACCGACGGCCCACGGCCGGAAGGTGGCCCTCCCAATCGCCGCCTCCCTGTAAAAGGAGACGCAACATGCGCTCTTTCACTCCCAAGACCCTCAGGACTGCAACGCTCGCCGCACTTCTCGTCACCGTTCCGTTTGCCGGCGCCGACGCCGGCCCGCATGAGGCAGCTTTGATCAACCAGATAGAGAGCGTGGATACCGGTATCCGAGGCGCCATGCAGGCGAACAGGATCAAGCTGGACGAAGCGCGTGGCTTGCGCACGCAGGTCGCTCAACTTGATCGGGCCGCGCAGAGGGCCGCGCGAGATGGAACGATGCCGGCCACGCAATATCATCAATTGCTGGCTGAGCTCGATCATGTCAGCCAAAGGCTGCGGGCTGCAACCGGCAGCGCCTTCCTCATCGGCAGCGGTGGCGATGGCGGGTACTATCCGAACGGCTACGGCCCAAACTATCCAAAGGCTGAAATCATCCATTACAGCGCCGCACTTTGATCTTGCGCATGATCTGTTGATTTTGCGCAGGATCCGTTCCGCACCGAAGCCCCAGGCAGGGAGCTTTTCCAAAAATCGAGTCCGATTTCGGGGTTATGCGCCCAGCCAAACTGCGACCAGAGCAACTGCAGCCGGCACGGTCTGGATGTAGAGGATTTTCCTGCCGACCGTCGCCGCGCCGTAGAGGCCGGCGATGGCGACGCAGAGCAGGAAAAACACCTTGATCTGGAAACCAGCCGCGCCGAGGTAAAGCCCCCAGATCAGCCCGGCTGCGAGAAAGCCGTTGTAAAGTCCCTGGTTGGCCGCAAGCACTTTCGATGCGCTGGCGAATTCCGGCGTCAGCTTGAACGCCTTGTGGCCGCGCGGCGTGTCCCACAGCACCATCTCCAGATAGACGATGTAAAGGTGGATCAGCGCCACCAACCCGACCAGCACATTGGCGATCATGCTTCGTCTCCCCGATGCGACGCGCCGCCGCCTCGCGACATTGATCACGCACGCCACCGCTCCCGCAAGACCCATTGCAGCGTGCATCCTGGCCAGCAACCATGTGCCCATCGCCGACGGTCTTTCAGGGTTGCCAATATCAGCGCATTGGTATCTTTTCCCGCCGTTCAAATTCAGCGGAAGCCACAATGTCCTTTCAAAAACTCGACGACCTCGGCCACAAGCTTGAAGCACTGGAGCATGCGCTCGCCATTCTCGGCGCCGACGAGGCGACCCACATGGCCGTCGGCGGCGGCGAAAAGCGCGCCGAGGCGATGTCGGCGCTGGCCGGCATGCATCACGCCAGAGCGACAGCGCCGGAGATCGCCGACTGGATCGCAGCGGCCGAACAGGAAACGCTGAACGAAGAACAGCAGGCAGCGGTCAAGGAATTCCGGCGGCAATACACCAACCTGACCTGTCTGCCGGTCGAATTCGTCGAGCGCCAAACCACCGCCCGGATGCGCTCCGAGCAGTTGTGGCGCGACTTGCGTGCAAAGAACGACTGGGCCGGCTTTTTGCCGGCGCTAGAAGGCGTCGTCGCACTGGTGCGCGAGGAAGCAGCCCTGCGCGCCGACGTGCTCGGCCTTGATCCCTACGACGCGCTGATGGAGCAGTACGATCCCGGCAACCGCGCCGCCGACATCACGCCGGTCTTCGCCGAGTTGAAGACGTTCCTGCGGGATTTCGTACCGGAGGCATTGGCGGTGCAGGATGAGCGGCTGGCGAAACATCCGCTAAAACCGCTTTCGGGCAGCTATGCGATCGAAAAGCAGCGCGAGCTTGGCCTCGCCATGATGGCGGCGGTCGGCTTCGATCTCACCCACGGCTCGCTGTCGGTATCGCATCATCCGTTCTGCGGCGGCGTGCCGAGCGACGTGCGCATCACCACCCGCTACAAGACCTCCGATTTCCTGTCGGCGCTGATGGGCGTGCTGCACGAGACCGGCCACGCGCTTTACGAACAGAACCTGCCGAAGGCGTGGGCGCAGTGGCCGCTCGGCAAGGCGCGCGGCATGGCTGTGCATGAAAGCCAGAGCCTGTTCGTCGAGAAGCAGATCGGCCGCAACCCCGAATTCTGGCGCTGGGCGCTGCCGGTGGTCGAAAAGCACCTCGGCGAGGCCTGGTCGATCGAAGACATCCTGCCGCATGTACACCGGGTCGAGCGCGGCCTGATCCGCGTCGACGCCGACGAGGTGACCTATCCGCTGCACGTCATCCTGCGCTACGAGTTGGAGCAGGAGCTTGTCTCGGGGCGGCTGGAGGCCGCCGACCTGCCCGAGGCCTGGGACGCCAGGATGCGCGACTATCTCGGCCTGTCGACCATCGACAACCCGGCCGACGGGCCGATGCAGGACGTGCACTGGCCGGGTGCTGCCTTCGGCTATTTCCCGTCTTATACACTGGGCGCGATGATGGCGGCGCAGCAATGGGCCGCCCTGACCAGAGACCATCCCTCCGCCGACGAAGACCTCGCCAAGGGAAATTTCGCGGCGATCAACGACTGGCGCCGGCAAAAGATCTGGTCGCAAGGCTCACGCTGGTCGACGCCCGAACTGCTCGAGCGCGCCACCGGCGAGAAGCTCAACGCCACGCATTTCACCGAGCATTTGCGCAAGCGCTATGGGAAGGTGCTGAAGGGCGCCTGACATATCTTCAAGCGCATCGAACGCGGCGGCACTTTCGTCGCCGCCGACCAGCGCCATTTGCAAAAGACGAAGCCGTTTGGCAGCGTCGTCCTACTACTCCGCGGCGCCCCTGAAGGCGTTCGCCCCGGTTTCGAACTGCAGCTTGGCCAGCCGCGCATAGATGCCGCCCTTGGCGACGAGGCTCTGGTGGGTGCCTTCCTCGACGATGCAGCCGCCATCCATGACCAGGATCCGGTCCGCCTTCAGCACCGTCGCCAGCCGGTGGGCGATGACGATCGTGGTGCGGTCCTGCATCAGCCGCTCCAGCGCCGTCTGCACCAGCGTCTCGCTTTCGGCGTCCAGTGCCGAGGTTGCCTCGTCGAGCAGCAGGATCGGCGCATCGCGCAGTATCGCGCGGGCAATCGCCACGCGCTGGCGCTGGCCGCCGGACAAGGTCACGCCGCGCTCGCCGACCTGGCTGTCATAGCCTTTCTCGAGTTTCAGGATGAACTCGTCGGCAAGCGCATCCCTGGCCGCCGCCTCGATCTCGGCCTGGCTGGCGTCCGGACGGCCGAAGCCGATATTGTCGCGCGCGCTGGCCGCGAAGATGGTGACGTCCTGCGGCACGATGGCGATCCGCTCTCGGATGGCGACGGGGTCGGCCTCGCGCACATTGACGCCGTCGATCATGATCTTGCCGGTCTCGGGGTCGTAGAAGCGCAGAAGCAGCGAAAAGACGGTGCTCTTGCCGGCACCCGATGGGCCGACGATCGCCACCGTCTCGCCGGGCTTGACCTGGAAACTCAGGCCGTGGACGGCAGCGCGGTCAGGCCCGGCCGGATAGGAGAAGGACACGTCGTCGAAACTGATTGCGCCTCTGGCCGTCGCCGGCAGCGGTTTCGGATGCGCTGGGGCCTGGATCGCGGGCTTCTCGGCCAGGATCTCGGTCAGCCGTTCGGCAGCACCCGCCGCCTGGGAAAGCTCGCCCCACACTTCCGACAGCGCGCCAAGCGCGCCGGCGGCGAACACCGAATAGAGCAGGAACTGGCCGAGCGTGCCCGGCGACAGCGTGCCGTCGAGCACGTCGCGCGAACCGAACCACAGCACCGCCACCACCGAGGAAAAGATCATGAAGATGGCGAAGAAGGTGAGGAAGGAGCGGGCAAAGATCGAGGATCGCGCCGCCGCGAAAGCGGCTTCCACGGCAGCTGAAAAATGCCCGGTGACCAGCTTCTCATTGGTGAAGGCCTGCAGCGTGCGCACCGCGCCGATCTGCTCGCTGGCGTAGGCCGTGGCGTCGGCCAGTGTGTCCTGCGCCAGCCGCGATTTGCGCCGCACCGAGCGGCCGAAGGCGACCAGCGGCAGCACGATCACCGGGATGGCGGCGATGACGAGGCCCGACAGTTTCGGGCTGGTGAAGACCATCATAGCCACGGCGCCAAGCCCAAGAATGACGTTGCGCAGCGCTACCGATGCGGTGGCACCGACCGCCGACTTGACCTGCGTCGTGTCGGCGGCGAGCCGCGAGACGATCTCGCCCGACTGGGCGGTGTCGAAAAAGGATGGCGACAGCGTCGTGACATGGCGGAACACGTCGCTGCGGATGTCGGCGACGACGCGCTCGCCCAGCGTGATGACGAAATAATAGCGGCTGGCCGACGCCGCAGCGAGCAAGGCAGCCATCACCACGAGCATGGCGAAATACTCGGCGATGAAAATGGAATCGGAAGCGGAAAAGCCATGGTCGATCATGCGCCGCACGGCCAGCGGCAGCGCCAGCGTCGTCGCCGCAGCAACGGTCAGCGAGACGACCGCGCCAATGACCATTTTCCGGTAGCGGGTGATGTAGGGGAACAGGCGCCGCAGCGGCTTGAGCGAGCGCCTACGCTCGTCTGCATCGCCGCTGGTGTGCGCCATGACCGTTTCCTCTGGCCGCCTTCTGGGCATGCGCCTCAATATGCGCTTACCGCGGCCTTGTGATTCAATTCCGGCTGATGTATAGGCTCGCCGACCGTTTTTAAAAGCCGTGGCTCCTCAATAGCTGCGGCTTCGAGTTTTAAAAAGGGGCGCATCGACGCAGGCTTTACGCCCGTCAGCGGCGCCAGCGAACCAGGAATAGCACAATGAAGACCGATATCCATCCCGACTACCACACCATCAAGGTCGTCATGACCGACGGCACCGAATACATGACCCGTTCGACCTGGGGCAAGGAAGGCGATACGATGAACCTCGACATCGACCCGACCACCCATCCGGCCTGGACCGGCGGCCAGCAGACCCTGCTCGACCGCGGCGGCCGCCTGTCGAAGTTCAAGAAGCGTTTCGAAGGTTTTGGGCTGTAAGCCGTAAGCCTTTTTCGGATCAGAAGGAACCCGCCCTCGTGGCGGGTTTTTTCTTGCCGGAATGCGGCTCTATTCGTCGACCAGTTCGCGCAGCGCCATGCGCTTGTAGGCGGCGACCAGGTCGTCGCCTTCCTTTCGACCGACCGAGATCGCCAGCCGCATGGTGGCCTCGCCCATCTGCCAGATGAGAAACGCCGTCGTTTCCAGCGCCGCCGGATCGGCGGTAGGCCGCAGCCGCTTCAGCACCGCGGTGAGGAATTCGGCGTTGGCCCGGCTGTCGGCGAGCTCGAGTTCGCGTAGCGCCTTGTCGGCCTGTGTGCCCGACCAGATGTCGCGCATTACCGGCTCGGCCAGGAACAGCCCGTAATAGATATCCACCAGCTCGGAAAATGCCCGCCGCAGCCCTTCGGCGTCGCTGACCTGTGCAAGCGCTGCCGCGATGCAGGCCTGGCTTTCGGCGGTGTGGCGCTCGGCCAGCGTCCAGATGATCGCCCGCTTGTCCGGGAAGAACTGGTAGAGCGAGCCGATCGACACGCCGGCCCGTTCCGCAACTTCGCCCATGCGCATGACATCGCTGCCTCGCTCGGCGATCAGCGCAGAGGCGGCGGCCAGCATCCGCTCGACCCGCTCGCGGCTGCGCTGCTGGCTGGGCGCCCGGCGCGGCGATGCGATCTGGCCATCCTGTGAACCCGCTACGCTCGAGCCTTCCATCACTGTCTCCTGGCGAATGATCAACAAACTGGCTTGACTCACAAAATACGAGGGTTTATCACGTTTTGCAAATGTGAGGATTATTCATATTTGTGAGCAAAGGAAATCGCCATGATCGATACAGCAGCAAAACCGATTTTGATCCTCGGCGGAACCGGCAAAACCGGCCGTCGTCTCGCGGACAGGCTGACGGCGCAGGGCCTGCCGGTACGGATCGGCTCGCGCTCGGGCACCCCGCCCTTCGACTGGGAAGACGATACGACCTGGGAACCCGCGCTCGATGGTGTCGGTGCCGCCTACATCAGCTACTATCCCGATCTTGCGGTGCCCGGCGCGGCCGAAGCGGTCGGCGCCTTCGCCAACCTTGCCGTGGCAAGCGGTGTGCGCCGGCTGGTGCTGCTGTCGGGGCGCGGCGAGATCGAAGCGCAACGTGCCGAAGAGATGCTGAAAGCCTCAGGCGCCGACTGGACGATCCTGCGCTGCGCCTGGTTTTCCCAGAATTTCAGCGAGAGTTTTTTGCTCGATCCGCTGCTGGCCGGTGAGGTGGCTTTGCCGGTCGGCACTGTCGGAGAACCGTTCGTCGATGCCGACGACATTGCCGATGCCGCCGTGACGGTGCTTACCCGGCAAGGCCATGTCGGCCAGCTTTACGAGCTGACCGGGCCGCGTCTGCTGAGCTTCGCCGACGCGGTCGCCGAGATCGGCAAGGCGGCCGGCCGCGACATCCGCTTTGTCAGGATTTCGCATGCCGAGTTCACCGCCGCAGTAGCCGGATACGAGTTGCCTGCCGAGTTCGCCTGGCTGCTCAACGAGCTGTTCACCGAAGTGCTCGACGGTCGCAACGAGGCGCTGACCGACGGCGTCGAGCGCGTGCTCGGCCGCGCCCCAAAGGACTTTTCCGCCTATGCAACCGAAACCGCTGGTACGGGCATATGGAGTGACTGACATGATCATGAAACTGCTTCCCAGCCTCACCTTCATCGCCGCGCTCGGCTCGGGCGTCGTCGCTGGTGTCTTCTTCGCCTTCTCCAGCTTCGTCATGCCGGGCCTCGCCCGCATGCCTGCCGTGGGCGGTATCGCCGCCATGAATTCGATCAACGTCACTGCGGTGACGCCGCTGTTCATGACCGCGCTTTTCAGCACCGGGCTGATCTGCCTCGTCCTCGTCGTCGGCGCTGTCATCGGCTGGGGCCAACCGGGCTCGTTGTGGCTTCTCGCCGGCGCCCTGATCTATGTCGTCGGCAGCCTGATCGTGACGATGATTTTCAACGTGCCGCTCAACAACGCGCTGGCCGCCGTCGATCCGGCAAGCGCCAACGGCGCCGCCGTTTGGGCCACCTATCTCAGGGACTGGGTGATGTGGAACCACGTCCGTACCATCACCGCCATCGTCGCGCTGGCCTGCTTCATCGTGGCGTGGCGGTGAACGAGGGCAGAAATCTAAAAGACCTTGCGTCAGGCAGGGTCTTTTGACGGGGTATCTTTTGACTTGTCGCTCTTGCGGTCGGCATGGCCGAGATCGCGGTCCGGATCGATCACGTCGCGAACCAGTTGCTTGAGCCTTGCGGCATCGGGAAAGCCGCCGTCGCGCTTGCGGTCCCAGACCAGTGTCTCGTTGCAGGAAATGGTGAAGATGCCGCCGGTGCCGGGCACCAGCGTGACCTCGCCCAGATCCGTTGCGAAGGTCGACAGCAGCTCCTGCGCCATCCAGCCGGCCCGCAGCAGCCAGTGGCACTGCGCGCAATAGGTGATGCGGACCTGGGGCAACGGCTTTTCGGTCATGTCAGATTGAGCTCCGCTCATATGTCAAATTGAGCTCCGCTCATATTCTCGGGCTGAGCTGTGCTCATGCCGCGCTGAGCTTCGCCATGGTCTCGTCGTCGACCTCGAAATTGGCGTAGACGCTCTGCACGTCGTCGTCGTCCTCGAGCGTGGCGACCAACTTCATCAGCGACTGTGCCCGCTCCTCATCGACCGCAATGTTGGTCTGCGGCTTCCAGATCGGCTTCACTGATTCAGCCTCGCCGAGCGCGCCTTCCAGCGCCTTCGACACCTCACCAAGATTCTCGAAGGCGCAATAGATCGTGTGGCCTTCCTCGTCCGACTGGACGTCGTCGGCCCCGGCCTCGATCGCCGCGTCCATGACCTTCTCGGCACTGCCGACCGACGCCGGATAGAAGATCTCGCCGACACGGTCCCACATGAACGACACCGAGCCGGTTTCGCCCATCGCCCCGCCGGCCTTGGTGAAGGCGGCACGCACATTCGACGCCGAGCGGTTGCGGTTGTCGGTCAGCGCCTCGACGATCAGCGCGACGCCACCCGGCCCGTAGCCTTCGTAACGCACGGCTTCGTAAGTCTCGGCGTCACCCATCGATGCCTTGTTGATGGCGCGCTGGATGTTGTCTTTCGGCATCGACACCGCCTTGGCGTTCTGCACGGCAAGACGCAGGCGCGGGTTCATCGACGGGTCCGGCGTGCCGCTCTTGGCGGCGACGGTTATTTCGCGCGCCAGCTTGGAAAACATTTTCGACCGCACTGCATCCTGGCGGCCCTTGCGGTGCATGATGTTCTTGAACTGTGAATGGCCTGCCATGGCACCCCTGTCGTTTTCTTGGCAGAGCATCCTGCAGCGAGGTAGTCACCTCGCCTTTGCCAAAATGCTCGAAGTCAAAATTTCAGAACGTCCCTGCTGCGTCCGGATGGACGTACGGCGCTCTATCTCGGAATGGCCGGCTTATAGATAAATCGGCTCAATTCGTCCAGCCGCGCCGTAAGGATGGTGCGGCAAGGTAACCGCCAGCTGCTTTCCTGCGAACGCTCACTCCTCCAGATCGGATCTCAGCCGGTCGAGAATGCTGATCGCATGCGTGGCGTACTGGCTGATCCAGCGGTCGTGGATCTGCTTGATCGGCAGCGCATTGAGATGGTTCCAGCGTTCGCGCCCCTCGCGCCGCGCCACCACCAGGTCGGCTTCCTCCAGCACTTTCAGATGCAGCATGACGGTGCAGCGGTCCATGTCGGGAAAGGCATCGCACAGCATGCCGGTGGTCCGCGGCGCGTCCTTTAGCTCGTCGAGCAGCGCGCGCCGGCGCGGATGCGCCAGCGCCTTGAAAACATTGTCATCCTGCGCCTTGCTTGACATGTTATATTTTTATAACATAATATCGATCCGATCAAGGAAGGAGCTGTGGATATGTCTCTTGGATTCAGAGTTTCGGGCCGCATCGGCAAACCGGTTGCCGAAGTCTTCGATGCGGTCGTCAATCCGAACAAGCTCAGCGGCTATTTCACCACCATCGGCGGCGCCAGTGCCCCGCTGGTGGCCGGCGCCAGGGTCGTCTGGTGGGGCAAGGTCCCGGTCGAGGTCGACGAGGTGGAGAAAGACAACCGCATCGTGCTGCGCTGGGACGCCACCGACGCCGACGGCAAGCCGGCCTACAAGACCCGCATCGAGATGAATTTCGAGCCGCTGGACGACGGCGGCACCTTCGTCACCATCGCCGAGGCCGGCTGGCACGAGGACGCGGTCGGCCTGAAGAAGTCCTACCTCAATTGCGAGGGCTGGTCGCAGATGCTGGCCTGCATGAAGGCCTATGTCGAATACGGCATCAATTTGCGCGACGGCTACTATCGCAGCGAGATGAAGGGCGAGCCCGCCAATGAAGACAATATCTGAGAAGACGGAGGAAAGAATGGCTGCGAAAATCACCGGCGGCATCAACATCGCCATGAAAGTGCCGCCCCACCAACACCAGGAGACGATCGCCTTCTACCGCGATGTCGTCGGCCTAAAACCGTTCACGGCCAAGGCGCCGGCCATCGGATTCGAGCTCGGCCCCAATCGCCTGTGGATCGACGAGGCGCCGATGCTGAGCCAGGCCGAGGTCTGGCTGGAACTGTTCACCGATGATTTTTCGGCCGCCGCCGATCATCTCGCCAAGGCCGGTGTCGTGCGCTGCGACGCCATCGAGGCGCTCGGCGAAGGTTTTCGTGGCGGCTGGATCACCAATCCGGCCAACATCATTCACCTGGTGCGCGAACCCGACGCCTGGTGACGGAGACCGGTTCGGAAGGAGGACGAAATGGACATCCGTGAGATACCGACCGCCGAAGCCGGCATGCTGATCCGGCGGCCGGTTGCAGAAGTGTTCGAAGCCATCGTCGATCCGGCGATCACGACGAAGTTCTGGTTCACCCATGGCAGCGACAGGCTCGACAGCGGCAACGAGATTCGCTGGGAATGGCGGATGTATGGCGTTTCGACGCCGGTCACGGTCAGCGAGATCGTCAGGAACGAAAAGATCGTCATGCAATGGAGGCCGACCACGGTGGTCTGGACTTTTACCGAGGTGCCGGGCGGCGCGACCTTTGTCGAGGTTCGCAATTTCGGTTTTGCCGGCAGCCCCGATGAGCAGGTCAAGCAGGCGATCGGCTCGACCGAGGGCTTCGCGCTGGTGCTCGCCGGCGCCAAGGCCTGGTTGGAGCAAGGCTTGACGCTTGGCCTGATCGGCGACCGTCATCCGAAGGGCGTGCCGACCGCTTAAGTCGCCGGGTGCCAAAAGCCATTCTGCAGCGATCCTTCCCACCCCCCCTCTGTCCTGCCGGACATCTTCCCCGCAATGGGCCGCAAGGGGGAGATCGGATGTCGCTGAGGCTTTCGCCAATCTCCAACGCTGCAGGACGAGCGGAGCGCTAAAGCTGCCAATCTCCCTCCTTGAGGGGGAGATGTCCGGCAGGACAGAGGGGGTGCTGTCCCTCCGACGTCTCAAAGGTTCTGCATGGCCGCGACAAGTGAGGCAGAGCTCAGGCCTTCGCGCCGTCGCTTCGCCCCGCCAACCTCAGTGCCCCGCGCCGGCCTTTGCCTTCCTCCGACGTCGCGCCAGCATGTTGAGGCCCTCGACAAGAGCGGAAAAGCCCATGGCGGCGTAGATGTAGCCCTTCGGCACATGGAAGCCCATGCCGTCGGCGATCAGCGTCATGCCGATCATCAGCAGGAAGCTCAGCGCCAGCATGACGATGCTGGGATTCTTGGCGATGAAGTTGGCGAGCGGCCCGGCCGCCAGCATCATCACGCTGACTGCCACGATCACGGCGATATACATGATGGCGATCTCGTCGGTCATGCCGACCGCGGTGATGATCGAATCGATCGAAAAGACGAGGTCGAGCAGCAGGATCTGGAAGACGGCGCCGCCCAGCGAAAGCTGCAGCGTTTCGCCGATCATCGTGTCCTGATGGTCCTCGAGATCGACCGTGTGGTGGATTTCCTTGGTCGCTTTCCAGACGAGGAACAGGCCGCCGGCGATCAGGATCAGATCGCGCCAGGAGAAACCATGGCCGAAAGCGGTGAACACCGGCGCCGTCAACTGGACGATGATCGAGATGGTGGCAAGCAGCACCAGCCGCATGATCAGCGCCGCCGAAATACCGATTCGCCGGGCGCGGGCCCTCTGCGCCTCCGGCAATTTGTTGGTCAGGATCGAGATGAAGATCAGATTGTCGATGCCGAGCACCACCTCCAGCACGATCAGCGTCAGCAACGCGACCCATGCAGTCGGATCGGAGACAAAGGCGAAATGTGGCGCCAGGAATTCGATGAGCTGCATGGAGGTCGTCCCCTATTACGATCTGAAGCAGGCGTGGCCGGCAATTAGGTACTGCAATCGCTTACATCAATGTCATGACCAGAACGAGGGCGCGGTTTCTTCGAGCCGCGGCCCGCGGCGAAACGGCGCAATCCGCTCGGTCAGGCCGCTGCGATCCGAAATGTCGACGCCGACGCCGCACAATGTCGCCGGGCCGCTCGCCGCCTCGAAGCGCCCTTTCGGCACCTTCGACAGAAACCGGTTGAGCGGCTCCTCCTTGTCCATGCCGAGCGAAGAATCATAGTCGCCGCACATGCCGGCGTCTGAGATATAGCCGGTGCCGCCGTTGAGGATATGGTGGTCGCCGGTCGGCTGATGCGTGTGGGTGCCGACGACCAGGCTGGCGCGACCGTCGACGAAGTGCGCAAAGCACATTTTTTCAGAGGTCGCCTCGGCATGGAAATCGATGACCACCGCATCGGCCTGTTCGCCAAGCGGGCAGGCGGCAAGCTCGCGCTCGCCGGCCTGAAATGGATCGTCGAGTTCAGGATGCATGAACACCCGGCCCATGATGTTGGCGACCAGAACGCGCGCGCCGTTCCTGGCGATGTAGACGCCCGAGCCCCGCCCCGGCGTGCCCTTGGGGAAATTGGACGGACGCAGAAAGCGTTCCTCGCGCGGCGCGAAAGCCAGCGCATCGCGCTGGTCCCAGACATGATTGCCGGTGGTGACGACGTCGGCGCCCGCCGAGATCGTCTCGCGAAAGATCTCTTCGGTAATGCCGAAGCCGCCGGCGGCGTTCTCGCCATTGACGATGACGAAGTCGAGTTTGAAATCCGAGATCAGGCCGGGCAGTTGTTCCCACACCGCCGTGCGTCCCGTCTTGCCGACCATATCGCCGAGGAAGAGAAGTCTCATCTAAACATGATCCCGAACCGAAGGTCAGCGAAGCAAAAAGCTGCATGACTTCCGGAAAAGACCATGCGTCCAGGAACTTATCTACAATTTCGGCGCGAACCGGCGCAACCCGCTCTCGGTGAGTATTTCCGGAATGGTCACGTCATGCGGCTCGTCCGGCACCAGCGCCACCTGCTGGCAGTCGAAAGCAATGCCGATCAGCCGCGGCGGCTGCCCCTTGTCGACCAGCCGCGAGATGGCACGGTCGTAATAGCCGGCGCCATAGCCAATGCGGTGGCCGCGCGCGTCGAAAGCCGCGAGCGGCACCAGCATCACCTGGGGATCGAGCACCTCGGCCTCCTCATGCGGCCCGACGGTGCCGAACCCCATGTCGATCATCGGCGCGCCGCGCACCAGTTCGCGAAAGACGATGGTGGTCTTGTCGAGAATCGCCGGCAGGCAAAGCCGTGCACCTTTTTCGCGCAAGGCGAACATCAACGGCCGGACGTCGACTTCCGAGCGCATCGGCCAGAAGCCGGAGACGATCTGGCCCGGCTCCATCGCAATGCTGTCCCGCGCCGTCTCGGCCATTTCGAGCGCTGCCTCCACCCGCCAGAACGGATCGAGCGCGTCGCGGCGCCCGAGTGCTTCGCGTCGCAACTGTCTTTTCAGGTCTTTCGAGGATGTCATGCGCCGACGATAGAAAAGGTCAGATTTGGATGGAGTTTTAGGAGCGACGTTTTCCACCGCATGATCCACCGAAGCGTGGATCCTTGCGTCAAGTGACGATCCACACAACCGGTGGAGAGAGCGATCCCGGGAACCTACAAAGTAGGTGGGCGCCGTATGAGAAAACCCACGGGTCTTCCCAGGGACAGCTCCCTAGGGATCATTAAGGCCCCGGGGAAAATGTTCTCCTGCCGGGAAGCGCAGACCGTCACGCCCAATATAGGCCGATGGCAGGCCAAGCGCCAGAGAGACGGCCATGTTCGGCGGCTTTATTCGTCGCAAGGCCCTGCCTGGGAGCTGCGCGGCACATGGGGTCACCGCGCCCTCGCCGCTGCGCCTTGCATGGGCTGGGCTGTCTCCTTACGGTTGCCATGAAAACCGAGGAGCAAAAATGCGTTTCGAAGGCACGGCGGCTTATGTCGCCGACAAGGATCTGATGGTGGCGGTCAATGCGGCGATCGCGCTGGAGCGGCCATTGCTGGTCAAGGGCGAGCCCGGCACCGGCAAGACCGAACTGGCCAGGCAAGTGGCGGCCGCGCTCGGCCTCGAGCTGATCGAATGGCATGTCAAGTCGACGACAAGGGCGCAGCAGGGCCTCTACGAGTATGACGCCGTGTCGCGTCTGCGCGACAGCCAACTCGGCGACGAGCGCTTCAACGGCATCAGCAATTATATCAAGCGTGGCAAGCTGTGGGATGCCTTCGCGACGGCCAAGAAGGTCGTGCTTCTGATCGATGAGATCGACAAGGCTGACATCGAGTTCCCCAACGATTTGCTGCAGGAACTCGATCGAATGGAGTTCTTCGTCTACGAGACCGGCGAGACGATCCGCGCCGCTGTGCGCCCGATCGTCATCATCACCTCCAACAACGAGAAGGAACTGCCGGACGCTTTCCTGCGCCGCTGCTTCTTCCACTATATCCGCTTTCCCGACGTCGAGACGCTGCATCGGATCGTCGACGTGCACTATCCCGGCATCAAGCAGAACCTGGTGCGCGCCGCACTCACCCAGTTCTACGAAATCCGCGACGTGCCGGGCCTGAAGAAGAAGCCGTCGACCTCCGAGGCACTGGACTGGATCCGCCTGCTCGTGACCGACGATATCGCGCCCGAGGATTTGCGCGGCGATCCGAAAAACGCACTGCCCAAGCTGCACGGCGCGCTGTTGAAGAACGAACAGGACGTGCATCTGTTCGAGCGGCTGGCCTTTATGGCGAGAAGGCAGGGGTGAGGAGCGGTCGGCCAAAGGCCGACGAAAAGCCAACGATTTGGCTTTTCGATCGACGAACGCCCGAAGCCATAGCGCAGGACCGGGCATGCGGATCGGACAGCGCTTTCCCGTTGCTGGACCGTTGCCGCCGGCCGGGCACCGGGGCAGCCTTGGCCCGAAGCTTCGGAAGGAAATGAAATGACCGAGATCACCGTCCGCCCACTCGCACAATCCGACCATGCCGACTGGCAGCGTCTGTGGACTGCTTACCTCGCCTTCTACGAAACCAAGCTGCCGGAAGACGTCTACGCTGTCACCTGGAAGCGGCTTTTCACGGCGGGGGAGTTCGAACCAAAGGGGTTCATCGCCACGCTCGGCGGCAAGGCGGTCGGCCTGACGCACTATCTCTATCATCGCTCCTGCTGGTCCGAAAAAAACAACTGCTATCTGCAGGATCTGTTCGCCGACCCGGATGTGCGCGGCAAAGGCGTCGGCGCCGCACTGATCGAGGCGGTCAAGCAGGAAGCCGGCAAGATCGGCGTCAAGAACGTCTACTGGATGACGCACGAGACCAACACCACCGCGCGCAAGCTCTACGACCACGTGGCGCGCAGGACCGGCTTCATCGAATATGATCTGATGTGATGAACGGTCGATCGCCCGGCTTGCCGGAAGGATTTGAGGACAAATCATGACCCACTATGTCGGAATCCTTGACGGCGCAGATGATGTCTGGGGAGTGCGGGTGCCCGATCTTCCCGGCTGCCACGGCGGCGGCGCGAGCCCCGAGGAAGCAATTGCCGACGCGACGTCCGCCACCCGCGAATGGATCGAAGCACGCATTGCAAAGCACTTACCCATACCCAACCCAAGGACGGTAGCCGATTTGCTGCGATCCGGCGAAATCGACAGGCCCGGGCGTGAATCCGTCATGATCGTGAGGCACAGATAGCAATTGTTCATCCCTTTCTTCCTCGAACTGAAGGCTGCGCGGGTTCCGGTCTCGCTCCGGGAATATCTGTCGCTGCTGGGAGGGCTGGAGGCGGGGCTGGTCGACTATGACGTCGAGGGTTTTTACTATCTCGCCCGCTCGGCATTGGTGAAGGACGAGCGCCACATCGATCGTTTCGACCAGGTCTTTTCGCACGTCTTTAGGGGTGTCGAAACGCTGGCTGGCGAAAACCCGATCGACGTCGAAAACATCCCGGAGGAATGGCTGCGGCGGCTTGCCGAAAAGCACCTGACCGATGAAGAGAAAAAGCTGGTCGAGGCGCTGGGCGGTTTCGAAAAGCTGATGGAAACGCTGAAAAAGCGGCTGGAGGAACAGAAGCGCCGCCACCAGGGCGGGTCGAAATGGATCGGCACCGGCGGCACCTCACCATTCGGCGCCTATGGCTACAATCCCGAAGGCGTTCGCATCGGCCAGCATGAGAGCCGCAACCGCCGTGCGGTGAAAGTCTGGGACAAGCGTGAGTTCAGGAATTTCGACGATGCCGTCGAGCTCGGCACCCGCAACATCAAGATCGCGCTGAAGCGCCTGCGTCGCTGGGTGCGCGAAGGCGCCGAGGAGGAGTTCGACCTGCCCGGCACCATCCACGCCACGGCCGAGCATGGCTATCTCGACGTACAGACGCGGCCCGAGCGGCGCAATGCCGTGAAGCTGCTGATGTTCTTCGATGTCGGCGGCTCGATGGACGATCACATCAGAAGCGTCGAGGAGCTGTTTTCGGCCGCCCGCGCCGAATTCCGCCAGCTCGAATATTTTTACTTCCACAACTGCCTCTACGAGGGTGTGTGGAAGGACAATCGCCGTCGCCATGCGGAGGTGATTCCGACCTTCGATCTCCTCCACAAATACGGTCCGGACTACAAGGTGATCGTCGTCGGCGATGCCTCGATGAGCCCCTATGAGATTGCGCATCCCGGCGGCTCGGTCGAGCACTGGAATCCGGAGGCCGGCGTCGTCTGGCTCGGGCGTCTGCTGCAGCAATGGCCGAACGCGGTATGGCTCAACCCCGAAAGCGAAAAGCACTGGGGTTTTACCCATTCGATCGCCATGATCCGCGACATCTTCGGCGGCCGCATGTTTCCGCTGACGCTCGCCGGGCTCGAGGCCGCGACGAAGCAACTTTCAAGGAAGCACTGAATGGATTCACGCAAAACAGGACGGCCGACCTGTTTCCTCTGCCTGCAATGTGGCGTCCAGTTCGCGGCGGCAGCCGCGCCGCCGGACCATTGCCCGATCTGCGAGGACGAGCGGCAATATGTGCGCTGGGAGGGCCAGGCCTGGATCACGCCGCAAGAGCTCGCCGCCGGGCATCGGGTCGTGATGAAAGACGACGCCGGCGTGCTCGCCTTCGGCATCGAGCCGCGCTTCGCCATCGGTCAGCGGGCGCTGCTGGCACAGACGCCGCACGGCAATGTGCTGTGGGACTGCATCTCGATGGTCAGCGACGAGGCGGTGGCCGAAATCAACCGACGAGGCGGCCTGGCCGCGATCGCCATTTCGCACTGCCATTATTATTCGGCGATGGTCGAGTGGAGCGAAGCCTTTGGCGGCGTGCCAATCTATCTGCATACCGATGACCGCAAGTGGATCATGCGGCCGCATTCGGCTGTTGTCAGTTGGCAGGGTGAGACGCGCGCCCTGAACCCGTCGCTGACACTTATCCGTTGCGGCGGTCACTTTGCCGGTGGCCAGGTGCTGCACTGGAAGCGCGACGGCGGCAACGCCATCCTGGCCGGCGACATCTTGCAGGTGACGCCAACCCGCCGCCATGTCAGCTTCATGTACAGCTACCCGAACTACATCCCGCTCAATGCGCCGAAGGTACTCCGCATCGCGTCGGCACTGGAGCCTTTCGCGTTCGATCATATCTATGGCGCATGGTGGAACCAGAACGTCATCGGCGATGCAAAGACGGCATTTGCAAGATCTGTTGCGCGCTATCTGGCAGCGATCGCCTGATGAATTCTTCGTGGCAGGATTGGAAATACGGGCAAACGCCGTAACAAATGCCTATTTTAGGCGAACTTGGGAAAGCAGCCCAAGAGCGGCATGAGCTAAGAGGCAAAAATGGATGGTCATACCTACCCTGTTACCCGCACCGATGCCGAATGGCGCGCCCGGCTGACGCCGGAGCAATATGCGGTGATGCGCAACCACGGCACCGAGCGGCCGGGCAGTTGCGCCCTGCTTCACGAGAAGCGCGCCGGCACATTTTCCTGCGCCGGCTGCGACCAGCCCTTGTTCGAATCCAAGCTGAAGTTCGAGAGCGGTACCGGCTGGCCAAGTTTCAACGATCCGGTGCCCGGTTCGGTCGAGACGACCGTCGACCGCAGCTACGGCATGGTTCGCACCGAATGCCACTGCGCCCGCTGCGGCAGCCATCTCGGCCACGTCTTCGAGGACGGCCCGCCGCCGACCGGCCTGCGCTATTGCATCAACGGGGTCGCGCTGAAATTCGAGCCGGCTGCCTGACTGGAATCCAGACGTTGTCAAACAACGGCTTCCGCCGGCCTTTGCCGGCAGCACTGTCCGTCAGATCACCACCACCAGGATCAGCCACAGCACAGCCCCCAGCGTCATCAGCGAAGCCTTGACGCCGCCGGTTTTCTCGGCGGTCCGCCACACCGCAAAAGTCAGGAAGAAATTGTACGGCACCGGTGCGAAATGCACCGCCAGAACGAGAGCGAGCGGCAGCTTCAGCCCGAGCAGGATCAGCGCCAGCACCGACACGGCGATGTTGATCGCCGTGCCGACAAGGACAAGATCGCGCCAGAACAGCCGGTCTAGCGGCGCCGTGCCTTGCCAGCGCGAGCGGAAGAAACCCGCCGCATGGCCTGCCTTGCCGTCTTCGCCTTCGAAAGTCTCTGGCGCACTCATCGACGCGGCTTTCCCTCATTCGACAGCCGCAGAGATTTCCAAAGCAGCAAGCCTGTCAACGCAAATCGATCATCGCCACGCAAGCGTATGATTTGACAAATTGTCATCAAACGGTCGTGAAACCTTTCTACGTGGCCCTTGTTGGCGTTTCGGCAAAGACACCTTGCCGGACTCTGCCGCCCCCATCATCCAGTCGCCTGCCAAGGGAGGTCTTGAGATGAGCGATAATGTCTACAACGTGCTGTTTCTTTGCAACGCCAATTCGGCGCGATCGATCATGGCGGAAGCCATTCTCAGCCGGATCGGTGGCGGCAGGTTCAAGGCGTTTTCCGCCGGTTCGCAACCGGAGGGCGAGGTCAATCCCTACGCACTGCAGCTGCTCGAAAGCCTCGGCTACGATACGAGCTTCGCCCGTTCGAAAGGCTGGGACGAGTTTGCCGAGCCCGACGCGCCGGAAATGAATTTCATCTTCACGCTTTGCGACAGCACCGCGAATGAATCCTGTCCGATCTGGCCGGGTCATCCGATGACCGCGCTCTGGTCGATACCGGACCCAGCCAAGGCAGACGGCACCGAAGCCGAACTGCATCTTGCCTTTGCCGATGCCTATCGCATGCTCAACAACCGCATCTCGCTGTTCACCAATCTGCGGATGGATGCGCTCGACCATCTGGCGCTGCAACAGCATCTCGATCGGATTGGCCGCGACACGGCGAAGCCGAACTAACTCAAGCCACTGCGACGCGAATTCACGAACCGGCTTCGCCACCCTCGCCCAGCACCTCGGCAACGGCGCGCTCGAAACGCGATGCTTCCGTCACCAGCCAGTCGGCCATGGCCGGCCAATTGTCCTCGGCAAAACAGTTCACGCGCCACAGCGAATTGATGCCAAGGCCCTCGCAACTCTGTTCCGGCCTGAGCTTCAACCTGTCTTCGATCGCCGGCTGGAACGGCTTCAACCGCGACCAGGCTTGCGTGGCACCGAACTTCTCGTTGCGGCCGAAGAAAACGCCGACATGGTTCTGCGCCGGCGCGACATACATGGAAAGGACCAATGCGAAGTCGGGCAGCCCGCGCTGCCAGAACCAGGGTCCGCGCCGCGCCATCAGAGGCCTTTCTTCCGGATGCCGTTCCGCGAACAGCGTCCAGAAGCCGCGTTGGCGGAACTCAGAAGCGCGGCGGCCGCCAAAGTCGAATTCGCTCATGGTTCGACCCGTTGCGGGCGCAACCGGCGCCCAGGGCTGTTACCAGCCTTACACCATGCCGAGTGCGGCTTTGTAGAGATCGAGGATGGTTTCCTCCTCTTGCCGCTCAGCCTGATCCTTCTTGCGCAGCCGGATGATCGACCGCATCGCCTTGGTGTCGAAGCCGGTGCCCTTGGCCTCGGCGAACACTTCCTTGATGTCGTCGGCGATCGTCTTCTTCTCTTCCTCGAGCCGCTCGATGCGCTCGATGAAGGCTCGCAGCTGGCCGGCGGCAACAGTCTGGCTGGTCTCGGTGATGTCGTCGGCCATTTTTTCTCCGCGTCGTTTTCCATGCCGCGACTCACGAACCGTCGCGGCGAATTTGCAGCGGTTCGATGCCCGACCGGAGCCGACCGGTCAAGCTGTTATCGATGCGGCATGAAGGGCTGCCGCCAGACACAGACTACTCTGCCCGGGCAACATTTCTGTCTCATCCGAAGGCGATCAGCAGATCCTTGGCGTCGATCTGATCGCCGGCCTTGACCAGCACTTCGGCTATCGTGCCGTCGCGCTCGGCATGCAATGCCGTCTCCATCTTCATCGCCTCGATGGACAAAAGCACGTCGCCGGCCTTGACCGCTTGGCCGGCGGCAACGGCGAGCGCCGAGACGACGCCCGGCATCGGTGCGCCGACATGCGCCTCGTTGCCGGGCTCGGCCTTGCGCCGCGCCTTGGCGGCGGAAGCGCCGTGGGCCCGATCCGGCACTTTGACCCGGCGCGGCTGGCCGTTGAGCTCGAAGAACACGGTGACCATGCCCTTCTCGTCGACATCGCCGATGGCCAGGCAGCGCACCACCAGCGTCTTGCCCTTCTCGATGTCGACAAAGATCTCGTCCTCCGGCTTCATGCCGTAGAAATAGGTCGGCGTCGGCAGCACGCTCACCGGCCCATAGGTTTCCTGCGCTGCGGTAAAGTCGGAGAAGACCTTCGGGTACATCAGCCACGAGGCGAATTCGAATTCGCTGAGCTTGCGCTCGAGCTTGTCTTCGATCTCCTTGCGGCTGGCCTTGAGATTGGCTGCTTTCAGCAGCGAACCGGGCCGCACGGTGATCGGTTTGTCGCCTTTCAGCACCTTCTTCTGCAGTGCCTCCGGCCAGCCGCCCGGCGACTGGCCGAGGTCGCCGCGCAGCATCGACACGACCGAGTCGGGGAAGGCGATATCCCTGGCCGGATTTTCGACATCGGCAACCGTCAGGTCCTGGCTCACCATCATCAGCGCCATGTCGCCGACGACCTTGGACGACGGCGTCACCTTGACGATGTCACCGAACATCAGATTGACGTCGTGATAGGTCTGCGCCACTTCGTGCCAGCGCGTCTCCAGCCCGAGCGAGCGCGCCTGCTCCTTGAGGTTGGTGAACTGCCCACCCGGCATTTCGTGCAGGTAGACTTCCGAGGCCGGCCCCTTCAGGTCGCTTTCGAAGGCAGCATACTGGTTGCGCACCGCCTCCCAGTAGAACGAGATGTTCCTGATCCATTGCGGGTCGAGGCCCGGATCCCGCTCGGTGCCCTTCAGCGCCTCGACGACCGAGCCCAGGCAAGGCTGCGAGGTGTTGCCGGACAGGGCATCCATCGCCGCGTCGATGGCGTCGACACCGCTGTCCACCGCCGCCAACACCGTCGCCGCCGACAGGCCTGACGTGTCGTGCGTGTGAAAGTGGATCGGCAGGTCGGTCGCCTCGCGCAGCGCCTTGAACAGTGCGCGGGCGGCATTCGGCTTCAAGAGCCCGGCCATGTCCTTGACCGCGACGATATGGGCGCCGGCCGCCTGCAACTCCCTGGCCAGCGCGACGTAGTATTTGAGGTCGTACTTGGCTCGGGCCGGGTCGAGTATGTCGCCGGTGTAGCAGATCGCTGCTTCGATCAGCTTGCCTTCGGCGCCGACCGCGTCCATGGCGACGCGCATGTTGTCGACCCAGTTCAAACAGTCGAAGACGCGGAACAGGTCGACGCCGCCGCTTGCTGCCTGTTTGACGAAATGCTGGACGACATTGTCGGGATAATTGGTGTAGCCGACGCCGTTGGCGCCGCGCAAAAGCATCTGCAGCAACAGATTGGGCGCTGCCTCGCGCACCAGCGACAGCCGCTCCCACGGGTCCTCGGTGAGAAAGCGCATGGCGACGTCGAAGGTCGCCCCGCCCCAGCATTCGAGCGACAAAAGCTGCGGCAGCGCGCGTGCATAGGTGCCGGCAATGCCGGCGATGTCATAGGTGCGCACGCGCGTCGCGAGCAGGGACTGGTGTCCGTCGCGCATCGTCGTGTCGGTGACCAGCACTTCTTTGCATGCGCGCATCCAGGCCGCGAATTTCTCCGGCCCAAGCGCGTCGAGCTTCTGCTTGCTGCCATCGGGCACGTTGCCGTTGAGGTAGGGCACCATGGGTGCCGCCGCATCGGCCTTAGGCTGCGGCCGGCCGCGGGTTTCGGGATGGCCGTTGACGCTGACATCGGCCAGGTAGTTGAGCAGCTTGGTCGCGCGATCCTGCCGCTTCACGCTCGCGAACAGTTCCGGTGTCGTATCGATGAATTTGGTCGTATAGGAATTTTCGGCGAAACTCGGGTGATTGATGATCGCCTCGAGGAAGGTGAGGTTGGTCGCCACACCGCGAATACGGAACTCGCGCAGCGCCCGGTTCATGCGGGCGATGGTCTCGGCCGGCGTCGGCGCCCAGGCCGTCACCTTTTCCAGCAGCGGGTCGTAGAAACGGGTGATGACCGCGCCCGAATAAGCGGTGCCGCCATCGAGGCGGATGCCGAAACCGGTGGCGCCGCGATAGGCGGTGATGCGGCCATAGTCGGGGATGAAATTATGTTCGGGATCTTCCGTGGTGATGCGGCACTGCAGCGCGTGGCCGTTGAGCCTGATATCCTTCTGCGCCGGCACGCCCGATTCCGGCGTGCCGATGGCAAAGCCATCGAGGATATGAATCTGCGCCTTGACGATGTCGATGCCGGTCACCTGCTCGGTGACCGTGTGCTCGACCTGGATGCGTGGATTCACCTCGATGAAGTAGAATTTGCCACTGTCGGCATCCTGCAGGAATTCGACCGTGCCGGCGCCGATATAGCTCGTCTCGCGCGCGATCATGAGCGCGTAGCCGCAAAGCTCTTCGCGCTGCGACATTTCGAGATACGGCGCCGGCGCGCGCTCGACCACCTTCTGGTTGCGGCGCTGGATGGAGCAATCGCGCTCGAACAGGTGCACGGCATTGCCGTGTGTGTCGCCCAGCACCTGGACTTCGACATGGCGGGCGCGCTCGATCAGCTTTTCGAGATAGACCTCGTCCTTGCCGAAGGCGGCTTTCGCTTCGCGCTTGCCCTCCGTCACCTCGCGGGCGAGATCGGCTTCCGAGCGGATGGCGCGCATGCCGCGGCCGCCGCCGCCCCACGACGCCTTCAGCATCACCGGATAGCCGATGGTCCTGGCGAGCGCCTTCACCGTCTCGATGTCGTCCGGCAACGGCTCGGTGGCGGGGATTACCGGCACGCCGACCTCGATCGCCAGGTTGCGTGCGGCGACCTTGTTGCCGAGCCTGCGCATCGTATCCGGCTTGGGTCCGATGAAAATAATGCCGGCCTTGGCGCAGGCTTCGGCGAATTCAGGGCTTTCCGACAACAGCCCATAGCCCGGATGGATGGCATCGGCGCCCGAAAGCCTGGCGACGCGGATCACTTCCTCGATCGACAGATAGCTTTCGATCGGCCCCATATCCCTGTTCAGATGCGGCCCGCGGCCGACCTGATAGCTTTCATCCGCCTTGAAGCGGTGCAGCGAGTATTTGTCTTCCTCGGCCCAGATCGCCACGGTTTTGAGGCCGAGCTCGTTGGCCGCGCGGAAGACGCGGATGGCGATTTCGGACCGGTTGGCGACAAGGATCTTCGTGATTGCCAAGGACAAGGCTCCGGACGCTGGCGGGAAGGGAACTGGAGCCATGATTAACGCGAAAATGCTGCAGCGCAAACAAAATCAGGTGAGGTAGTTAAACCGATTAAACCCGAATCTCTGCGTTAGAGCGCCACGCGGACGCGCAAGGCACTCCAACAACGGCTAAAATGCCACAATAAGAAAATGCCCGGCGCGAGGCGCCGGGCATTCCGAAATTGTCGTCGTCGGCAGGCTTACATTTTCTGGACGTAGGTGTATTTGCCGTCGTCGCCCTTCTTCCATTCGTACATGACGTAGCCAGGCAGCGTCGGATCGCCCTTCTCGTCGTAGGAAAGATCGCCCAGCACGGTCTTGAACGGGCCATTGGCCTTGAGAGCCTTGGCAACTTCCATCGGATCGTTCGACTTGGCGGCTGTGGCGGCTCCCACGATCGCCTGCATGGCGGCGTAGGAATAAAGCGTGTAGGCCTCCGGCTCGAAGCCCTGCGCACGGAACTTCTCGACCAGTTCCTTGTTCTCCGGGATCAGACGCGGATCCGGGCCGAACGTGTTCAGCGTGCCCTCGACCGCGTCACCGGCGATTGAGGCCAGTTCGTTCGACACGATGCCGTCGCCGGAAACCAGCGTGGCCTTGAGGCCCTGGTCAGCCACCTGGCGGATGATCAGTCCGGCTTCGGTGTGCAGACCACCCCAGTAGATGATGGAAACGCCGGCTTGTTTCATCTTGGCGATCAACGCCGAGAAGTCCTTGTCGCCGATATTGACGCCTTCATACATGACTTCCGTCACGCCGGCAGCGTTCATCGCCTTCTTGGTCTCGTCGGCAAGGCCCTGACCATAGGTCGTCTTGTCGTGGACGACCGCGATCTTGGCATCCTTGAAGTTCTCCGCGAGATAGGCGCCGGCGATGCTGCCCTGCTGGTCGTCGCGTCCGCAGGTACGGAACGTGTTCCACAGGCCGCGCTCGGTGAACTGCGGGTTGGTCGCGGCCGGGGTGATCTCGAGGATACCGTTCTCCGCGTAGACTTCCGATGCCGGGATCGAAACGCCCGAGTTGAAGTGGCCGACCACGAACTTGACGCCGTCGCCGACGAACTTGTTGGCGACCGAAATGCCCTGCTTCGGATCGGAGACGTCGTCACCGACCGTGAGCTTGACCTGCTCGCCGTTGATGCCGCCGGCCGCATTGATGTCGGCGACAGCCTGTTCGGCGCCCTTCTGCAACTGCGCGCCGAAGGCGGCATTCGGGCCGGTGATCGGACCGGCAACGCCGATCAGGACGTCAGCCCACGCGCTTCCGCTGAACGCGACGAGCGCGGTCAGGGCGACGGCGGACAAAAGTGATTTTCTCATGTAAAACGCTCCCATTTACAGAGTGGGCGTGGATGATGCTTTCATGCGATGCCCACCTTTACTCGCAGAAAGCGTACTTTGCCGATTTTCAGGCACTTGTCACGCCGATTCATCCGCGAAAAGGCGTTAATGATGAACGTCAACCTTTTGGTTTCCAACTCAAAAGCGATGCTCTTTCGTAGAGCCAGCTATACTGTGTCACCATCTGGTTGGTGCGCGTGTATTGATAGCCGATGAAGCCCAATATCATCAGGACGATGGTGTCGACGATGTAGTAGTGCAGCGAAAACATCGTGCCGCCGAACAGCGCGTGATGGATGAACCTTACGGCTATACCGAGGCCGAGCAAATAGGCGAACAATTGGACGACGCTGCGCCATGTCTGGGCGCAGGCCTTGCCCGTCATCCACGCCGCCCAGCCGCCAAGCAGGCAGGTGACGAAGAAGAACTGCCAGACCGAGGGTTCCTCATAGAGAATGCCCTGCATAATGAAGACTCCTGAACTCAGTGATGGCCGCCTTCGAGATAGGCGGCGCGCACGTCCGGATCGGCGAGCAGCTCCTTGCCGGTGCCGCTCATCGTCACGTTGCCGTTGACCATGACATAGCCGCGCGTGGCGAGCTTCAGCGCGCCGAAGGCGTTCTGCTCGACCAGGAACACGGTCAGCCCCTGCGTGCGGTTCAACTCGCGGATGGCGTCGAAGATCTGCTTGACGATCAGCGGCGCCAGGCCCAGCGACGGCTCGTCGAGCAAGAGCAGTTTCGGCCGCGCCATCAGCGCACGTCCGATCGAAAGCATCTGCTGCTCGCCGCCCGACAGCGTGCCGCCGCGCTGGGCAATGCGTTCCTTCAGGCGTGGAAACAGCGTGAACACCTTCTCGACGTCCTCATCGTAGTGCTTGAGGTCGTCGAGGCTGGCGCCCATCTGCAGGTTTTCCATCACCGTCATGCGCGGGAAGATGCGCCGGCCCTCCGGCGACTGGGCGATGCGCATGCGCGCGATCTCATGGGTCGGCAACTGGGTGATGTCGGTGCCGGCGAAGGTGATGGTGCCCGCCCGCGCCCGTGGTGCACCAAAAATGGTCATCATCAGCGTCGACTTGCCGGCGCCATTGGCGCCGATCAGCGCCACGATCTCGCCCTGCTTGACGGTGACATCGACGCCGTTCAGCGCCCTGATGTTGCCGTAATAGGTCTGGACGCCCTTGATGTCGAGCAGCGTTGTGCAGGCCATCATTCATTCCCTCCGCCCCGGTTGGAGTCGCCCGGTGTCTTGGGCTTTGCCGCGGGGGATTTCGCGGCGGAAGGTTCCTCCGTCGGTTTGGCTTCGGCCGGCGATGCGGGCTTTGCCGCCGCGCCCGACCTTGCATCGACCTGCCCGGCTTTCGACGCGCCCTTCGACACCGTGACGCGTTCGCCCTCACTGTGTCCGACCGTTTCGGTCACCGGTCCGGCGAAATACGAGGACGACGAGCCCGGACCGTGCGTCGAATCCGGGCCGGTGTCGAGTTGCTCGATGACGTCTTCGTCACCGACCTCGATCAGCACCGTCTCGACATCCTCGTCTTCGACGCCGAGATAGGCGGCGATGACACGCGGGTCGGTGCGCACCGCATGCGGACTGCCGTCCGAGATCTTGCGCCCGTATTCGAGCACCACGACATGGTCGGAAATCTGCATGACCACCGCCATGTCGTGCTCGATCAGCAGGATCGAGGTGCCGGTGTTGTCCTTGATGTCCATAAGGAGCGCGTTGAGCGCCATTGATTCCTTCGGATTGAGCCCTGCCGCCGGTTCATCGAGGCAGAGCAGTTCCGGACCCGTGCACATCGCCCGCGCGATCTCCAGGCGCCGCTGCGCGCCGTAGGGCAAGTCGCCGGCCGGATCGTCGGCTCGATCGACGAGGTCGGCCTTTTCCAGCCAGTGCTTGGCGAGATCGATCGACTCGGCCGACGCCGTCCGGTAGCCGCTGAAGCCAAACAAGCCGAGGACAGTGTAGCCGGACGCCTTCATCAGCTTGTTGTGCTGCGCCACCAGCAGGTTCTCCAGCAGCGTCATGCCGGAAAACAGGCGGATGTTCTGGAAGGTGCGCGCCACCTTGGCTCGCGCCGGAATCTCATGGTTCGGCAGCCGTTCGAGCAGATAGCTCGAGCCGTCGCGCCGGTTGAGTGTGAGCATGCCCTCAGACGGCTTGTAGAAGCCGGTGATGCAGTTGAACACGGTGGTCTTGCCGGCGCCGTTCGGCCCGATCAGCGCGGTGATCTCGCCGCGCCTGGCCTGGAAGGACAGGTCGCCGATGGCGACCAGACCGCCGAACTTCATCGACAGATGTTCGACCTGCAGGATGGCATCGTTCACGGATGGGCTCGCATCGCTCATCAGCCGTGGCCCTCCTTGGTGAAGGAGCCGGATACAGCCCTGCTCTCCTTGAGAAAGGCTGTCGGTTCACGACTGCCTACGAAGCCGCGCGGCTTCCACAGCATGACGATGACCATGGCCATGCCGAACAGCAGCATGCGGTAGAGTTCCGGCGTGAAGTCGGGACCGAAGACCTGCTTCAGGAAATCGAGTTCGCGCAGCACCTCGGTGCCACCGATCATCACCATGGCAGCGACGGCGATGCCGACCAGCGAACCCATGCCGCCGAGCACGACGATGGCGAGGATGATGGCCGATTCCAGGAAGATGAAGGATTCGGGGCTGACGAAACCTTGCCGCGCGGCGAAGAACGAGCCGGCGAAGCCGCCGAACATGGCGCCGGTGGCAAAGGCGGTGAGCTTGGTGGTGGTGGTGTTGATGCCGAGCGAGCGGCAGGCGATCTCGTCCTCGCGCAGCGCTTCCCAGGCGCGGCCGACGGGCATGCGCCTGAGCCTTATGGTGACGAAGGCGGTGAGCAGGCAGAGCCCGAGGATCAGGTAGTAGAGGAAGATCTTGTAATAGGCGCTCGACGTGGCGATGTCCAAGACCTTGGCGATATAGTTCGGATCCGAGACGTTGAACGACATCAGCCCGAAAAACGTGACCTTGGGAATGCCGGAGATACCGGCCGAGCCGTTGGTAACCTCACGCCAGTTGATCAGCACGAGACGAATGATCTCGCCGAAGGCCAGCGTCACGATCGCCAGGTAGTCGCCGCGCAGGCGCAGCACCGGAAAGCCGAGCAGCACCCCCCAGAAGGCGGCCATGGCGCCGGCGGCAGGCAGCAGGATCCAGAACGACAGGCCGTATTGCGTGCCGAGCAGCGCATAGGCATAGGCGCCGACGGCATAGAAGGCGACATAACCAAGGTCGAGCAGGCCGGCGAGGCCAACGACAATGTTCAGCCCCCAGGCCAGCATGACATAGATCAGGATCTGAATGCCGTAATTGTCGACCCATTTCAGAGAACCCTGGAACCCGGCGGCCACCGATCCTCCATACACAGCAAGCACCAGCACAACGATGATTGGGTAGAGCGCCAGTGCGGTTATGCCCAATGCCGAGAAATGGGCATGGATGAAGGTTCGGAAATAAAACATCACCGAGGCCAGGGCGTAGATGGTCGCCAGCGCTCTCAGGAACCGTGCATAACCGGCCAGGCCGGGGCCCAGCAATCCGTCAAGGGAGCCGGCAAGGAAAACCAGCACGGCCACTATGACGATGGCAGCGATAAAATACGGCAAGCGGAAGAACCGCGCCGCCATGCTCTGCGGCAGCAGGCCGGTGGCGACGTCGACGATCTTCTGATTTGCCAGGAAAGGCTGTCCGTAGGCGACATAGAGAAAACGGCCAGCCATGGTCAGCACGACCACGACTGCAAGAAGCCACCAGCGCTGTACAAGGATCAGCTCGTTGGAGATGTTCTGATCGGTCCTCAGGCCGATGAACAGCACGAACAGGCCGAGCGCGATGGCGCCGGCATAAAGCGCTTCGCGGGTAGCGCGCTGCATGGGAGTGGCGACGATGTCGCGCTCCGGAGACGTGGTGACCGCCATGAACTCAGACCTTTTCGACTTCTGGCCGGCCGAGAATGCCGGAAGGCAGGAAGATCAGCACGATCGCCAGGATGGAAAAGGCCGCGACGTCCTTGTAGTCGATCGAGAAATAAGCCGACCACATGCTTTCGATGAAGCCGATCATAAGCCCGCCGAGCACGGCGCCGGGCAACGAGCCGATGCCGCCGAGCACGGCCGCGGTGAACGCCTTCACGCCGGGCGTGAAACCGTCGGAGAAGGCGATGACGCCATAATACATCAGGAACAGCGTGCCGGCGACGGCGGCAAGGGCCGCACCCATGACGAAGGTGATCGAGATGGTGCGGTCGACGTCGATGCCGAGCAACGCCGCCATCTTGCGGTCCTGCTCGCACGCCCTTTGGGCTCGACCCAGCGAGGTCTTGTTGACCAGGTACCAGAACAGCGCCAGCAGCAGCGCGGTGACGACGACGATGACGATTTGCTTCAGCGACACGCTGACGCCCTCGATATTATAGACCTTGGACACCATCGGCGGGATCGGCTTGTTGCGCGGCCCCTGCGTCACCTGGACGAAGTTCGACAGCGCGATCGACATGCCGATCGCGGTGATCAGCGGCGCCAGCCGGAACGACCCGCGCAACGGCCGGTAGGCCACCTTTTCGATCGTCCAGTTGTACAGGCTGGTCAGCAGCATCGCGACGATCATCATGACCAGCAGCGCGATCACCACCGGCACCGAATAGAACATCGCGCCGAGGATGAGGAAAACGATGAGGGCGGCGAAGGCGCCGACCATGAAGATGTCGCCATGGGCGAAATTGATCATGCCGATGATGCCGTAGACCATCGTGTAGCCGATCGCGATCAGTCCATAGATCGATCCCAGCGTCAGCCCATTGATAAGCTGCTGGACAAAATACTGCATGCTGTCGTGGCTCCCCTGGAATGTCGCCCATGCAGACGCATTCCTTTTCGTATTTCCCCTAGTCGTAAAGTTTCGAGCCCGGATTGCAACGTCATTCTTTAATCGGCATGCGTGATTTTGAAGCACGCAATCGGATTGCCCGTTCTTCCCTTCCCGGCCTCTGGACTATCGCCGACCCTATCATTGGCCTAACGCAATGTCTTTGGCGATTCGTCGTCAAAATGCACGCTGCTTCGAAGGAATCGCCGTAAAAATAAGTTGATGAGCGGGATCGTTGCGCCGTCGCAGCGATCAATCTTTGCGTTTCGTTCGTTTCCCCTGCGTCAGGATTCTCTCTATTTGACGACGAATCCGTGCGCGAACGGATCGCGGTCATCAATGAAGATCGTGTTCAATCCGGTCATGCGCGCCCAGCCGCCGATCGAGGGAATGATCGCCGGCTTGCCCGCCACCGTGACTTGCTTCTCGACCCTGCCCTTGAACAGCGAGCCGATGATCGATTCGTGGACGAATTCGTCGCCGGTCCCAAGCTTGCCCTTGGCGTGAAGCTGCGCCATCCGCGCCGAGGTGCCGGTACCGCAAGGCGAGCGGTCGATCGCCTTGTCGCCGTAGAAGACGGCGTTGCGCGCATCAGCCTGGCTGTCGGTCGGCGCGCCCGTCCACAGTATGTGCGACAGCCGTTCGATGCCGGGATTCTCGGGATGCACGAAGGCGTATTTTTCGTTGAGCCGCTGCCGCACCACCGGGCTCCAGGCGATGAGGTCGCCGGCAGAGTGGTCGGCCATGTCGCGATAGGTCTTCTGCGGCTCGACGATGGCGTAGAAATTGCCGCCATAGGCGACATCGACGCTGATCTCGCCGAGCTGCGGACATTCGACAGTCAGACCCTCCGCATGTAGGAAGGACGGCACGTTGGTGATGCGCACCTCCTCGACATATTCGCCGACCTGCCTGTACTCGGCGGTGACCAGGCCGGCCGGCGTGTCCAGCCTGAGCAAGCCCGGTGTCTTCGGCTTGACCAGCCCGTGCTCGATGGCCATCGTCACCGTGCCGATGGTGCCGTGACCGCACATTGGCAGGCAGCCCGAGGTTTCGATGAACAGGATGGCGATATCGCAATCGGGCCGCGTCGGCGGATAAAGGATTGAGCCGGACATCACGTCATGGCCGCGCGGCTCGAACATCAGCCCTGTTCGGATCCAGTCATATTCGGCCAGGAAATGCGCGCGCCGCTCCATCATCGTCGCGCCGTTGAGCAGCGGTCCGCCCCCGGCGACCAGCCGCACCGGATTGCCGCAGGTGTGACCGTCGATGCAGAAGAAGGAGTGGCGCGCCATTTCTAGATCCCGTCAGAAGCGGTTCGGAGAAAACGGAGACAGATCAAACACCGGATTTTGGCCGAGAATGAGATCGCGAACCAGGCGTCCGGTGGCAGCCGCCTGGGTGAGGCCGAGATGGCCGTGGCCGAAGGCATAGACTATCGTGCCGGCCCGCCTGGCGCCACCGATCACCGGCAGCGAATCCGGCAGCGATGGCCGCAATCCCATCCATTCACGGCCGCCGGCCGGGTCAAGCCCCGGCAGGAATTTCTGTGCCTTGTCGAGCAGCGCTTTCGAGCGGGCGTAGTTGGGCGGCCGCTCAATGCCGCCGAGCTCGACCGCGCCGCCGACGCGCACGCCGGTTTCAAGCGGCGTGACGACGAAGCCGTGGCCGGAGAAGATCAGTTGCCGCTTCACGTCGAAGGCGGTCTTCGGCAGCGTCGTGTTGTAGCCGCGCTCGGTCTCGAGCGGGATGCGGTCGCCGATATGTTTCGCCAGGAGATGCGACCAGGCGCCGGCGGCGATGACGAGGCATCTTGCCTGCCGCACCGTGCCGTCGGCGAGCGTCAATGTCGCGCCGTCCTGTCCCGCCCCGACGTGGTCGATCCGAGCCTTTTCGAAACGCGCGCCCTTGGTTTCGGCATAGGCCCAGATCGCTTTGCCCAATAATTTCGGATCCGTAACGGTCTTCCATCCCGGCACGAAAGTGCCCTTGACGAACCGCGGCGACAGGCCCGGCTGCAAGGCGGCGAGCGCATCGCCCTCGACTTGGCTGAAGCCGATGCCGAAGCGTTGCCTCGCCGCCCAGCCGGGCAGCGACGCCTTGTATTCGGCCTCGCTCTCGTAAAGTTCGAGCGAGCCGTCCTCGCGCAGCATATTTTCGGTGCCTGAGCGCGCCATCAGCCCGGCCCATTCGGCCCCGGCGAGCCGCATCATCCCGGTCTGCGCCGCGAGGCTGGCTGCGTAGCGGTCGCTTCGTCCGGCGCGCCAGAAGCGAATAAGCCAGGGCAGCAACTTCGGCAGGTAGGTGGGCGGGATGCTGAGCGGGCCGAGCGGATCGGCAAGCCATTTCGGCAGATGCCTGATCATGCCCTTGTGGGCCAGCGGCAGCACATCGGAAAACGCCAGGGCGGCGGCATTGCCGGAACTCGTTTCCTCGCAGATCCCCGTCCGATCGAAGATCGTGACGTTTCGCCCCGCCTCGGCCAGATAGGCGGCGACACAGATGCCGATGATGCCGCCGCCGATAATGGCGATGTCGACCGTCTGGTTTGGCGCCGCCACTATTGGATTTCTCCAGGACTGAGGGACTTTGTCATCAATGGGTTTTTCCGTCGGACCGAACGGCCACCCCGCCGAGGCTTTGATAGAACCCCTCTGCCTCCTTAGCGGCATTGACTTCAAGCCGCTCCAAACCAACATGGCGGGCATAGCTCTCGACTTCCTGCATGAGAATCCGGCCTAGGCCACGCCGCTGCAGATTCGGTTCGATGGCAACAAGCCTGACAACGCCGAGGCGCGGACCAGCAACGTCTAGTCTGGCAGTGCCTACCGGCTTGCCATCGTGCATGAGGAGCAGTGGGTGATTGCTCGTAAGACGGTCGTCGGGATGCTGTTCGTCATATCCATCCAAGCCCCGGTTCTCCCAAAGAACCCGCTTACGAATACGGTGATATGCCGCCCAATCTCCATCGCTTTCGACGCGTTTGAGACGGATCCGAGACGGCATAAAACCTTCCTCAAAACCTCGGCAGCTCCGGCCGCGCCGCCAGCGCATCCCGGACGATCTTCTCGACCATCTTGCGGCGCTCGCCCGACAGCGGCTGGCGCGGCATGCGCACGCGGTCGTTGGTGTTCACCGCCAGGACTTCGGCGAGCTTGATGTTCTGCACCAGATAGGTCGACACGTCGAGGTCGAGCAGCGGCCGGAACCAGCGGTAGATTGTCAGCGCCTCCTCGCGGCGGCCCTGCTTCATCAACTGGTAGATCGCGACCGTCTCGCGCGGAAACGCGGTGACCAGCCCGGCCACCCAGCCGATGGCGCCGACCGACAGCGCCTCGAACGCCAGATTGTCGACGCCGGTGAACAAATCGTAGCGGTCGCCGAAGCGGTTGATGATTTCGGTCGAACGGCGGATGTCGTCGGAGGATTCCTTGATGGCGACGAAGCGCTTGTCCTTCGCCAGTTCCTCCATCTGATCGACGGTGACGTCGACGCGATAGGCAAGCCGGTTGGAATAGATCATCACCGGCAGGTCGCCGGCCTCGGCGACGGCGCGCAACGCGGCGACCGTCTCCTCCGCATTGGTGTGGTAGATCGGGCTCGGCACCACCATCAGCCCGTTTGCGCCCTCTCTGGCGGCGCGGCGCGCGATCGCCACCGCCTCGCGGGTGCCGGCTTCGTTGACAGTCAGCAGAACCGGCTTGTTGCCGGCGATCTTCTGCGCGGTCTTCAGCACGTCGATCTTCTCGTCATGCGAGAGCATCGGCCCCTCGCCGAGCGAGCCGCAGACAATGATGCCGTCGCAGCCGGCCTCCATCTGCAGCGCAAAGCAGCGCTCCATCTCGGCGTGGTCGAGGCTGTCGTCCTCAGTGAATTTGGTCGTGACGGCGGGGAAAACTCCGGTCCACATAGCGGTCGCTCCATCTGATATATCAGTCGTATATTTATTAAGAAACGGACGTCAACACGGATTTCGCTATGATATACCAAAAATATATCAGGAGCCCGCCTTTGATATTCAATGAAACAAGCCCGGCATTCGAGCCCGTGGCGGCGAAAGCCTACCGCGTGCTCGAGCACATGATCGTGACGCTCGAACTGGCGCCAGCAAGCTTCATCACCGAAGGCGCGCTGATCGACAGGCTGGGGCTCGGCCGCACGCCGGTGCGCGAGGCGATCCAGCGGCTGGCGTGGGAGGGACTGCTGGATGTCCGGCCGCGTGCCGGCATCGCCATTGCCCCGCTGCATCCCGGCGACTGGTTGCGCGTTCTCGATGCACGACGTGGCGCCGAGGTGGTTCTTGCCCGCTCGGCCGCCCGCTTCGTCACCCGCGAGGCCGCCGACCTGTTTCACGACGCGGCACTGGCCATGCAGAGGGCGGTGATATCGGGCAATGTGCTGGCCTTCATTCAGGCCGACAAGGCGCTCGACGAGGCGCTGGCGCTGGCGGCCGACAACCCCTTCGCCGCGCGGCTGGCGGCTCCCTTGCAGACCCACAGCCGCCGCTTCTGGTTCCGCTACAAGGCCGATACCGGGCTTGCCGAATCGGCCGAGCACCACGTCGCCCTGATCCGCTCGATCCTCGACGGCGACGAAGACGCCGCCGCCAAGGATGCCAAGCGCCTGATGGCGCTGCTGCGCGGCCATGCCGCGGCGGCCGCTACGCGCTAGAGTTCGGCAGCAAGCTTCGGCAGGCTCTTTGAGTTCCGCCCACAGGCGCTGAGCATCGCTCAATTCGTCATGCGTCCTGGTCGGTCGGGATCACCACGTTTTCCCAATGTTCGCCGGCCGCGACGATGCAGCTTCTGCCGGCGACGTCGGTGACGATGATCGTCCAGCTTCCGCTGTCGGCGACATAGACTTCCATAATCGCCATCTGACCGATCAGCCCGAAAGCAAACTGTCTTTCCTGGAACTGCTCGCTCAGGTGGGCGACGAGATCGCGATGTTCAACGCAGTAGTGATATTGGGCGCTTGCGGCGTTCGTACCCACCGCCAATGCGCCAGCAAGAATCAGTTTTGCGCGCCATAGGGCATCTCCTTTGCCATCACGTCCGGCAAAGGAAGAGCCCTCATTTTGCCGGAACGATCCAGGCCGGTCCCGACGTCATCACCATCGCGTCGTTCCTTTCCGTGTTCCGGTCTGTCATCAGCGGGACGATTCCAAATGTTCCCACTATGTTCCATATGGTGTCGGCAACAAAGAAGCGCAAGCAGGCGCCCGCTGGGGCGCCTGTGGATCCGTTTCATGGTCGTCACCGAGAACCGCGGCCTGCGCGGCTATGCTAAGGCGGCTGCCACCCGCTAGGCGGCTCAGGTCCCTGGCAGCGCCGCTGTCTTCACCGCGCTCTCCCAGCCTTCACCCACCGAAACCACGCAGCTTTGACCGCGTGTGTCGCTGGCGAGGATGGTCCAGGTGCCCTGATCGGAAACGAAGACTTCAACAATCACATTCGGATTGACGACGCCGATCGCGGTTGGATTTTCCCGGAACTTCTCGCCGAGCGCCTTGATCATGTCGGCCCGTAGCGCGCATTGTTCGGCCGCTGTTGCCGGGGCCGCGGAAAACGCGGCAGCCGCCGCGCCAAGTAGCGACACCATGAGACGTGTCATCTCACACCTCCTTGCGCCGGCCGTAGCCCCCGAAGCTGTCGCCAGCGCCGTTGGTCGATCTGCCGCGTCTCCTTTGCGGCAGGATTGCAAGTTAAGGCTTCTGCTGTCCGCCTGGTTCCATCACATTAGCGTTCAGGCATACACGCCGCCGCGACCGGTCAGCAAAAAGGCCCGGTTTCTGGCCGGGCCTTCTTCGTCTTCAATCATTAATCTGGAGCTGTTTGTCGACTGGCTAATTCATCGTCGGGATGACGAACTCGGCCCCGTCCTTCACGCCTGCCCGCGCGCCCGCAGCCGAAGGCGAGGACGCGCAGGACAAGCAACCGTCCGGCTAATTCATCGTCGGGATGTCGAATTCGGCGTCGTCCTTCACGCCTGCCCGCGCGCCCGCAGCCGAAGGCGAGGACGCACAGGACAAGCAACCGTCCGGCTAATTCATCGTCGGGATGACGAATTCGGCGCCGTCCTTCACGCCGGACGGCCAGCGCGAAGTCACCGTCTTGGTCTTGGTGTAGAACCGGAATGCGTCCGGTCCGTGCTGGTTGAGGTCACCGAAGGAAGACGCTTTCCAGCCGCCGAACGTATAGTAGGCGATCGGCACCGGGATCGGCACGTTGATACCGACCATGCCGACCTGGACCCTCGAGGCGAAATCGCGGGCGGCATCGCCGTCGCGGGTGAAGATGGCGACGCCGTTGCCCATTTCGTGATCGTTGGTGAGCTTGATTGCGTTCTCGTAGGTCGGCGCACGCATTACCGAGAGCACCGGCCCAAAAATCTCTTCCTTGTAGATGCGCATATCGGCGGTCACGTTGTCGAACAGGCAGCCGCCCATATAGTAGCCGTTCTCATAGCCCTGCATGGAAAAGCCGCGCCCGTCGACGACCAGCTTGGCGCCTTCCCTGACGCCGATGTCGACATAGCCCTTGACCCGTTCCAGCGCCTGCGCCGTCACCAGCGGGCCGAAATCGGCGGACGAATCCGTCGAAGGGCCGACCTTCAGGCTTTCGACGCGCGGCACCAGCTTTTCCATCAGCCGATTGGCGGTATCGTTGCCGACCGGGACAGCCACCGAGATCGCCATGCAGCGCTCGCCGGCAGAGCCGTAGCCGGCGCCGATCAGCGCGTCGACGGTCTGGTCCATGTCGGCGTCGGGCATGATGATCATGTGGTTCTTGGCGCCGCCGAAGCACTGCACGCGCTTGCCGGCCGCGCAGCCGCGCGAATAGATGTACTGGGCGATCGGCGTCGAGCCGACGAAGCCGATGGCCTTGATATCGGGATCATCGAGGATGGCGTCGACCGCCTCCTTGTCGCCGTTGACGACGTTGAGAATGCCCGCTGGCAGGCCGGCCTCGATGAACAGCTCGGCGATGCGCATCGGCACGCCCGGGTCGCGCTCCGAAGGCTTCAGGATGAAGGCGTTGCCGCAAGCGATAGCAGGCGCGATCTTCCACAACGGGATCATCGCCGGAAAATTGAACGGCGTGATGCCGGCAACGACCCCGAGCGGCTGGCGCATCGAATAGACGTCGATACCGGGGCCGGCGCCGTCGGTGAACTCGCCCTTCATCATGTGCGGCGCGCCGATGCAGACCTCGACCACTTCCAGGCCGCGCTGGATGTCGCCCTTGGCGTCAGCGATGGTCTTGCCGTGCTCGCGCGCCAGAATGTCGGCCAGCGCATCGTATTCCCGGGCGACCAGTTCGAGGAATTTCATCAGGACGCGCACGCGCCGCTGCGGATTGGTCGCCGCCCAGCCGGGCTGCGCCGCCTTGGCGTTCTCCACGGCTGCGCGCAGCTCCGCCTGCGAAGCCAGCGCCACGGTGCCGCGCACCGTGCCGTCCATCGGCTGCATGACGTCCTGCTTGCGGCCGCTGGTCCCGGCGACACGCTTGCCGCCGATGAAATGACCGTAGTCGATCATGGTCTCTCTCCCTGTATTTGTGATGCGGCATTGTCCGCCTTTGCGCCGCCGATGGCAACGCGAGCGAACACGCAACCGTTGTGCGGTAAATAGAGTGCGAGCGACGCCTGTGCATCAATTGCCGCAAATGATAGGGATGCAGGTCCCTTAGCGGCAAGGATTGAGAAATTGAGTTCCTTCGCGCCCCGTTCCACGGAACGCAACGTCGACGATTGTCATCCGGACCCTCCTCATGAACTGGGATGACGTCCGCATCTTTCTGGCGGTGGCGCGTACCGGCCAGATCCTCGGCGCGGCCAAGCGGCTGGAGCTGAACCACGCCACAGTATCGCGCCGCGTCGCCGCGCTCGAGGATGCGCTGCGCACAAAACTCTTTCGCCGGCTGACCACCGGCAGCGAGCTGACGCCGGCGGGCGAGCGTTTCCTCGACATCGCCGAGCGCATGGAAGGCGACATGATTGCCGCCCGCGCGACCGTCGCGGGCGAAGGTGACGACGTCTCCGGCACCGTGCGCATCGGCGCGCCTGATGGTTTCGGCGTCGCCTTCCTGGCCAAACGCCTCGGCGCGCTGACGACGCTTCACCGTGAACTCACCATCCAGCTGGTGCCGGTGCCGCGTTCCTTCTCGTTGTCCAGGCGCGAAGCCGACATCGCCATCACCGTGGAGCGACCGACGGAAGGCAGGCTGGTGGCGGGAAAGCTGGTCGATTACACGCTCGGCCTGTTCGCGTCCCGCGCCTATGCCGACGCGCATGGCCTGCCGCAGACGCCGGCCGAGCTCGGCCGGCACACGCTGATCGGCTATGTGCCGGACCTCATCGTCAGCCCCTCGCTCGACTATGCGGCCGAGTTCAGCGCCGACTGGCGCACGAGCTTCGCCATCTCCTCGGCGCTCGGCCAGGCCGAAGCGGTGCGCTCCGGTGCCGGCATCGGCATCCTGCACACCTTCGTCGCCCACTCGATGCCGGAACTGGTGGCCGTCGACATCGTCGCGCCCATCCGCCGCGCCTACTGGCTGGTCTATCACGAATCGGTCAGGCCGCTGCGCCGCGTCCAGATCGTCGCGAGCTTCATCACCAGGGCGGTGGAACGGGAGCGAAGCCTGTTCGTCTGACGATATTTTCTCTGACGCGGCGAGGTGTGCTGGAGCCTGATGCCGAGTCACGCGGCAAGTTCCTCAGCTCAAATGCGTGAAGAATCCTTCCGATCCTACCGCTGGTATCGCTCCGGTCCGAGATCGCGGACATCGATGTCCGGCACCCGGCTGGAAATGATGTCGGCCAGGACCTTGGCCGAGCCGCAGGCCATGGTCCAGCCGAGCGTGCCGTGGCCGGTGTTGAGATAGAGGTTGGAAAACTCGGTGCGGCCGATCAGCGGCGGCCCGTCCGGCGTCATCGGCCGCAACCCGCACCAGAAGGTCGCCGACCGTATGTCGCCGCTGCCTGGAAAAAGGTCGCCGAGCGAATGTTCGAGCGTGCGCCGCCGCGATTCATGCAGCGTCAGGTCGAAGCCGGAAATCTCCGCGGTGCCACCGACCCGGATGCGATCGCCGAGCCTGGTGATCGCCACCTTGTAGGTCTCGTCCATCACCGTCGACACCGGTGCTGCGGCAGCATCCTTGATCGGCACGGTGATAGAATAACCCTTGACCGGATAGACCGGGATAGGTCGTTTCAGATAGCGCATGAATTTGGCCGAATAGCTGCCCATCGCCATCACATAGGCGTCGGCGGCCTTCCATCCCTTGCTCGTATTGATGTTGGCGATCTGGTTGCGCTTGCGCACGATGCGCCTGATCGACGTGTCGTATTCGAAGGTGACGCCGCGCGCTGCGCAGAGCTCGGCCAGACGGTCAGTGAACATCTTGCAGTCACCGGTCTCGTCGCCCGGCAGCCGCAGGCCGCCGACGAACTTTTCACGGATCCCTGCCAAGCCCGGCTCGGCCGCGATGCAGCCGTCGGGATCAAGGATCTCGTAGGGAACGCCATATGTCTTCAGCACCTCGACATCGCCGGCTGTGCCGTCGAGCTGCTGTTGCGTGCGAAAAAGCTGCAGCGTTCCCTTGCTGCGCTCGTCATAGGCGATGCCCGTCGCCTCGCGCAGCGCTTTCAGCGTGTCGCGGCTGTATTCGGCCAAAGGCACCATGCGCGCCTTGTTGACTGCATAGCGCTCGGCCGTGCAGTTGCGCAGCATCCTGACCAGCCATACCCACATACGTGGATCGAGAGTCGGCCGCACCACCAGAGGCCCATGCTTCATCAGCAGCCATTTGATCGCCTTCAGCGGGACGCCGGGACCGGCCCAGGGCGAGGCGTAGCCTGGCGAGATCTCGCCGGCATTGGCAAAGCTGGTTTCCAGCGCCGGGCCCTTCTGGCGGTCGATCACCGTCACTTCATGGCCGGCCTCGGCCAGGTAATAAGCAGTGGTGACCCCGATGACGCCGCCGCCCAGCACGAAGATCTTCATCGCATAGCTCTCCAGAACGATGTCTTGTCAGCGGGCGCATCGTGGCTTTCTGTCTGCCGGATTTTACCGCGTCCGCCAAGTGCCCAAGCATGTCGCCCAAAAGTAGGCAGGAGGTTTTGGGACGACGACACATGCCTAAAAAAAAGCCCGCGCGCTATCCATTCACATAGCGCCGGTGAAAGCGGTGTCCGAGGCTGGTCAGGATTTCATAGCCGATGGTGCCGGCATGGCCGGCCGCCTGGTCGACCGTCTGCGACGGACCGATCAGTTCGACGAGGTCGCCCGCCTTCAGCCTGCCGGGCGGCAGGGCCGAAATGTCGAGGACGATCGAATCCATCGACACACGGCCCAGGAACGGCAAGCGCACATTTTCGAACCAGGCGGCCGAGGCCGCACGTCGATGCCAGCCGTCGGCATAGCCAAGCGAGATCGTTGCGGCGATCAGCGAATCGGTGACGTGAAAAATATGGCCATAGCCGACGCCGGCTCCCCTCTCGAGGCTGCGCGTCTGGATGATTTTTGCTTGAAGCCGCACCACCGGCAGCATCGGATTTTCCTGCGCTGGCGTCGGATTGATGCCGTAGAGCGCCGCACCGGGCCGGGCAAGGTCGTAGTGAAAGGACTGCCCAAGAAAGATGCCGGAGGAATTTGCGAGCGAGGCCGGCGCCTTTGGCAGCATCCTTCGCAGCCGCTCGAATTCCAGCCGCTGCTGCTCGTTGGCCGGATGTCCGGGCTCGTCGGCGCGCGCGAGATGGCTCATCACGAAGATGACGTCGATACCGTCGAAAGCTTGCGGGTCGGTAGCGACGGCCTCCACCTCGGCTGCCGCCATGCCGAGCCGCGACATGCCGCTGTCGACCTGGATTGCAGCCCTGAGCTTGCGGCCGGCCCGCTGCGCCGCCACGCGCCAGGCGGCGAGCTGGCCGGCGCTGTTGATGACCACGCCCAGCTCCGCTGCGACGGCTTCGCTTTCGGCGCCCGGCTGAATGCCGTTCAGCACATAGATCGCCGCCCGTGCGCCGAGCGCCTGGCGCAGCAAGGCACCCTCGGCCAAATGCGCGACAAAAAAAACAGCGCAGCCTTCGGCCGCCAGCGCCGCGGCCACCTGCGGCCCGCCGAGCCCGTAGCCGTCGGCCTTGACGACACCGGCGCAGCCGACACCGCCCAACCGCGCCTTGAGCCGCCGGTAATTTTCGCGGATGGCGCTGAGATCGACGGTCAATATGGCGCCGGCCGCCGCTTCGCTGATCGGCGCGGCTTTGACGGCGGCCCTTTCGGAAAGAGATTTTTTGGAAGTGCCGTTCATGCCAATCCCGTCTGCAGCGGATTGGCCATCAATAAGGCCACCGCGCCGACGCGGCAACCGTGGTTGGCGCGAGCGCGGCTTGCGCCAAGCTACGCAACCAGATGCCGGAATGCCGCAACCACATCCTCATAGACCTGACGCTTGAACGGAACGATCAGGTCGGGCAATTCCTCCATTGGTCGCCAGGCCCATCTGTCGAACTCGGCGGTGTGGCCGCCCGGCGGCGGATTGATCTCAATCTCGCTCAAATCGCCGTGAAAGCGGAAGGCGAACCATTTTTGCGTCTGGCCACGATACTTTCCCTTGAAGGCGATGCCGACCAGATGGGCCGGCAGGTCGTAAAATATCCAGTTTGGCGCCTCATCCAGCAACGAGACGCTGCGCATGCCGGTTTCTTCGTAGAGTTCCCGCTGTGCCGCCTGCAGCGGCTCTTCGCCCTTGTCGATGCCGCCCTGCGGCATCTGCCAGAGCTGCGTCGTGCCGGCGAATTCGCTGTCCGGCTCGGCAATGCGATGCCCGACCCAGACCAGCCCGTCTCCGTTGAGGACCATCGCTCCGACGCAACGACGATAGGGCAGCGTCTCGGGGTCGACCGGTTTTTTCTTCGCCATGCTCAACCTTTTTCCGGATCCACCGCCACCGCCGAAATCGGCACGATCTCGATGCCGCGCTTCTTGGCCTCGATCACCCAGGACGACACGGTGTCGACCGTCAGGTCGAAGGCCGAGCCGATGCCGACGGCAAAGCCTTTCGCCCGCGCGGTTGCTTCCAGTTCGTCCAGCTTCTTCAATATGGCGCCGCGGTCGCGCACGGCGTCGATCGACGTGTCGCCGGCGGCGAACGGCACACCGTTCTTCAACGCCAGTTCGGGCGCCAGGCTGCGTGCCGACGAACCGTCGTCGACATAGGCCAGGCCGCGCCTGCCAAGCTCGGCCATCAGCGGCCCCATCGCCGCCGCATCGGCCGAAAAACGAGCGCCCATATAGTTCATGACGCCGGTGTAATTGGTCGTCCGCGACAGCGCCCAGCGCAAATTCTCCAAATTCTCGTCGGGTGTCGCCACGACCGTCAGCGTGTTGCGGCCGGGATTGACATTCGGATAATCGAACGGTTCGAGCGGCACCTGCATGACGATCTCATGGCCGCTCTGCCGCGCCGCCTGCATCCAGCGGCCGATGCTGTTGCCCTGCGGCGCGAAGCCCAGCGTCACTTCGGCCGGCAGCTTGGCGATGGCCGCCTGCGTGCCGGTCTGTGACACGGCAAGCCCGCCGATGACGATCGCCACGCGCGCACCGCGCGCACCGGACCACGGTCGCGCATAGACATCGAATGGCCGCCTGCCGTCGGCAGCACGAACCGGCAACGGACCGGTTTCGCCGGACTCGACCAGCGCCCTGTCGGGAATATGCGCGATCCTCAGGTTCTGGCCGGTCGTCGAAGGGTCGTGGATGACGATGGCCCCGGGTGGACCGTCGCCCGCTTCGGCCTGCATGTGGATGATCTGCGGCCCGCCGGTCTTGGATCCGCTTGCCTTGGACCCGCCCGTCTTGGGTATGCTCGCCTTGGATGCTGCTTCGGCCTTCGGCGCCGGTTCAGTGACCGGCGCTGCGGGTTCGACCACGGCTGTCGCCATCGGCGTCGAAACGGCGACTTCTTCCGGCTTTCGAAACGGCCTTTCACGCAGCGCAATCGCCCCGGAGACGCCGATCACGGCCAGCACCACGACAGTGGCCGCGAGCACGCCAGCGCTGATCCTGCGGGCCGCGCGCGGCGGCCGGACGGCCTGCCCGAGTGGGCGTTCGATGTCACTACCGATGTCAGCCAAGCCGCATCCCCAGCCGCGGTCCCCGAATCAAACTGCCGAGGCCTTGCGGCCCCGGCAGCATTACATCGCTTCGATCAGGCAGCCAGACCTGTTGTCCGGCCGATCGACTTTTACTGGTTCAGCACGGCCCCTACTGGTTCAGCACAGCCTTGTCCGGATTCGGCGGGAACGCCGGATCGGTCTTCTCGCCGCGCAGCAACTGCTGGGCGAAGATGAGCTGCAGATCGTCCTTCGGCTCCGGCGGCACATAGGCTGCCGAACCTGAACCGGCATCGCCCTCCTCGCTGCCCTTGATGTGGCCCTTGAGGTCCGACTCGCCGCGCGTCAGGTCCCTGCCCTGCAGGTCCGGCGGCAACGGCTGGTCGACCTTGATGTCGGGCGTGATGCCCTTGCCCTGGATCGACTTGCCGGACGGCGTGTAATAGAGCGCCGTCGTCAGGCGCAGCGCGCCGTTCTCGCCGAGCGGGACGATGGTCTGCACCGAACCCTTGCCGAACGACTGCGTGCCGACGACCGTGGCACGGCGCAGATCCTGCAGCGCGCCGGCGACGATTTCGGACGCACTGGCCGAGCCGCCATTGACGAGCACGACCAGCGGCTTGCCGTCGATATCGTCGCCCGGCCGCGCATCGAAGCGGGTGACGTCCTTCGGATCGCGGCCGCGCGTCGAGACGATCTCGCCACGGTTGAGGAAGGCGTCGGACACGCTCACCGCCTGATCGAGCAGCCCGCCCGGATTGAGGCGCAGATCGAGCACGTAGCCCTTGAGCTTTTCCTTCGGCACCTGCTTCTCGATGGTATCGATGGCGCTCTCGAGATCATCATGGGTCTTTTCGGTGAAGGAGGTGATCTTGATGTAGCCGATGTCGTTCTCGACCCGGAACTTGACCGCCTTGACCTTGATGATATCGCGCACCACCGTCAGTTCGATCGGCTTGTCGGCGCCCTGGCGCAGGATGGTGAGCTTGATCGGCGTGTTGACCAGCCCACGCATCTTCTCGACCGCATCGTTGAGGCTCAGGCCGCGAACCTCCTCGCCGTCGATCTTGGCAATATAGTCGCCGGCAAGCACGCCCGCCTTGGCAGCCGGCGTATCGTCGATCGGCGTGATCACCTTGACCAGGTCGTTCTCCATGGTGACCTCGATGCCGAGGCCGCCGAACTCGCCCTTGGTCTGCACGCGCATGTCCTGCGCCTCTTCGGCGTTCATATAGGAGGAGTGCGGGTCGAGCGAGGTAAGCATGCCGTTGATGGCGTTTTCGACCAGCGACTTGTCGTCGGGCGGCGTCACATATTGCGCCCGCACCCGCTCGAAAATATCACCGAAGATCGCCAGTTGCTTATAGGTCTCGGAGCCCGCAGCGTTCGCCGTCGAGCCGGGCGCGCCATAGACCAGGCTCATCGCGGATGCGCCCATCAGCGCACCGGCAAACAGAAGCGACAGTTTCCGCATCATCTCACGTCCTTCCAGACAAACGGTCCGCCCACCATGGGGTCGGATCGACGGGTTTTCCATCCTTGCGGAACTCAACATAGAGTTCCGGCGTGGCATTTCCATTCTTCGATGCCGAGGTGCTCGCCACCCGGGCCTCTCCCATCGCGCCGACCGGCTCTCCTGCGAGCACCGACTGGCCAGACGCGACGCTGATTCTGCTCATCCCCGCGAGAACGACATGATAGCCGTCTCCTGCGTTCAGGATCAAGAGTTGACCATAAGAGCGAAAAGGTCCCGCATAAAGCACATTTCCGTCCGCCGGCGCGGTGACGATGGCTCCCGATTGTGTCGCAACCATGTCACCGAGCATCACTGCGCCGTTACCGTCGCTGGCCCCGAACCGCCGTTTGATCTTGCCGGTGACCGGCAACGCGATCTGCCCCTGAAGCGCCGAAAACGGCGCCGCGGCGGTGAGCCGGTTGGCTTCCGGCACCGGCAGGGCCGCCAGTTCCGTCTGTTCCGGGGCCTTCTGTGCCGGAGCCGTCTGCGCCGGGGCCTTGTCGGCGCCCGCTGCCTTCTGCTCCGCGGCTTCCTGCTCCGCGGCTTTCTGCTCGGCTGCCTTCTGCTCGGCTGCCTTCGCCGCGCCCGCGGCCTTGCGGGCCTTGTCGGCCTCGAGCGAGGCGATCAGTTCCTTCAGGCTGCCGGCCTTGGCCGCCAGTGCCGCGGATCGCTGCTTTTCCGCCGCCAGGGCCGTTTGCGTCTCGGCTTCGAGCTTCTGCTTGGCTTCGAGCAGCATGCCGAGCCGCTTCTTTTCCGCCGTCTGCTCGGCGACTGCCGCCGTCAGCCGCGCCCGCTCCGCCTCGATCGAGGCCGTCACCCGTGACTGCTCCTTGAGTTCCGCCAGCAATATCTCGGTCTGCTGGCGCAGTTCCGGCACCACGGCGCCGAGCAGGATGGCGCTGCGCACCGACGACAGCGCGTCCTCAGGCTTGACCAGGATGGCCGGCGGCGGATTGAGCCCCATGCGCTGCAGCGCGGCCAGCACCTCGGCCAGAACGTCGCGCCTGGCAGCCAGTGAGGCACGGATTTTCTGCTCGTCGCTCTTCAGCCCTTCCAGCTTGGCGCCGATGTCCTCGATGTCCTGGCCGAGCTTCTGCTCGGTCATCGCCGACTGGATCAGCGCCGCGGTGATCGAGGCATGGTCCTTCTTGACAGTCGCCATGTCGGCGGCGAGCCTGGCCAGCCGCTCCGACGACAGCGTGATCTCCTGCGATATCCGTTCGTATTCGGCGCGGCTCTGGTCCGGGTCGGGCGCCATGTCGAGCCTGCTCTGCGCCCGCGCGGCACCGAGCGACAGCATAAGCACCGCCGCTGCCAAGCCGCAGCCTGCGCGCCAAAAGCCCGTTCGCGATTTCCAACCTTCAGCCATTGAAGCCCGACTTTATGCGTGGCTTCGTTAACGAACAATCAACCATGTTCGAGAGCCCGCCGACCGAAAACAGCCTCGTGACGCATTGAGGCGAAAATCCGGGCGGCTCACGCCAATCCACCGGTTTCGGTCGAATCTGCAACGGCTCACGAGCGATGATAGGGATGGCCGGACAGGATTGTGGCCGCCCGGTAAAGCTGCTCGCCCAACATGACACGGACCAGTTGGTGCGGCCATGTCGGCGCACCGAACGACACCATCAGGTCGGCCTGATCGCGCAGCGACTGGTCATGACCGTCGGCGCCGCCGATGGCGATGACCAGCGCCTTGCGGCCGCTATCACGCAGCAGGCCGATGCGCCCGGCGAAATCCTCGGAGGAAAAACTCTTGCCGCGCTCGTCGAGCAGCATCAGCGCGGCACCAGGCTGCAACTGCGCCTGCAGTTTCTGGCCCTCTTCGCGGCGACGCTCGTTGGCGGTCTGGGCGCGGCCCTCCGGGATCTCGACGACCCCTGAGAATTCGAGCCCGACGGCCGGCCCGCTCCTGGCGAAGCGCTCGAAATACCGGTCGGCGAGCAGCTTCTCGGGGCCGGCTTTCATCCGGCCCACGGCATGAACGGTGATTTTCATCCCTGCCTCGAAGAGCCGCTAATGCATGTCACCAAAAGTGGTCACCGGTTTTGGTAAACGACATGCATCAACCGATACGGCTCAGTGGAGGGTCTCTTCCTCGAGGTCCGGCGCCTGCCACATCTTTTCGAGATTGTAGAAGTCGCGGACTTCGGGGCGGAAGACATGGACGATGATGTCGCCCGAATCGATCAGGACCCAGTCGGCGCCGGCCAGTCCCTCGACGCGCGCCGTGCCGAGCCCGGCATCCTTGAGCGCCTTGAGGAGATGATCGGCGACAGCCGAGACATGACGGTGCGATCGGCCGGACGCGATGACCATATAGTCACCGAGGCTCGATTTTCCCTGAATGTCGATTGAGACGATGTTTTCGGCCTTGGAGTCTTCCAGACTGGCAAGGACTGTCTTGATGGCGCGGGACACGGCGTCGTTTACGCTGATCCCGGCCGGCGAAGGCACGATGTCGGCCTTCTTCCAAAGTGCTGTTCTCAGTGTATTTCCTTTCGCAGCAAGAACAACCAAATCACCCTTCAAAGCAGGTGACACCCTTAGATAGGCAGAGTTGCGTTGCAGTTTCAAGACGGCAACCCTACCGTAGCCAACGACGAACCGTTCTTCCGGTTCCGCAGTTGAAGAAAAATCGGAACTCTTGCCGCCTGGCGAGGGTTATCGGCGCATTGACCAATCGGATCCCCCCTCATGCCTGTCGACCCTCAGAACGCTCTCCTCACCGTGCAGTCCGGCCTTGCGCAGCTCAGCGCTCTGATCGTCTCGTACTCGTTCTCGGCCATCGGCGCCGTCATCCTGCTGGTCCTCGGCTATATCGTCGCCGGCCTTGCCCAGCGCTCGATCTACGCCGGCCTCGGCCATATCCATGGCTTCGACACGACGCTGCGCCACTTCTTCTCGCGGATCGTCCGCTACGCCATACTGATCCTCGTCGTCGTCATGGTGCTCGGCCAGTTCGGCGTCCAGACGACCTCGATCATTGCCGCCATTGGCGCCATCGGCCTGGCCATCGGCCTGGCGCTGCAGGGCACGCTGCAGAACATTGCCGCCGGCATCATGCTGCTGGCGCTGCGGCCATTCCGCATCGGCGAATATGTCGAGGTCGGGGTCATTTCCGGGACCATCGAGGAAATCGGGCTGTTCGCCACCACGCTGAGAACGGTCGAAGGCGTTTACGTGCTCGCTCCCAATTCGACGCTGTGGAACCAGCCCGTCCGCAATTATACACGCAACGGCATCCGCCGCGCCGATATCACCCTGACCATCGGCTCGTGGAACGATATCGATCTCGCTCAAAAGACCATGCTGGGCGTCGCCGCCGACGAGCGACGCGTCAGGCGGGAGCCGGCGCCGATTGCCTTTGTGGCGACCGTCGGCGACAGCAACGTCGCCATCACCTTGCGCTACTGGACCTCGGCTGCCGATTTCTTCGCGACCCAGATCGATCTCACCAAACGCGCCAAGCAGGCCTTCGACAGCGAAGGCATTTCTATACCCGCGCCACCACCGGAAGCACCGCGGCAGGAAGCCGTCACCAGACAGTGAGACGATCGATTCCCGGCATAGCTATTTATCCGCGCGGCGCTGCTCTTCGGACGGAAAGGCAAGATCGACGGGCAGCGGTGCCTGCGCGCTCATCGGCGCGAAATTGCCGGTCTCGGCGGCGGGAACAGGCGACATCGCCACCACGCGCCACAGCACGAACAGGCAAAAAACGGTGGCAATGACGACGGCCACATGGATGAAGGCCTGGGTTCCGTAGACGGCGGAAAGCCCGGTCACGATGCCGGGCACGATGAAGCCGGACAGCGACCACGCGAACAGCAGTGAACTGGACAGCGCCACCATGTCGTCCTTGCCGGCGCGGTCGGCGGCATGTGCGCTGGCCAGCGAATAGATCGATTCCGACGCGCCGGCCCAGACCACATAGATGACGACCAGCGCCGCCAGCGCACCACCATCGAAGCCCAGCGCGAACAGGCCCGCCACCATGGCAAGCGCCGAAGCGGCGACCAGCACAAAGCGGCGGTCGGTGCGGTCGGAAATCCAGCCGAGCGGGATCTGCAGGATCAATGTGCCGATCGGCATCGCCGACAGGAGCAGTGCCACATCGGCCTGGCTGTAGCCCTTGGCCGTGGCATGGATCGGCGCAAAGCCTGAAATCGTCATCGACAGGCCGCCGACGGCAAGCATGCCGGCGACGCCGACCGGCGAAATCCGCCAGGCCCGGCCAAGCGCCACCGACGCCGCCTGCGGCGGCGGCGGCTGTGCGAGCCGCGTCAACCCGACGGGGAGGATCGACAGCGCGGTGAAGGCGATGCCGACCAGCGGCGCGTCCGCTGCCCTTATGTCGATCAGCGCCAGTGTGGAGTAGCCGACACCGAGCCCGGCGACATAGGCGACGTAGAAGAAGGCCATGACCCTGCCGCGTATGGCGTTGGCGATGACGTCGTTCAGCCAGCTTTGCGCAACGATGAACAGGCCGCATATGGCAAAGCCGTAGAGCGCGCGTGCCGCGATCCACGACAGCGGGTGCGGTCCGGCCCCGACGGCGGCGTTCGACAGCACGATCAACGCCGACAGCACCATGAATGCGCGCGCATGGCCGACGCGTCGTACCAGCGGACCGGTCAGGATGCAGCCTGCCAGGCCGCCGGCCGAGAGGCCGGTGACGATCAGCCCGGCCCAGGTCGGATCGAAGCCCTCGGCGCCGAGCCGGACCGGGATATAGGCGAACATCAGTCCGTTGCCGACCGCTACCAGCGCCATCGACAGGACGACGCTGGCGATGGCGATCGCCGGGGCCGGCGGGCTGCCCTGTGCCGGGTCGCGTCTGGTCTGGTTTCGTTCGAGAATCGCCATGCCCGCGCAGGATCGCTCACGGACCGAGGAAAGGCAGCCGCAAATGCGACATCGCCCGACTTGCCTTCTCCCCTTGTGGGAGAAGGTGGATCGGCGCGTAGCGCCGGGACGGATGAGGGGTGCTGGAAGAAATGAAGCGTAGAAAGATAGAGCTTTCAATCGCTTAGTTCTTCAGGGTAGTGATCCTGCCAGCACCCCTCATCCGACCGAGCTTCGCTCGGCCACCTTCTCCCACAAGGGGAGAAGGAGAAAGAGACTCCTATCCCTGCGCCATCTTGCGGATCGCGGTCGACGACAGCGACGAGCGCGGGCCGTGAATGAAGGTCCAGGCCGGCGCCTTCATGCGGGCGAGCCGCGGCGCGTCGCCCTCGTCGACACGCGCGTAGTCGAACGTCTTGGCGACAACCGACGACAGGAACGACAGCGTCGCGCCAGGGCGATCGATCACCGCGATCGGAAACGTCATCACGATCTGGCGCCAGCGCTGCCAGCGATGAAAATCGCGCAGCGAATCGGCGCCCATGATCCAGACGAAGTCGACACCCAGGTTGCGCGCCTTGACCAGGGCCAGCGTGTCGGCGGTGAAGCGGACATAATGGCTCGCCTCGAAGGCGGTGACCTTGACCTTCGGGTTCCGGGCAATCTGCTCGGACAGGCGCAGCCGCTCGGCCAGCGGCGCCAGTTCCCGCGCGCTCTTGAGCGGATTGCCCGGCGTCACCATCCACCACAACTGATCGAGCGCCAGGCGCCTGAGCGCGATCTCGGCGACCAGCGCATGGCCGGCATGGGCAGGATTGAACGAGCCGCCGAACAGTCCGACGGCCAGGCCCTTTTCGGCATGCGGCATATGAAGGTAGCGAGAGGGGACGGGTTGTTCGGACGGGGATAGCATGTGTCAGGCACCGGGCGGGACAGAGGGGGTGGCTGGGCGCACGCCTGTCAGGCTCTAACCGCGAATAAGCTCAAGGCCTCACCTGTCCCGTCCCGCGCACGCGGTACTTGAACGAGGTCAGTTGCTCGACACCGACCGGGCCGCGCGCATGCATCTTGCCGGTGGCGATGCCGATCTCGGCGCCCATGCCGAATTCGCCGCCATCGGCGAATTGCGTCGAGGCATTGTGCAGAAGGATCGCCGAATCGATCTCGTTGAAGAACCGTTCGACGGCGTCGGCATCCTCGGCGACGATCGCCTCGGTGTGGTGCGAGGAAAAAGTCTCGATGTGCTCGATCGCACCGGCAACGCCGTCGACCAGTTTTACTGCGATGATGGCATCGAGATATTCGCTCACCCAGTCGGCGTCGGTCGCAGGCTGGGCGTCGGTAAACACTTTCAGCACCTCGGCGTCGGCATGGATTTCGCACCCGGCGTCGCGCAACGCCCCGAGGATCGGCACCAGATGAGTTGCGGCAACAGCGCGGTCGACCAGCAGCGTCTCGGCCGCGCCGCAGACGCCGGTGCGCCGCATCTTGGCGTTGACCGCGATCGTGGCCGCCATGTCGAGATCAGCCGAGCCGTCGATGTAGAGATGACAGATGCCTTCGAGATGCGCGAAGACCGGCACCCGCGCCTCGTTCTGTACGCGTTCGACCAGGTTCTTGCCGCCGCGCGGAATGATGACGTCGATATTGCCGGAAAGTCCTTTCAGCATCTCGCCGACGGCGGCGCGGTCGGCGGTCGGCACCAGCTGGATGGCATCCTGCGGCAGCTTGGCCGCTTTCAGCCCTTCGACCAGGCAGGCATGGATCGCCGCCGAGGAGTTGAGCGAATCCGAGCCGCCGCGCAGGATCACCGGATTGCCGGCCTTGAGGCACAGCGCGCCGGCATCGGCGGTCACGTTCGGCCGGCTTTCGTAGATGACGCCGACAACGCCGAGCGGCGTGCGCACGCGCTCGATATGCAGGCCGTTCGGCCGGTCCCACGCGGCAATGACATCGCCGACCGGATCGCGCAGCCCGGCGATTTCACTGATGCCGTCGGCCATGGCACGGATGCGGCCGGGATCAAGCTTCAGCCGGTCCATGAAAGAAGGCGAAAGCCCCGACTGCTCGGCATTTTTGATGTCGATGGCGTTGGCGTCGAGAATATCCTGCTCGTGGCGAAGGATCGCCTGCGCCATACCGATCAATGCGGCGTGCTTGCGCTCGGCTGTGGCGACGGCCAGCGGTCGGGCGGCAGCGCGGGCGCGGCGGCCGATATCGGCCATCAGCGCCACCGTATCGTCCCGGGATTTTTCATGCAGCTTCAGCATGGCTCATCCTCCGCTATTCACCTCGTCACCGACCGCTTGGTCAGCGGCCTGTACTTGGTCGCCGGCCTGTACTTGGTCACTGGAATGGCTCACCACAAGGTCGTCGCGGTGGATCATCGCCGATCGCGCTTCATAGCCGAGCACCGTTTCGATCTCGGCTGTTTTCAAGCCAGCGATCCTTACGGCATCGGCGGCATCGTAGGCAACCAGTCCGCGCGCGATCTCGCGGCCTTCGGGCGACAGGATCGCCACCGTGTCGCCGCGCGAGAAATTGCCGCTGACCAGCTTGACGCCGGCCGGCAGCAGCGACTTGCCCGACAGCAGCGCGCCGATGGCGCCGGCATCGACTGTCAGCCGGCCTGCCGGTTCGAGCTGCCCGGCGATCCATGTCTTGTAGCCCTTGACCGGATTGGCGCTCGGCCGGAAGAACGTCGCCCGCTCGCCACGCTCGATCGCCAGCAGCGGCGACAGCCGCGTGCCTGATGTGATGATCATGGCAGTGCCGGCGGCGGTGGCGATCTTGCCGGCGTCGAGCTTGGTGCGCATGCCGCCGCGTGAAAACTCCGAAGCGGCCGCACCCGCCATCGCCTCGATGTCAGGCGTGATGCGGTCGACGACAGCGACGAACCTGGCATGCTGGTCGCGCGCCGGCGGCGCCGTGTAGAGCCCGTCAATGTCGGAGAGCAGCACCAAAAGGTCCGCGCCCATCATCGTCGCCACCCGCGCCGCCAGCCGGTCATTGTCGCCATAGCGGATTTCCGAGGTCGCCACCGTATCGTTCTCGTTGATGACCGGCACCGCCTTCATCTTGAGCAGCGTCGAGATCGTCGCGCGCGCATTGAGATAACGGCGGCGCTCTTCGGTGTCGCCGAGCGTCAGCAGGATCTGGCCCGATTTCAGGCCGCCCTTGCCGAGCGCATCCGACCAGGCGCCGGCCAGCGCAATCTGCCCGACGGCCGCCGCCGCCTGGCTTTCCTCGAGCTTCAGCGCCCGCTTGCCGAGGCCTAAAATGGTGCGGCCAAGCGCGATGGCGCCGGACGACACAACCAGGATCTCGGCGCCATTCTCGGCCAGCACTGAAATGTCGTCGGCAAGCGAGGCCAGCCAGTCGCGCTTCAGCCCCGCCGTGCGGTCGACAAGCAGCGCCGAGCCGATCTTGACGGTGATGCGCCGGTATTTTTTCAGCGACTGCGCGGCCATCGCTATCTCCAGCGCGTCTCGACCGGAGCGGCGACAGCTTCGCGCGCCTCGGCGACGACCGTCATCAGCGCGCGCAGAACGGCTTCGACGCCTTCGCCGGTGACCGCGGACAAAAGCATCGGCGCGCGGCCGGCGGCGCGTTTCAGCGAAGCGACCTTCTTCTTGCGCGCGTCGGCATCGAGCGTGTCGACCTGGGAAAGTGCGACGATCTCGACCTTCTCGACCAGCCCATGGCCATAGGCGTCGAGTTCGGCGCGCACGGTCTTGTAGGCCTTCCCCGGATTTTCTTCCTGCGCCGAGACGAGGTGCAGGAGGACCCGCGTGCGTTCGACATGTCCGAGGAAACGGTCGCCGATGCCGACGCCTTCATGCGCGCCTTCGATCAGGCCGGGAACATCGGCGATGACGAACTCGCGCCCGTCGATGCGGGCCACACCGAGGCCCGGATGCAGCGTGGTGAAGGGATAGTCGGCGATCTTCGGCTTGGCAGCGGTGACAGCGGCGAGGAAAGTCGACTTGCCGGCATTGGGCAGGCCGACCAGGCCGGCATCGGCGATCAGCTTGAGCCGGAGCCAGATGTTGAGCTCTTCGCCCGGCTGACCCGGATTGGCGCGGCGCGGCGCCTGGTTGGTCGAGGTCTTGAAATGCTGGTTGCCGAAGCCGCCATTGCCGCCCTTGGCCAGCAGGAAACGCTGGCCGACGACGGTCAGGTCGCAGATTAGCGTGTCGTTGTCCTCGGCAAAGACCTGCGTTCCCGCCGGCACTTTCAGCGTCACGTCGGCGCCCTTGGCGCCGGTCATGTTGCGGCCCATGCCGTGCGTGCCGGTCTTGGCCTTGAAATGCTGCTGGTAGCGATAATCGATCAGCGTGTTCAGCCCATCGACCGCCTCCACCCAGACGTCGCCGCCGCGGCCGCCGTCGCCGCCGTCGGGACCGCCGAACTCGATGAACTTTTCGCGCCGGAACGACACCGATCCGGCGCCACCATCGCCGGAGCGGACATAGACCTTGGCTTGATCGAGAAATTTCATCGTATTGCTGAGTTTCTGCTAACGGCCTTGCGGCATTGCTCTAACGTTTGGCACTGCTCTAAACCAAGGTGGCGCGAAGGGCGAGGCTGTTTATCAACATGGCCCCAGTCTGACATAGTCCGAGTCTGAACATGGTCCGAGCCTGAACATGGCCGAGTCTGAACATCGCCGGAGTCGCAATGCAGCTTGTAACCTACAACATCCACTACGGCGTCGGTCTTGACGGCCGCTACGATGTCGGCCGCATAGCCGATGCCGTGCGCGGCGCTGACGTGATCGCGCTGCAGGAGGTCTCGCGCAACAACCCCAACAATGGCGGCCGCGACATGGTGGCCGAGCTTGGCGAGGCGCTGCCCGAATATTTCGCCGTCTACGGCAGCAATTTCGAGGCCAATGTGGGCTCGCGTCTGGAAAACGGCCGCGCCATCACCACCACCTTCCAACTCGGCAACATGGTGCTGTCGAAAACCCCCGTTCATCTGTCGCGCAATCTCCTCTTGCCGCGCAGCCGCAGTTTCGAAGTGATGAATTTCCAGCGCGGCGCGCTGGAGGCGCTAATCGAGACGCCGCTTGGTTTTATCCGCTTCTATTCCACCCATCTCGACCATCGCAGCCCGGTCGAACGCGCCAGCCAGATCCGGTTTCTGCGCCGGCGCCTGTTGAACTATGCGATCGAGGGCGGCGCGCTGTCGGGTGTCGCCGAGGTCGGCCTGCCCGACCTGCCTTGTCCCGAAGGCTTCGTCGTCATGGGCGACTTCAACATGCTGGCCGGATCGCCGGAACATGTCGAATTCGTCGGCCACCTGGATCACGAATTCGGCATGCCGGTAACCGCGGATCTTGCCGTCGATGCCGCCCTGCGCCTTGCCGCCGCAGGCGCCGATCTCGTCACCTGGGTCGACCCCAAGCGGCCTGGCGACGCCAGCCGCCACAAGCGCATCGACTATGTCTTCACCAGCGCCTCGCTGGCCAAATCGCTGAAGCGCCTGTGGGTCGACCAGCAGGCAGTCGGTTCGGACCACTTGCCGGTCTGGGTCGAGATGGTTTGAACCCAAATTCGGTCCGCAACCTTCGCGCCTAGGCGTGTTGAGATTCAGGTCAGGCCGCGCCGAGAATGATGGCTTCCGAGAACCGGAGCGGAGCGTACTTTTGGTACGTGAGCACCGGAAGCGCAGGAAGCCGCCATTTGCAGGCCGGCCTCACCTGAAGATCGACATGCCTAGAAATGGACCCAGTTCCGCAGGCTGGTCCAGGTCTTGCGATCGAGGCGGTAGCGCTCGACCGGCACCTGGCCGGCGACGATCGAGTTCAGCATGCCCTGGCCGGCATATTGGAAGCCGCATTTGTGGATGACCCGGCGCGAGGCCGGATTGATCACCCGCGTCGAGGCATGCAGCACCTGGATCGCCGTCTTCTGGAAGGCGAGGTCGACCAGCGCATGCGCGGCCTCCGTCGCATAGCCGCGCTTCCAGTAGGGCTCGCCGATCCAGTAGCCGAGCTCCAGCCCGCGATCGGTGGTGTTGAGGCCGGCGCATCCGACGAAGGTTTCGGTGCCGGCCAGGGTCAAGGCATAGGCAATGCCGGCCCGGCGCGATGCCGTCATCGCGAGGAAGGCGCGTGCCTCGGCCTCGCCATAGGGGTGCGGCATGCGGGCCAGCATTTCGGCGACATGGCGATTGTCGGCGAGCGCCACCAGTTGCTCGATGTCGCTTTCGCGCGGTGCCCGCAGGACCAGCCGCTCGGTCACCAGGACCGGACAATCTATCGCGTAACTTTCACCGTCTGTGTCATCCGCTTCGGCAACCATGTCAGTCCTCCAGGCAAGAAAAAGGGGAGATGGAACCCATCTCCCCTGATCCATTTCCTGGCTTGGCCAGACACCGGTTCCCGAGATGGGTGCCGGTGTTCTCGTGCGGAACCGGCTACTCCGCGGCCTTGGTCATCGGGTTCACCGATACGTAGGTTCGGCCATTGGCTTTTTTATTGAAGGTGACTGCGCCAGCTTCGAGCGCAAACAGCGTGTGATCCGTGCCAATGCCGACATTGGTGCCGGGATGCCACGTCGTGCCGCGCTGACGAATAATGATGTTGCCCGGAATCACGGCTTCGCCGCCGAATTTTTTCACGCCGAGCCGCTTGGAATGGGAGTCGCGACCATTGCGCGACGAACCGCCAGCTTTCTTGTGTGCCATCTAACTAACTCCGATGCGCCGCTAGGCGCTTAAAGGGTCTTATGAACGCGTTCGCGTTCCGTTTCAAGTCCGAACCGACGGCGATCGCGCCGGTCCGCTTTACTTCTTCGCCAAATCTTTGGCCTGCTCGCGCCAGTCCATGATCTGGTCGGCGCTGAACGGCATATGCTCGTCGATCTTGGCGATATCCTTGTCCGACAGCTTGGCGATCTGGGCGAAGGTCGTGATGCCCTGCTCGTTCAACTGGCCGGCCGCAACCGGACCGATGCCCTTGATCACGGTCAGATCGTCCGGCTCGCCCTTCGGCGCCTTGAACAGCGGCGCGGCGGTTTCGCTTGCCTTGGCTTCCTTCTTCGGCGCAGCCTCTGCCTCGGTCTTCGCTTCGGTCTTCGGGGCGGCTTCAGCCTTCGCCTCGGCCTTTGCGGCAATCTCGGCCTTCGCTTCGGCCTTGGCCGCGGCCTTTTTCGTCGGCTTGGCGCCACCCAGCAGGATCTCGGCGATCCGCACGGTGGTCAACAGCTGGCGATGGCCGATCTTGCGACGCGAATTCTGCCGGCGGCGCTTCTTGAAAGCGATGACGGTGCGGTTCTTGCCCTGTTCGACAACTTCGGCGGTGACCAAAGCGCCGTCGACGAACGGCGCGCCGAATGTGACATTCTCGCCCTCGCCATGCGCGAGCACGTGGCCAATCTCGACGATGTCGCCGACCTGGCCTTCGACTTTTTCGATCTTCAGGAGATCGTTGGCGGCAACGCGATACTGCTTGCCGCCCGTTTTGATGACTGCGAACATTTTTTGCCTTTCGCTGTTCGGTCGGCCTTGACGAACCGCTTCAGGCGGTTCGGCCGTCTTTTTGTCAGTCTGCGGGTTCAAAAAGCAAGCGGCGCGGAAGAGCCCTCCACGCCGATTGCGCGCTGTCCCTAGCCGAAGGTGCAGCGCGAGTCAAGGCAAACGGCCGAAAGCAAGACGGTGCCGTTGGCACAGGCGGCGGAGGTAGCGAACAACGACCAATACGGCCCGGAGAGAAGCCTGATATCAGGCAGATTGGCCCTTGTAACCTGTCCGTCCAGCCGTTATCTAGTGCGCCGCGCCGGCAACGGCGGACCATGACCGCGGAGAGGTGGCAGAGTGGTCGAATGCACCGCACTCGAAATGCGGCATGGGTGCAAGCCCATCGGGGGTTCGAATCCCTCCCTCTCCGCCATACGACATTGTTTACATTGATAAAAATCAAAGAATAGGTTGCGCGCCCGCCATAAAGCCCGCCTACCGAAAACGCCGTATTCGCGGCACGTCAGCTTACGACACAAATATGCGGGGTTCATGCTTCGAACTGGTAGATGGCACAGATCAACTTCGGCCTCGCTAAGCGAAGTCGTGGGGTAGCGACAGCGGAATCAGGATACGCGACTAGCACCCCGTGCCGGGTCAACCTCGCCGTCGGGAAGTACCGATCGGTGCGGACCCAAGCGGATTCACGCTTGTCGGCGGCGGACGCCGGCGGTGGCGGTCAGCACCCGAGCAGGGTTCCCATTGTTGACGTCCGCTGGGCATCTGCGGCGACCGTCGCCAGGTTCTCTGCTCCCGGGTTGACGGTGGTGTAGACGAGGAGCACTCTCGAGTGTCAGCAGATGTGGTCAGGTTGAGTGTCGGCGAGTAGCAGAGGTCCAGCAACCATGACTTTGAGGCGAACCAGAGCTTACGCCGCATCCGGCTTGGTTCTGGCGATTTGCACTGTGTTTGCTTGGCAGAACGCCACTGCTGCTCACAATTGCCACGCAGCCGCGACGCCTGGCGTCAATTGGCACGAGTGTGACAAGAAGCTTCTCATCCTGGAAGGACAGGACCTGAGCGGGGCGAACCTGTTCGGTGTTGATTTCACTTCGACCGACCTCAGGAACAGCAATCTCCTTGCGGCAAATCTTGAGAAGGCAACGCTTGTGCGTGCTTCCCTGGCCGACTCGACCGCCAAAGGCGCCCGGTTCGACAGAATCGAGGCCTACAGGACCGACTTCAGCCGTATGGACGCGCAGGGCGCTGTGTTTGCGAGCGCGGAAATGCAGCGCTCGAATTTCCAGGACGCCAATCTGACCAACGTTGATTTCACAAAGGCAGAATTGGGGCGTGCGCAGTTCCATGGCGCCGATCTCAGCGGCAGCCGCTTCTCGTTTGCCAATCTCGCACGCGCGGACTTCCGAGGAGCGACGTTCACCGCGTCGATAGACTTTGACCACGCCTTTTTCTTTCTGACCCATATCGAGGGCGTCGACCTTTCCAATTCGGCGGGTCTGTCCCAGTGGCAGCTCAACATGGCTTGCGGAGACGCCCGGACCGAGTTGCCTTCTGGCTTGACGAGGCCTGAAGATTGGCCCTGTCAATTCGAGCAGGAATAGTTGTCGGCAAGCGAACTGCGGCAATGCTGCACCCGACAGGATTCGAACCTTTCGGCAAGCCGCCTAACCCGAATGCCCCGCCGTTCCCGAGCGGTTGGTTTTGCGTCTCGACATGCATGAACTCGTGCTTTCCGCACCGTTCGCAGAGGTGGCTAGTCCCGGCTGCGCCAAGAATGTGGGATGGGGCTTTGCCAATGTCCTCTGTTCCAGGTCGAAGTATCCAAGATCATAGGGCATGAGGCTCAAGGGCCAAATGCCATCGTCGAACTCGTTGACGCCGACCTTGATCGGCGGGCACGGTGACGATCTTCTTCCTGTGCATGCAGATGCGGCCGGAGGCGGACGAATCTGTTCACCTTCGGGACGAGCCTGCGCTATTCGATTGATGAATCATCCTCATAACGACATGCGGATTTTGCCGCCTAATCGATCGCCGGCGTCGTCGCTATTCTATTTCACACATTCGCAACACTGCCGCGCATGCCGAGGAAATGAGCATGGCCCGGCAGCCCTGCGACAGTTCAGGACGATCAAAGGAGACAGGCATGAACAAGCAGATCGGAATCGAGAGCACGGCGGAACCACAGTCCAGTGTCGACTTTGGCCGGCGTGATCTGCTGAAGCTGACCGGCGCCGGCGTTGCCGCGCTCGGTGCGGCGTCGCTGTTCAACATCCCCTTCGCAAAGGCTCAAGACATGTCAAACGGCGCCAACAACTTCTACACCAGTGATCGGGTGACGCTGGAAAAGATCGCCTTCAAGAGCCAATACGAGATGAACGTTGCGGGCAATCTGTTCATTCCCAACAAGCTCGACCGCAATGCGCGCCATCCGGCGCTCGTCGTCGGGCATCCGATGGGTGCGGTGAAGGAGCAGAGCGCGAATCTTTATGCCACCAAGATGGCCGAACAGGGCTTCGTCGCGATGTCCATAGACCTGCCGTTCTGGGGCGAAAGCGAGGGCGAGGCCCGCCAGATCGTTTCGCCTGACGTCTACGCCGAAGCGTTCAGCGCCGCCGTCGATTTCCTCGGTACGCGGCCATTCGTCGACAGAAACCGCATCGGCGCGATCGGCGCCTGCGGCAGCGGCAGCTTCGTCATCAGCGCGGCCAAGATCGACCCGCGGATGCGCGCCGTCGCGACCGTCAGCATGTACGACATGGGGGCCGCCAATCGCGACGCGCTCAATCATTCGCTGAGCATCGAACAGCGCAAGCAGATCATTGCTGCAGCTGCCGAGCAGCGCTGGGCCGAGTCTGAAGGCGCCGCGGTCGAATATACCGGCGGCACTGTGCACGAGCTGACCGCCGGCACCCATCCCATCCAGCGAGAATTCTATGACTTCTACCGCACGACGCGGGGTGAATTCACGCCCGCAAGCGCAAACCCGCAGATCACCACGCATCCGACGCTGACCAGCAATGTCAAGTTCATGAATTTCTACCCGTTCAACGACATCGAGACGATCTCGCCGCGCCCGATGCTGTTCATCGCCGGCGACCAGGCCCACTCCCGCGAGTTCAGCGAGGATGCCTACAAGCGAGCGGCCGAGCCGAAGGAGCTTGTGTGGGTTGCCGGCGCCGGGCACGTCGATCTCTACGATCGCGTCGACCTGATCCCGTTCGACAAGCTGACCAGCTTCTTCAATCAGCATCTCTCTGCGTGAACGGCGCGATGGAGCCTGTACCAGACGGTACAGGCTCCATCAGCATTGATCGGGGATACGACCGCATGCTGAAACTATTGCTGAGCGCCGCTGTTATCGCAATCGGAACGGTTGGACCTGCCATGGCTCAAGAACGCATTCGCATCTCTTCGGATTGGGGCGAGGTCACAGCCGATCTCGCCGATAACGAGGCCGCAAAATCTCTGGCGCAGATGCTGCCGCTCACGATAGAGATGTCCGATCATCTGCGCCAGGAAAAGACCGGCAATCTGCCTTCCGCCTTGCCCGAGCTGGCGCGGCAGCGCGAGTTCTCTGTCGGCACGCTTGGGTTGTGGAGTTCCGATCATTTCGTGATCTACTATCGGAGCGGTCGCCTCCCGGCGCCTGGCATCATCAGGCTCGGGCAGGTCACTGGCGATGTCTCGATCTTTGACCGTCCCGGTCCGGTCACCATCCGCGTTGAACGCGCCGACTGAAACCTGCGCAATCCGCTCGTAGTTCGTCGCCGGGGGCGAGCGGCGGATTGAATAGCTGCCGCTCAATGAAGTCTCTGTGTTCGCCTTCGATTTATCCGGTATAATCGAGTTCTGGCTATTACAAGGATTCATGAGTGTCGCGGCAGAATGTCAATGATCTGCTCGCGTTCCTGGCTGTTGCTCGGGAGCGTAGTTTTACGCGCGCCGCAGCCCGGTTCGGCATATCGCAATCCGCGCTAAGCCACACCATCCGTCAACTCGAAGCGCGCCTTGGCGTTCGCCTGCTCACCCGCACGACGCGCGCGGTGGCTCCCACGGAGGCGGGTGAGAGGCTTTTGCAGCGGATTGGGCCGCACTTTGACCAGATCGAAATCGAGGTCGATGCCCTGAACGAACTGAGAGAAAAGCCCGCCGGAACCATCCGGCTGTCAGCGCCTGACTATGCAATCAGCAGCATCCTTTGGCCCAAGCTGAAACGCTTTCTGCCGAAATATCCCGACATCAAGGTCGAACTCCTGCTCGACAACGGCCTCACCGACATCGTGACGGAGCGCTTCGACGCCGGGATCCGCATGGGCGAACAGCTTGCGAAAGACATGATCTCGGCTCGCATCGGACCGGATTTCCGCTTCGCAGTCGTCGGCGATGAATCCTACTTTGCCGAGCATCCCGCGCCGGAGAAGCCGCAGGACCTCGTGCAGCACAATTGCATCAACTACCGTTTTCCAACGTCCGGGGCTCTTTATGTGTGGGAGTTCGAGGAGAACGGCCGCGAGATCAAAATTCGCGTCGATGGGCAACTCGTCTTCAACAACATCTTTCATGTCCTGGACGCCGCGCTGGCCGGCCGCGGCCTCGGCTATGTTCCGGAAGAAATGGCCCTTCCCCACATCGCCAAAGGGCGGCTGGCGCGGGTCCTGGAAGGATGGTCGCCCTATTGGGATGGCTACCATCTCTATTATCCGAGCCGCCGGCAATCCTCGCCTGCTTTCGTTGCCCTGGTCGATGCGCTGCGCCATCGCGAGTGACTATCGATGCCGCGGGCTTCGACGTTCCTGCCACTGAAGCCATCGCCAGAGGACGTGAACCGCCGAGGCTGCAGCGTATCGGTCAGGGCTGCTGTATTGCCGCCAGCTTCCAGTCGCCGCCGTTCTGGCGCGTGAAGGTCCACAGTTCGGTTGTTTCCGTCGGCCGATCGGCTTCGCCGGCGACGATCTTGCCGCTGGCGCGATCACGCATCACGTCAAGAGACTCGTAGCGCAGGGCAGCCGTCGCGTAGTCACGATCATCTTCCCGCCAGCTCTCCGCAATATCGGCCTCCAGCAGGCTGACGTTCGACACCTCGTTCCTGATGCCGTTTTTGGCATTGTCGGCAAGTTCTTCGGACAGGTACGACACCATCTCGGGGGTCGCCAGCCGGCGCAAGCCAGCATGGTCTTCACGCCCGAACGCTTCCTGAACTTCGGTCAACCGCTGCTGGAATGTATCGAGATCGGCCGGCGTCATCGTAATTTGATCGTTGGCTGGAGCCGTCCGGCCAAAGCCAGACCCGATGCCTGGAATGGGGAAAGATGTGACGTTGTCCGCCTCGCGCTGGGCTGCCGCGTTTCGCCCAAAATTGCCCATGCTCCGCGGCACACCGGCCATGGCAGGCGCCTGGTTGCGTGCCGATTGCGACCGGAAAAAGCGGATGATCAGCATGATCGCGCCGCCGATCAGCAGTCCTTGCAGCAGCAGGCCCAACATGCCAGCCAAGCCGCCGAACCCCTGGCCCAAAAGAAGTCCGATCAGACCGCCGAGCAGCAGGCCGCGCATCATCGAACCGCCGAGGCCGCTGAAGATCCCTGGTCGTTGGGCTGCCGGTGTCTGGCGCGCCGCATTGTTCGTTGCGGTGTTGGGCGTCATCGAGCGCTCGACCGGCGCGGCCGGCTGTGGCGCTGTCCTGGTCGGCGGGACCGACTGGAACGTGCGCGTGCCGCGGCTGCCGAAGCTGCCGCCACGCCGCGCCTCGGCGTAATCGGCCGTGACCATGGAAAAAGCCAGGAACAGTCCTGCAAACAAAACGGCAAACCGGCTCGAACGCGAAATCATCTTGGCAAATCCTCAAGCGACACTCTGGCGCTATATGGGGTGCGCCGATCGAAATATCAGTGGCCGCAGTTTCCGTACCTGGCAATTGAGGAGAATTCCAGGGCCGCCACAAATTCAGGCAAAGCAGCCGACAGTGATCCTTCTGCCACCTTGTGCGTTGTCGCCTGAGGCACACCGAGGAGAAAAACGGTGTTTGCAGGTTTCAGGGCCACCAGCTTGCAACTGGACGACACGACCATTTTCGCAAGGGTCGGCGGAACCGGTCCGCCGCTGCTGCTGCTTCATGGTTTTCCAGAAACGCATCTGATGTGGAGGGATATTGCCGCGGCCCTGGCGCCCCGCTTCACAGTCGTCGCCGCCGATCTTCGCGGCTATGGGCAAAGTGGCTGCCCGGTCTCCTCGGCCGATCATAGCCCATACGCCAAACGCGCCATGGCCGCAGACATGGTTCAAGTCATGCAGCAGTTGGGTTTTGAGCGGTTCATGGTTGCCGGACACGACCGCGGTGGGCGGGTCGCCTATCGCCTGGCACTCGATCACCCCGATGAGATGTCCAAGGTCGCGGTCCTCGACGTCATCCCGACCGCCGCCGCGTGGGACAGGGCGGATGCCAGACTGGCTCTCGGCTTCTGGCCCTGGAGCCTTCTTGCGCAACCGGAACCGCTGCCGGAGCGGCTGATCGGCGCGGCGCCCGATGCCATCGTCGACAATGCGATTGTGCAGTGGGGATCGCCGGCAGAAATGTTCTCTGCAACGATCAGGGAGGCTTATGTCAAGGCGCTTCGCGATCCCGTTCATATTCATGCGATTTGCGAAGAGTATCGGGCCGCTGCCACGATCGATCGTGAGCATGACGCGCTGGACCAGATAAACGGTCGTCGCATCAAATGTCCGCTCCTGGCACTGTGGAGTAGCCAAGGCGGCCTCGAGACCTGGTATGCGGAGCAAGGCGGCCCGCTGGCTATCTGGAGGAAATGGGCCGACAGAGTTGAAGGAGGTCCCGTTCCGGGCGGGCACTTCTTTCCAGAAGAGCACCCTCACCAGACCGCAGCGGCTCTCTCGAAATTCTTCGCGGTTGAATAGGGAATGACGCCCAGGGCAGAGTGTTGTAGAGCTTCACATGCCTCATTCGCCCGTCCGGCATCAAATCTGCTTGATAAAATGAAAGCCATCTCTACAGCCACGGCCCTGACATGCAGTCTCGTGTTTGTCGGAGGTTGCGCTTCGCCCTTCTATGCATCCTTTGATGCAGCGAAATACGACAGGATGAGTTGCGTCGAACTCAACGTGGCCATGGGCGAAGTCGCCAAGGAGCTGTCGGCGACAGCGATCACCCGGGGCAAAGTCGCGAAAACCAACATTCCGAACTGGCTATGGGGAGCCCGGCGTGTCGCCACTACCGTCACTGCCCGCCAGAACGCGAAAATCGAGCAATTGCAGCAGCAGGAGGCTGCGATCGCAGCTGTGAGACGAAGCAGGTGCTGATTGCGGCGCCTGCTGCCGAAGGCCGAGCATTGTCGAAGCGATCCCGCGAGTCTGAGACCTTCTGCACAGGTATTTGCCGTTCGTGCGGCGGATGAACTGTTGAAAGGCAGCCGGTCTGTCGTAGATTTGCCAGGCACGAACGACAGCGAGGATGCCATGAAGAAGGAAGAGCTGGAAACCGTCCTTGGCCGTGGCGGGCCCGGCTTCGATCTGGGTCCGATTGAAGATCAACTGCATGACCTGGCACGCGAAGGGCAATTTCCGGACGTCGCCATCGCCCACTGCATCGCAAGGATTGAAGAATCCGCTCCCGCGTTGCGGGCGGTCATCGCAAGAGCGGCCGAAGGAGAGGATCTGTCGCGGGATGATGAGATGCGGCTTTACATCCTGGGCGGCGCTCGCGACACTCGAACGTTCGGGCCCTTGTTGCGCCTGCTGCGCCGTCCGGGACGCGAGCTCGATGACCTGCTCGGCGACGTGGTGACCGAGAGCATGGCGCGTATCGTCGCCGGCGTATTTGATGGCGACGCCGACGCTTTGTTCAGCTTGATCAGCGACCGCTCTGTCGATGAATACGTCCGCGATGCAGCTTTGGGCGCAGCGACCTTCCTGACCTGGGAAGGCCGCATCGAGCGTGACCGAATGCGAGATTTTCTCGAGCGATTCCACACCGAGAGGCTGGCCGGTGACGACGATTTCGCCTGGATCGCCTGGCTGGAGGCAATCGCCCGGCTTGGCTTGCGCGATCTGGCGCCGCTGGTTCACAGCGCGTGGTACGACGGCCGCGTCAAGAAAGCGAAGAAATGCTGTCTCGCAAATTGACCTGCTGCAGCACCGCGGACTTGATCCTTGGCTGTCTCAGGCCGATCCACGGGATTGGTGCGCAGCGATTGCGCCGAGGAAGATCTCGCCGAATTCCCTGAGTTTTGCGGCACCTACGCCGTTGACTGCTGCGAAGGCGTCGAGGTCGCGCGGGCAGCGTTCGGCCATGTCGATCAGCGTGCGATCGGAGAAGATGACGAAGGCCGGCACCTGGCGCTCCCGGGCGAGACGCAGCCGAACCGCCTTGAGCGTGGCCAAAAGCGCGGTATCCAGGTCTTCAGTACCCGCGGTAGCATTCGGGGTGGGACGAGTCTTGTCTCGTGCCGCGCGGTTCCGCACCTCTACGCGATACCGGAACGGAACCTCGCCGCGGGCCAGCTCACGGCCCTTTTCGGCGATGGCAAGGCCGCCATGGCCGCCTGAGTCCAACGTCAGAAACCCTCCCGCGACGAGTTGGCGGATGAGCGACTGCCAGACATCCTTCTTGTGCGCCACACCGGTCCCGAAGCTGGCAAGCCTGTGGTGGTTCCTGGCCAGAACTTTCTCGGTTTCATGGCCGAGCAGAACATCGACGACATGGGCGGCGCCAAAACGCTCGCCGGTCTGCGCGATGGCCGCGAAGACGATCCGCGCCTCCGCCTCGCCATCCGCATGCGGCGTCTGGTCAAGGCAGTTGTCACAATTGCCGCAAGGCATTGCTGGTTCGCCGAAGTAGCCAAGCAGGATCTGGCGACGGCACTGGGCCGTTTCGCAATAGCCGATCAGCGTATCGAGCCGGCCATGCGCGCGCCTTTTATGTTCCGCCGGCGCGTCCTCGTCGTCGATGAAAAGCCGCCGCATGCGAATGTCGCCGAGACCGAAGAGCATATGTGCCTCGGCAGCCCGCCCGTCGCGGCCGGCGCGGCCGATTTCCTGATAATAGGCTTCGAGGCTGCCCGGCAGGTCGGTGTGGAAGACATAGGCGACGTCAGGCTTGTCGATCCCCATGCCGAAGGCGATGGTCGCCACCATCACCACGCCCGACAGGGTCATGAAAGCGTTTTGATTTGCTTCACGCGCGTCCTTGCTCATGCCGGCATGATAGGCCAGGGCGCGCACGCCGTTCTTCTCGAGGAACGCCGCCATCTCTTCCGTCTTCTTGCGCGACAGGCAATAGACAATCCCGCTGCGGCCGGCATGACGCTGTACGAAGCCCAGCAATTGGCGCTTGCTGTCGTGCTTGGCCTCGACGCCAAGCTTGATGTTCGGCCGGTCGAAGCCCAGCACCAGGGTTTCGACACGCCCGGCGAACAGCTGTCCGGCGATGTCGGTGCGCGTCGCCTCGTCCGCTGTCGCCGTCAGCGCAATGATCGGCACATCAGGGAAAATGTCGCGCAGCCGCGACAACTCTTCATATTCGCGCCGGAACGACGGCCCCCACTGGGAGATGCAATGCGCCTCGTCGACAGCGATCAGCCGGATGTCGAGCCTGGCCAGCGCCTCGAGCATCCGCGCGGTCATGAGCCGCTCGGGTGCAAGATAGAGCAGGCGCGTCTGGCCCGCCGCGACGCGGCGCCATGCGGCGACATTGGCATCGCGGTCGAGCGAGGAATTGATCGTATCGGCCGCCACGCCGGCAAGACGCAATGCGGCGACCTGGTCCTGCATCAGCGCCACCAGCGGCGAAACGACAATGGTGAGGCCGCCCAGGACCAGCGCCGGAACCTGGTAGCAGAGTGATTTGCCGGCGCCGGTCGGCATGACAGCCAGCACATGACGCCCGGCCAGCAGCGCCTCCGTCACGGCGTCCTGGCCGGGACGAAAATCGTCGAAGCCGAACACGTCCTTCAGGACGCGCCGCTTGGGATCCTCCGCCGGGACGCTCGCCGCCGCTGCCTGCATCAGGGAATTTCTATGATCGGCGCTGCCCGAAAAGGCATTGGGGGAACGGCCCGAGTCAGCGGCGACGTTACCTGCCAAAGCTCCCTGGCGAATCGTCGGGTGACCGCTTGGACAGCCGATTCGGACATTCGAACGCTCCTCAAGTCCTGTCTCCGTCGGCTCCGTCTGAAAAGTTATCCCCCTCATTGGCGGATATGCGAGCGTGATTCCAGCCTCTATTCACTTTGGCTGTGAATATCGCGCAACGGCTCGGGCCGATTAATCCTATCTTCACCATGATTCGGCAGGGTCAGGTCCTGCGGTGATGTTTTGAGTACCGCGGCGCCACAAGCGCCCAGGCAACACGCCCGCGTCTCTCCGGAGGCGCGGGCTTTTTGCTTCCGAGATCGGCTGCCGCTTCGTAGTGACCTGCGGGGTTCTCGTCAGACGAGGAAATCGGCGCGATGCGGGGTAAAGCTGTCGACGAGGCGGCCGGCCTCGAGCGCCTTGACGCCGTGGATCAGGTTGGAAGGGACGATGAAGCTGCTTCCCGTTTCCAGGATCTCGGTCGTGCCGTCGATGGTGACCTCGAAGCGGCCCTCGGCGACATAGCTCGCCTGGACATGCGGGTGCGAATGCAGCGCGCCGACACCGCCCTTGTCGAACCCAAACTCGACCATCATCAGTTCGTCCGTGTGCAGCAGAACGCGCCTGCGGTTACCATCCGCGGTCGGCGTCCACGCGCCCTCGCCGGCATGCGCAAAGATCTTCGTTCCGGTCATCGCCACATCCTCATCATGGGCATGCGCCTCATCGTGCCAGCCAGCCGCCGTCCACCGGCACAACCGCGCCATGCATGTAGTTTGACGCCGGCGCCAGCAGGAAGACGGCCGCGTCGCCGATGTCTTCCGGCCCGCCCCAGCGCCCGGCCGGAATGCGCGCCAGAATGGCCGTGCTGCGGTCCGGGTCGGCACGTAGCGCCTCGGTGTTGTTGGTTTCGATGTAGCCGGGCGCAATGCTGTTGACGTTGATGCCTTTCGACGCCCATTCGCAGGCGAGCAACCGGGTGATGCCGAGCACGCCATGTTTCGAGGCGGTGTAGGAGGCGACGCGGATGCCGCCCTGGAAGCTCAGCACCGAGGCGATGTTGACGATCTTGCCGCGCCGTTCGGGATCGGCAAGCACGCGCCGGGCGAAGCTCTGGCTGAGAAAAAACACCGTCTTCAGGTTGACGTCCATGACATCCTCCCAATCGGCTTGCCCCAGATCGACGGCGTCGGCGCGCCGGATGATCCCTGCATTGTTGACCAGTCCGTCGAGCGGCCCGGTTTCGTCCCAGACGCGATCGAGCATCGCCTGGGCGGCGGCGTGGTCGGCAAGATCGCAGCGCACCGCCTCGAAGCCGCCGCCCGCAGCAGCGATCTTTTCCGCGGTCTCATCCATTGCAGAGCGGCCGACGCCGACCACCGCACCACCGGCGCGCGCGATCGACAGGGCGATGCCTTGGCCAATGCCGGTGTTGGCGCCGGTGACGAGAATGCGCTTGCCGGCCAGGCTGAAAGCCGAGAGGTCGCTCATCGCAGCTCTTCCATCGTTACCGGGTCGACATCCGTATAGTCGACATTGTCGCCGGCCATCGCCCAGATGAAGGCGTAGTTGGAGGTGCCGGCGCCCGAATGGATCGACCAACCCGGCGACAGCACCGCTTCCTCGTTGCGCATGACGAGATGGCGCGTCTCGTCCGGCTCGCCCATGAAATGAAACACCCGCGCCGTCTCCGGCAGGTCGAAATAGAGATAGGCCTCCATGCGCCGGTCATGCACATGGCACGGCATGGTGTTCCAGACCGAACCTGGGGCGAGCTGGGTCATGCCGACGACGAGTTGGCAGGTTTTGACGCCCTCGGCATGGATGAACTGGAAGATCGAGCGCTCGTTGCAGGTCGCCTGACTGCCGAGATCGAGGCGCTTGGCATCGCCGATGCGGATCAGCTGGCTGCGATGGCTCTGATGCGCCGGCGCGCTGAGCAGATAGAACTTGGCCGGCTCGGCTGGATTGACTGAGGCGAATGACACCTCATTGGCGCCCATGCCGAGATACAGCATGTCGCGCGGCTGCAGCTCGTAGGACTGGCCGCCGGCTTTCACGATGCCGGCGCCGCCGATGTTGACGGCGATCATTTCGCGGCGATCGAGAAAGTTCTTTGTTCCGGTCGGCTTGATCGCCTGCAGCGGAAGCGGTGTCCCGGCAGGCATGGCGCCGCCAACGATCATGCGGTCGTAATGCGTATAGGTCAGGCCGATGCGGCCGGGCTGGAACAGGCCTTCGATCAGAAAATTGTGGCGGAGCTCGTCCGTCCCCATTGCCGCGGCGGTGACAGGGTCGATGGCGAAGCGCGAGGTGAAGTCGGTGTGGTTTTCAGTGTGATTCATTGCTGTCCCATTGGGCTGCCTCATTGGTCATTCGGTTGCCGCGGCCTTGACCGAATCGGCATAAAAAATCTGACGTGCATGCAGGCGCTCGCGATAGCGCTGCTGGCTGGCGCTGAGATGCGCGCGCATCGCTTCGCGCGCCAACTCGGCATCGCCTGATGTAATGGCGTTCAGGATCACCAGATGCTCGTCTTGCAGGCCGCGCTGATAGGCGTCGGATTGGGCGAGTTCTGTCGACCACGGCGATGTCACGTCGCAAGGAATGGCGCGCCGGCCGAGCACGTCGAGCATCTCGACATAGAACGGATTGTTGGTGGCGCTGGCGATCGCCCGGTGGAAGGCGAGGTCGGCCGGACCTGTCGGCTCGCTGTTCAACAGCAGCCGCTCGAACTCGAAGAACGCCTCCTGGATCGCCGCTTCCTGCGCGGCATTGCGACGGATAGCGGCCAGCCCGGCGGATTCGATCTCTATCGCCAGGCGCACCTCCAGCACGTTGAGCGCGATCGAATCCTTGCTGCGGATGTCCGCGGCCAGCGTGCCGAACATCGTCGAAATGTGCTCGGTGACGAAGACCCCGGCGCCTTGGCGCGGCTCGACCAGACCGTCGGCGGCAAGCTTGGCCAGCGCTTCGCGGATGACGGTGCGGCTGACCCCGAAGGTTTCGGTCAGCCGACCCTCGGTCGGCAGCTTTTGGCCTGGCTGGATCTCGCCCGCCTGCAACTGCTTGCGGATCGCCGCGACCACGGTCTCCGACAGCTTGGGCTTGCGTTCGACCTTCAGGTTGATTGCCATATCCGATGCCATTGCCAGCCCCTATTTGAAGACGCTCGGCAACCATAGCGAGATGGCCGGAATGTAAGTGACGAGCCCCAGCACCACGAGGCCGGCCCCATAGAACGGCCAGATCGAGCGCATCGCTTCCCAGACGGATATCTTGCCCACCGCGCACGCCACGAACTGCACTGCGCCGACCGGCGGGGTGTTCAGCCCGATGCCGAAGTTGAGGATCATGATGACGCCGAAATGCACCGGATCGACGCCGTAGGCCTGTGCCACGGGCAGGAAGATCGGCGTGCAGATGATAATCGTCGGTCCCATGTCCATGAAGGTGCCGAGGAACAGCATCAAGAGGTTGAGCAGGAGCAGCACGACCAGCGGATCTTCCGAGATCGCGTTCATCGAGGCTATCAGCGCTGCCGGCACTTTGAGGAAGGCCATCAACCACGAGAACGCCGCTGCCATGCCAATGATGAGCAGCACCATGGCCGTGGTGCGCACGGCGCCATGGGTGGCATGAACGAAACCTTCCCAGGTCATCTGCCGGTAGACCAGGACAGTCACGAGCAATGCATAGATGACGGCGATGCAGGAACTCTCTGTGGCCGTGAAAACGCCCGATCGCACGCCGCCGAAGATGATCGCGATCAGCAGCAGGCCAGGCACCGCGACGGCGAAGAGATGCGCGACGGCGGCGAAGCCCGGAAACGGCTCGGTCGGATAACCGCGTGAGCGCGCCACGAAATAGGCGGTGATCATCAGTGCCAGGGCCAACAGCAGGCCCGGGATGATGCCGGCGGTGAACAGGTCGGCGATGGAGATCTTTCCGCCTGCCGAGATCGAATAGATGATCATGTTGTGCGACGGCGGCAGCAGCAGCGCGATCAGCGCCGCCATCGACGTGACGTTGACGGCGTAATCCGCTCCATAGCCACGCGCCTTCATCTGCGGGATCATCAAGCCGCCGACCGCCGCTGCCTCCGCCACCGCGGAGCCCGAAATGCCGCCGAACAGTGTAGCGGTCGCGATGTTGACCTGCCCGAGGCCGCCGCGCATGTGGCCGACGAGCGAGCCGGCGAAGGCAACGATCTTGCTGGCGATGCCGCCGCGCACCATCAGGTCGCCGGCGTAGATGAAAAACGGAATGGCCAGCAGCGAAAAGACGCTCATGCCGGAATTCAGGCGCTGGAACACGATGAGCGGCGGCAGGCCGATATAGAGGACGGTGGCAAAGCTTGCGACGCCGAGGCAGAAAGCGATCGGCGTGCCGATGAGCATCAGGACGGTGAAGACGCCAAAGAGTATCCAGAGTTCCATGGCGTCAGACCTTCACGTTGGCTGTGTCGAGTTCGGCTGCGACTTCCGCCGGCGGCAGCTCATCGAGCGCATCGTCGATCGGCGCACCGGAGAGGCGAAGCACGATGCGCTCCAGCGTGAACAGCACGATGAGCGCGCCTCCCGCGACAAGCGGGACGTAGTCCCAGCCCCCCGATATGCCGAGCGACGGCAAGGTGGCGCCCCAGGTCAGCGCGACCAGCTGGCTGCCATACCAGATCATGCCGATGCCGAAGGCGAGCGCGACGAGATCCGAGATCATCCTCAGCCAACGCTTTCCGCCTTTCGGCAGCACGTAGAGCAGGACGTCGAAGCCGAGGTGATAGTTCTCGCGCACCCCGACGGCAGCGCCGAGGAAAATGAACCAGCTCATCAGCATCACCGAGCCCTGCTCGGTCCAGCTCGGCGAGCGGTTCAGAACATAGCGGCCGAACACCTGCCAGGCGACGAAGGCGGTCATCAGCACCAGCCCGATGCCGGCGATCCACAGCGCCGCCGTGCTGACGCGGGACATCACGCGCGCGATGCCGGACAGGGACGGTCTCTGTTCTGAGCTGGAGGTCACTGGTTCTCTCCGCAAGAGGGTGGCGGCGCGTAATGCCCGCGCCGCCGCTTGATCACTGAACGGCCCTAATGGCTTCGACCATCGCCTTCAGCTTGTCGTCCTTGACGTGCTTTTCGTAGACCGGTCCCATCGCGTCGATGAAGGGCTGCTTGTCCGGCGTCGTGATCTGCGAACCGGCCGCCTCGACCTTGGCACGCGATTCCTTGACCTTGGCGGCCCACAGCTCACGCTGCTTGGCGACGCTTTCCTTGGCGGCCGCTTTGAAGATCGCCTGGTCTTCCGGCGTCAGCTTGTCCCAGCTCGACTTTGCCATGACAAAGGCTTCCGGCACCATCGTGTGCTCGTCGAGCGAATAGTGCTTGGCGACTTCCGCATGCTTGGCGGTGTCGTAGCTCGGAAAATTGTTCTCCGCGCCGTCGATGACCCCGGTTTCGATCGCCGAATACACCTCGCCATACGGCATCGGCGTCGCGTTGGCGCCGAGTGCGGCCACCATGTCGACGAAGATGTCGGACTGGATGACGCGGAATTTCAAGCCGGCCATATCGGCTACAGTGTTGATCGGCTTCTTCGAATTGTAGAAGGAGCGCGCGCCGCCGTCATAAAAGGCGAGCAGCACCAGCCCGACCTGTTCGAACGCCGCCGCGATCTGGTCGCCGACCGGTCCGTCCATGACCTTGTGCATATGGTCTTCCGAGCGGAAGATGTAGGGCAGCGAGGGAACGGTGGTTTCGGGGATGAGTCCGTTGAACGGCGCCATCGAGACGCGGTTGAGGTCGATCACGCCCGAGCGCACCTGCTCGATCGTGTCCTTTTCCTCGCCGAGCTGCGCGGAATGATAGACATCGACCGAATAGCGGCCGGCCGTGCGCTCCTTCACCAGCTCGCCAAAATATTTGACAGCCTCGACCGTCGGATAGCCGTCCGGGTGCGTGTCGGACGAGCGCAGGACCGTCTGGGCGCTTGCCGTTCCGGCCATCAGTGCGGCGGCCAGTAGCGTAGCTCCCGCCAGTCTAGAAAAATGCAGCATTGGTTCCTCCCGTTTGAACGATGGCGGCAAGCGCCGTTAGAGCCGGTACGCCTTTTTTGCGAGCGTATAGGCAAGTTCCTGCGCCAGCTCGTGCGCCTCGTCCTCGCGGAGCCGGTGCTCGGCGACGAGACGCGCAAGAAAGGCGCAATCGACCCGACGCGCCACATCATGGCGGGCCGGGATGGATGGAAAGGCGCGGGTGTCGTCGTTGAAGCCGACGGTGTTGTAGAAGCCGGCAGTCTCGGTGGTCATCTCGCGGAACCGGCGCATGCCCTCAGGGCTGTCGTGGAACCACCAGGCCGGCCCGAGCTTCAGCGCAGGATAGACGCCAGCGAGTGGCGCCAGTTCGCGCGCATAGCTGGTCTCGTCGAGCGTGAAGAGGATGATTGCAAGGTCGCGCTCCAGGCCGACGCAGTCGAGCAGCGGCTTCAGCGCCGTCACATAGTCGGTTCTGGTCGGGATATCGAAACCCTTGTCCCTGCCGAACTTGTGGAAGACGGCAGGCGAATGATTGCGCCAGGAGCCGGGATGGATCTGCAGGACCAGCCCGTCGTCGCGGCTCATCTTGGCCATCTCGGTCAGCATCTGGGCGCGAAACAGTTTTCGCTCACGCTCGTCGTCCGAGCCCCGGCGGATGCGGTTGAACAGTTCATGCGCGGCAGCATCCGACAGATTGGCGGTCTCCGCCGTCGGATGGCCGTGATCCGACGCGGTCGCGCCAAAACTTTTGAAGAAGGCTCTTCTCTGGCGATGCGCATCGAGATAGCCGGCCCAGCTGCCGGTATCGCAGCCGGTGATGTCGCCGAGTCGATCGAGATTGGCAGAAAAGCCTTCGAAATCGGGATCGACGACGGCGTCCGGCCGGTAGGCGGTGACGACGCGGCCCTCCCAGCCGCTGTCGCGGATCATCTGGTGCCATCTGAGATCGTCGAGCGCGCCTTCGGTCGTCGCGATGACCTCGATGTTGAAGCGCTCGAACAGGGCTCGCGGGCGAAAATTCTCCCACTGCAGCAAGGACGAGATCGTGTCGTAATGGCCGTCGGCGGTTGCGGCCGTCAGCGGCTCTTCGATGCCGAACAGATGGGCAAGCACATGGTCGAACCACAGCCGCGTCGGCGTGCCGCGGAACAGATGATAGTGCTCGGCGAAGCGCCGCCAGATCGTTCTGCCGTCAGTCTCCACCGGTGAGCCGTCGAGCGTTGGCACGCCGAGATCCTCGAGCCGGACGCCCTGGCTGAACAGCATCCGGAAGATGTAATGGTCCGGCACAACAAGCAATTGCGCCGGATCGGAAAACGCCTCGTTGAGCGCATACCAGCGTGGATCGGTGTGACCGTGCGGGCTGACGATCGGCAGATCCTTGACAGCGGCGTAAAGGTCGCGGGCGAGCGACAGCGGACGCGCCTCCGAGGGAAACAGCAAATCCGGATCGGTCAATACGGCCACGTCGTTCCTCCCAACCCGGCCATCGGTAGGATCGGAAAGAAATAATGTCAACATACAAAAAATAGATTGTTGTATGATGACTTTAACGCAACGTCAGCCCATTGTGCGGGAACGAAACGGATGTTACGCCGCATGCCTGCCACGCCCGGCACGAGCTCGATCAGACCCATCGCACGATGACAGACAGACGCCTTTCCAACAGCACGCGGCAGGCATTGCCGGCCTCGGTCGCGGTCCCCGGATACGACCGCGACCGTGCCGTACCCGGCATCGTCCATCTCGGCGTCGGCGCATTCCATCGCGCCCATCAGGCAGCCTATGTCGACGACTGCCTGGCGGCGGGAGAGATGGATTGGGGCATTGTCGGCGTTTCGCTGCGCAGCGCCGACACACGCGACGCGCTGGCGCCGCAGGACGGGCTCTACACGCTGGCGGTCAGGAGCAGCGACAGCGAAAGCCTGCGCGTCGTCGGCTCGATCCTGTCGATGCTGGTGGCCCCGGAAGATCCCGGCGCGGTGCTGGCCGCGCTGACCGATCCGCGCACCGCCATCGTCACGCTGACGATCACCGAAAAAGCCTATCTCAGGGCGGCAGGTGGCGGACTGGACACAGCCCAAGCCGACATCGTCCACGATTTGGCCAACCCGCAAATGCCGCGAACGGCGCATGGTTTTCTGGCCGAATCGCTTGCGCGCCGCCGCGCCGCCGGTATCCAGCCATTCACAGTGCTGTGCTGCGACAATCTCCCGGCCAACGGCGCCACGCTGCGCCGGCTGCTGGTCGAATTCGCCGCTTTGCGCGGTACCGATCTCGCCCGCCACATCGCCGATGAGGTGGCGTTTCCGTCGAGCATGGTGGATCGCATCGTGCCGGCGACCACCGATGCCGACCGGGCACGGATATCAGGCCAGCTCGACGTCGATGACGCCTGGCCTGTCATGACCGAGCCGTTCTGCCAATGGGTGGTCGAAGACGATTTCCCGGCGGGCAGGCCGGCCTGGGAAAGGTTCGGGGTCACCATGGTCGGTGACGTCGGGCCGTTCGAGGACATGAAGCTGCGCCTGCTCAACGGCTCGCATTCGGCGATCGCCTATCTTGGCCTGCTCAGCGGCTTTGAGACGGTCGACCGCGCCTTCGCCGATCCGGCGATCCAGCAATTTGTCGACGGATTGTGGGCCGAGGCGATCACGACACTGCCGAAGGACGCCGGGCTCGACACGACCGACTACACGGCCCAGCTTGCCAAGCGCTATTCGAGCACCGCGCTCGCCCATCGGACGGCGCAGATCGCCAATGATGGCAGCCAGAAACTGCCCCAGCGCATCATTGCCTCGGCAATGGAACGGATGAGTGACGGTGCCCCGCCCGCCTATCTGATGCTGGTGGTCGCCGCCTGGATCGCGGCTTGCGAGGCGCGCGGCAAAGCCTTGCCGGAAAACCACTTCACCGACCCGCTCGACCTGGCTTTGGCCGCACTCGACACTCGGCATCTGTCGGCTGGCGAAGCGGTGGTGGCGGTGTTCGACCTGGCCGGCTTCGCCAAGGGCGGTGCCGAGCGCCTGACGCTGATCGACCTCGCGGCCGCCCATCTCGAACGCCTGCGCCAGGGCGGCGTGGCTGCTGCTTTCACAGCGCTGGGGATAGTCAGTAAAAAGCCATGAGGCCGGCCTGCAACGCGCCATGCGCGCGGTAGATCGCGAACGGGCTGGGCAACGCACTTCCCTTCTCCCCTTGTGGGAGAAGGTGGCCGCGCGAAGCGCGGTCGGATGAGGGGTGTTCCCGAGAACGCCGACGCCTCATTTCTTCCAATACCCCTCAACCGTCTTGGCGCTGCGCGCCAATCCACCTTCTCCCACAAGGGGAGAAGGGAAGTGGCGCCCGGCCGAGGATTCGTGGCCTCTATGCCGACAAAATCGCGCCTTCGAGTGTGGTGAGCTGGCTAAGGAACTGCTCGGCCTTGCTGCGCGTCTCGTCGTCCTTGGCGTCGGCGACGTCTTCCCTGGCTTCCTGGATACGGCGGGCGAGGTCGGCGCGGTCGATGTCGCCGACGGCTACAGCCGATTCGGCCAGCAGCGTGCAGCCGGCCGGAACAATGTCGGCAAAGCCGCCGAACACGACGTAGCGCTCTGCCTTGCCTTCCGCGGTCTTTACCGTGACGACGCCGGGCTTGATCGTGGTCATGACCGGCGCGTGATGGGCCATGACGGTCATTTCACCTTCGGCGCCCGGAATGACGACGGATTCGACCTGCTCGGAAACCAGCAGCCGCTCCGGCGAGACCAGTTCGAATTTGAAAGCTTCAGGCATGATCAACTCAGCGAATGGTGAATGGTGAATGGTGAACGATCCGAAGACCTTCACTCAGCCCCGATTTCCTGTCCGCTGCTCCCCATTCACAATTCACAATTCACTGTTGACCATTCACCAATCACGCCGCTTCGGCCGCCAGGCGCTGTGCCTTCTCGACCGCTTCTTCGATGCCGCCGACCATGTAGAAGGCGGCTTCCGGCAGGTGGTCGTAGTCGCCGTTGCAGAGGCCCTTGAAGCCCTTGATGGTGTCGGCGAGATCGACCAGCTTGCCCGGCGCGCCGGTGAACACTTCGGCGACGAAGAAGGGCTGCGACAGGAAGCGCTCGATCTTGCGGGCGCGGGCCACCGTCTGCTTGTCCTCTTCCGACAACTCGTCCATGCCCAGGATGGCGATGATGTCCTGCAGCGACTTGTAGCGCTGCAGGATCGACTGCACCTGGCGGGCGACCTGGTAGTGCTCTTCGCCGACGACCATCGGGTCGAGCATGCGCGAGGTCGAATCGAGCGGATCGACGGCCGGATAGATGCCCTTTTCCGAGATCGCGCGGTTGAGCACGGTCGTCGCGTCGAGGTGGGCGAACGAGGTCGCGGGCGCCGGATCGGTCAGATCGTCGGCCGGCACGTAGATCGCCTGCACCGAGGTGATCGAGCCCTTGGTCGTCGTCGTGATGCGCTCCTGCAGCGCGCCCATGTCGGTGGCCAGCGTCGGCTGATAGCCCACGGCCGAAGGAATTCGGCCGAGCAGCGCCGACACTTCGGAGCCAGCCTGCGTAAAGCGGAAGATGTTGTCGACGAAGAACAGCACGTCCTGGCCCTGGTCGCGGAAATATTCGGCAACTGTCAGCCCGGTTAGGCCGACGCGGGCTCGCGCGCCCGGCGGCTCGTTCATCTGGCCATAGACGAGCGCCGCCTTGGATCCTTCGCCGCCGCCCTTCTTGTTGACGCCGGACTCGATGAACTCATGATAGAGATCGTTGCCTTCGCGGGTGCGCTCACCGACGCCGGCGAACACCGAGAAGCCGCCATGCGCCTTGGCGACGTTGTTGATCAATTCCTGGATCAGCACCGTCTTGCCGACGCCGGCGCCGCCGAACAGGCCGATCTTGCCGCCGCGGGCATAGGGTGCCAGCAGGTCGAGAACCTTGATGCCGGTGACCAGGATTTGTGCTTCCGTCGACTGCTCGACATAGGTCGGCGCCGGCTGGTGGATGGAGCGCATCTCGATGCCGTCGACCGGGCCCGCCTCGTCGACCGGCTCGCCGATGACGTTGATGATGCGGCCGAGCATGCCCGGACCGACCGGCACGGTGATCGGCGCGCCGGTGTCATAGACGTCCTGGCCGCGAACCAGACCTTCGGTCGAGTCCATGGCGATGCAGCGCACCGTGTTCTCGCCGAGATGCTGAGCCACCTCGAGCACGAGACGATTGCCGACATTGGACGTTTCCAGGGCGTTCAGGATCGCCGGCAGATGTTCGCCGAACTGAACGTCGACAACAGCGCCGATGACCTGGCGAACCTTGCCAGCCAAGCCGGTCTTGTTGATGGCAACGGTCGGCGCCTTCGCCGCGGCAGCCTTGGCGGGCGCTGCCGCCTTCTTGGCCGGAGCCGTCTTCGCTGCCGCCGCCGGAGCCTTTGCCGGTGCTGCCGCCGTCGCGGCGGTCTTCGGGGCCGCCTTCTGGGGGGTCGCTGCTTTCGCCATCGTCTTTACCCTTTTCGTCTCTTTGTTTCTCACGCGATCCGCCTGAAGGTCGCTGACCTTCATGGGAGCGCGCCTAGAGCGCCTCGGCGCCCGAAATGATTTCGATCAATTCCTTGGTGATCTGCGCCTGCCGCTGGCGGTTGTAGGTGATCGACAATTTGTTGATCATATCGCCTGCGTTGCGCGTCGCATTGTCCATGGCGCTCATCTTGGCGCCCATCTCGCCGGCGGCGTTTTCGAGCAGAGCGCGAAAAACCTGTACGGAAATGTTGCGCGGAATGAGGTCGGAGAGGATTTCGCCCGGCTCCGGCTCGTATTCATAGACGGCACTGCCGCCGTCCGTCGCTTCGGCGGGAGCGGTAGGCACGCCTGCCGGGATGATCTGCTGGGTTGTCGGGATCTGGCTGATCACCGATTTGAACTGCGAATAAAACAGCGTGCAGATGTCGAAGCCGCCCTCGTTGAAGAGCTGGATGACCTTCTTGGCAATGCCATCGGCATTGACGAAGCCCAGCGTCTTCACCTCGCGCAAGTCGACGCGCTCGAGGATCAGCGCCGCATAGTCGCGACGCAGGATGTCGAACCCCTTCTTGCCGACGCAGATGATCTTGACCTGTTTCCCGTCGGCCAAAAGCTTGCGGATGTGGTCGCGGGCAAGGCGTGCGATCTGCGAATTGAAGCCGCCGCACAGACCACGCTCGGCGGTGCAGACGACGAGCAGATGCACGTCGTCCTTGCCGGTGCCGGTCATCAGCGCCGGGGCCTCGCCGCCGCCGCCGATCGCCTGGGTGATGTTGGCCAGCACCGCACCCATGCGCTCTGAATAGGGGCGCGCTGCTTCCGCCGCCTCCTGTGCGCGGCGCAGCTTCGCCGCGGCGACCATCTGCATCGCCTTGGTGATCTTCTGCGTCGCCTTGACCGAGGCGATACGGTTACGAAGGTCTTTTAGTGAAGGCATGCTTCAAACCTGATCTCGTCCGTCCGGCCGTCGTTCAAGCAAAGGTCTTGGCGAAGGTGTCGATCTCCGCCTTCAGCTTGGCGCGCAGATCGTCCGACAGCGCCTTCTCCTTGCGGATGCCGTCGAGCACCTCCTTGCCGGCCGAGCGCATGTGGCTGAGCAAGCCATGCTCGAATTTGCTGACCTGGTCGATCGCCAACTTGTCGAGATAGCCGTTGACGCCGGCGAAGATCACCGCGACCTGTTCTTCGACCCTGAGCGGCGAGAATTGCGGCTGCTTCAGGAGTTCGGTCAGGCGTGCACCGCGGTTCAGCAGGCGCTGCGTCGCGGCGTCGAGGTCGGAGCCGAACTGGGCGAAGGCCGCCATTTCGCGGTACTGCGCGAGTTCGCCCTTGATCGAGCCGGCGACCTGCTTCATCGCCTTGATCTGCGCCGAGGAGCCGACGCGCGACACCGACAGGCCGACATTGACCGCCGGGCGGACGCCCTGGAAGAACAGATTGGTTTCCAGGAAGATCTGGCCGTCGGTGATCGAGATGACGTTGGTCGGGATATAGGCCGACACGTCGTTGGCCTGGGTCTCGATGATCGGCAGAGCCGTCAGCGAACCGCCGCCATTGTCGTCATTGAGCTTGGCGGCACGCTCCAGAAGGCGCGAATGCAGGTAGAAGACGTCGCCCGGATAGGCTTCGCGGCCAGGCGGGCGGCGCAGCAGCAGCGACATCTGGCGATAGGCGACGGCCTGCTTGGACAGATCGTCGTAACTGATCAGCGCGTGCATGCCGTTGTCGCGGAAATATTCGCCCATCGTGCAGGCGGTGAACGGCGCCAGGAACTGCATCGGCGCCGGATCGGAAGCGGTGGCGGCGATGATGATCGAATAATCGAGCGCGCCGCGCTCTTCGAGAACTTTCACGAACTGCGCAACGGTCGAGCGCTTCTGGCCGACGGCGACGTAGACGCAGTAGAGCTTTTCCTTCTCCGGGCCGTGCTCGTGCACCGATTTCTGGTTGAGCATCGTGTCGAGGATGATCGCGGTCTTGCCGGTCTGGCGATCGCCGATGACCAGCTCGCGCTGGCCGCGCCCGACCGGGATCAGCGCATCGATGGCCTTGAGGCCGGTCGACATCGGCTCGTTCACCGATTTGCGCGGAATGATGCCGGGCGCCTTGACGTCGACGCGCTTGCGCTCGGTCGCCTGGATCGGGCCCTTGCCGTCGATCGGGTTGCCGAGCGCATCGACGACGCGGCCGAGCAGGCCCATGCCGACCGGCGTATCGACGATGGCGCCGGTGCGCTTGACGATATCGCCTTCCTTGATGTCGCGGTCGGCGCCGAAGATGACGACGCCGACATTGTCGGCTTCGAGATTGAGCGCCATGCCGCGGATGCCGCCGGGGAATTCGACCATCTCGCCGGCCTGGACATTGTCGAGGCCATAGACGCGGGCGATGCCGTCACCGACGGACAGAACCTGGCCGACTTCGGAGACCTCGGCCTCCTTGCCGAAATTCTTGATCTGGTCTTTCAGAATTGCGGAAATTTCCGCGGCGCGGATGTCCATCAGCCGACCTCTTTCAGTGCAAGCTTGAGCGAATTGAGTTTGGTTTTGAGCGACGTATCGATCTGGCGCGAGCCTATCTTGACCACCAGCCCGCCGAGCAGCGACGGATCGACGGTCACGGTGATCGCGACATCCTTGCCGGCAACGCTTTTCAGCGCCGCCTTCAGCTCGGTTTGCTGGGCGTCGGTCAGCGCATGCGCCGAGGTCACTTCAGCGGCGGTCTCGCCACGATGCTCGGCGGCGATCTGGCGGAATGCCTTGATCATGCCGGGGATGGCGAACAGACGGCGGTTCTGGGCGACGACGCGCAGGAAATTGCCGGTAAGGCCGGTGATCCCCGCCTTGTCGGCGATCGCCGCAATGGCCTTGGCCTGGTCCTCGCTGGAGAACACCGGACTATTGATCAGGCGGGTCAGATCAGCACTGCCTTCGAGCATCGCCGCGAAACTGTTGAGGTCGGCCTCGACCTGGCCGACCGAATTCGCCTGGAGCGCGAGCTCGAACAGCGAACCCGCATAGCGCTCTGCGACACCTGAGATTGGCGATGACGATTGGGCCACGGACCGTCTTTTCTCTTGTCTGACAGGCCGCAGATTATTGGCGCGAGCGAAAACTCTGGCTAAATCTTTGACCTTACTGCATTTTTCCAAGCACGAAGACGCGGCTTCCGCTATCCCCGGCCGAAAGTCGATTGCCGTCTAGCACAGGCATTTTAAGACCGCAATGCGTCGCCCCGCATGGTTTTCAGGCACTATTGTCGCATCCGGCGGCGCGGTTCGACCGCCGGTCCCGAATTAGCCTTTGATTCAAGGCACAAAGCCGAAGGCGAAGGCAAGCGGCAGCGCCGCCAGCACCAGTTCCAGCACGATGGAAACCCAATTGAAGGGCGTGTTGGCGCCATCTGACATCATCGACAGCAGGCGGCCGAAGGCGGTGAACAGCCAGGAAAAGCCAAGCGCCATGTAGAGCAGCGGTTGCGCAAGCAGAATGCAGCACAGGCCGACGCCGAGATAGAAGCCCGACATCCTGCCGCGCCCTTCGGCGATCGCCGCCGCCTTTTCGGGCTTGACCTGCAGTCTGAGTATCCGGAAAGCCAGTGCCGGCGCCAGGAACAACATCAGCCCGAACAGCAAGGTCACGACGGCGCTCGACCACGCCAGCCACTCGCCCTGGCTCATCGGCCACGGAAACGCAAATTCCATACTGTCCCCTCGCAAATGGCTGTTTCGAAATTTCGGGCATTCTAGCGAAGCAAGAGCCATGCGCCAGATGCGCGTCACGAATTACGGGCGCGCATCAGTCCAACGCGAACACGACCGCCGCCTCGGTATGGATGCGCGTCGTACCAAGAGCTTCATGACGGGCTGTTCCTCCTTTATGGAACGCTATGCATTATGACCACATGAGACCACACAGGGAGTGAGGCGCTCGAGGTGTGGTGCTGGAATATATTGCAAGACCCGCCTGCGGCTGACTAGGCTAACTCCAAACGCCTCACAAAAAGCTCTGCGGGTCGATGTCGACCTGCACGCGCACCGAGCCCCGCAGCTTCGGTCCCTCGGCCAGCATGGCGCGAATGAACCCCTGAATGTCGGCGCGCCGTTCGCCCTGGATCAGCAGGCGAAAGCGATGGCGGCCGCCGATCAGCGACAGCGGCGCCTCGGCCGGGCCGAGCACGAACAGGTCGGCGGCCTGAGGTGCGGCGCGCCGCAAACCCCGCGCATGGCCCTCCGCTTCCGCCCGCGTCGCAGCACTGACGATGACGCCGGCGAGCCGGCCGAAAGGCGGCAGCACCGCCCGCTCGCGCTCGGCGATCTCGCGCTCGTAAAAAGCCTCGGCGTCGCCGGAGACGATCGCCCGCATGACCGGGTAGTCGGGCTGGAAGGTCTGCAGCAGGCCAAGACTCTTCTTGCCGGTGCGGCCGGCGCGGCCGGTCACCTGGCTGAGCAGCTGGAAGGTGCGCTCGGCGGCGCGCGGATCGCCATTGGCCAGGCCGAGGTCGGCGTCGACCACGCCAACCAGTGTCATGTTGGGGAAATTGTGGCCCTTGGCGACGAGCTGCGTGCCGATGACGATGTCGGCCTCGCCATTTGCGATGGCTTCAAGCTCCAGCCTCAGCCGCCGCACGCCGCCCATCAGGTCGGACGACAGGACGATGGTGCGGGCGTCGGGGAAATGCGCGACGACCTCTTCGGCGATGCGCTCGACGCCCGGCCCGCAGGCGACCAGATGGTCGAGCGTGCCGCATTCCGGGCAGGCCTCGGGCCGCCGCTCATTGTGCCCGCAATGGTGGCAGACGAGCTGGCCGCGAAAGCGGTGCTCGACCAGCCAGGCCGAGCAGACCGGGCAACCGAAGCGATGGCCGCAGACCCGGCACAGCGTCAGCGGCGCATAGCCGCGCCGGTTGAGGAACAGCAGCGACTGTTCCTTCTTCTCCAGTGTCTGGCGCATATGGCCAAGCAGCACCGGCGACAGGAAGCCGCCGCGTGCCGGCGGGGCGCGGCGCATGTCGATCGTCTTCAGGTCGGGAAGCGCCGCTTCGGCAAAGCGCGCCGATAGCACCGCCCTGCTATAGCGGCCTTGGCTCGCATTGACCCGGCTTTCGACCGACGGTGTCGCCGAGGCGAGCACGACCGGAAAGCCGCCGATGTGGCCGCGCACCACCGCCATGTCGCGGGCATTGTAGAAGACGCGGTCTTCCTGCTTGTAGGCGGGGTCGTGCTCCTCGTCGACGACGATCAGCCCAAGCTCCCTGAACGGCAAAAACAGCGCCGAACGCGCGCCGGCAACGACGCGCACGCCACCTTCCGCCACCTGCCGCCAGACACGCTCGCGCATTCTTGGCGGCAGGTCCGAATGCCATTCGGCCGGCTTGGCGCCGAACCGTTCCTGGAAGCGCTCGAGGAAAGCGTGGGTCAGCGCGATCTCCGGCAGCAGGATCAGCACCTGCTTGCCGCGGTCGAGCGCCGCCGACACCGCCTCGAAATAGACCTCGGTCTTGCCCGATCCGGTCACCCCGTCGAGCAGCGTGACGCCGAATGCGCCGGCCGCGACATTGCTGCGCAGCATCTCGGCTGCATCGCGCTGGTCCGGCATCAGCGATGGTTGGGCGTAGCCTGGGTCGGGTGCTGCGACCACCGGTCGCGGCGGGATCATGACGGTCTCGAACACGCCTTGCGCCTTCAGCCCGTCGATGACCGTCGACGACACGCCGGCCGCATGCGCCAGCCCGGACCGCGTCCAGGCGAGCCCGCCTTCGGCTGTCTCCAGCACGCGCATCCTCGCATCCGTCACACGGTCGGGTCTGGCCAAGGTGCGTTGCAGGCCTTCGATCCACGGTTCCGGGTCGAAGGCCTCCGGCGCCCGCAGCAGCATGCGCGCCACCATGCCGGGCGGCGACAGCGTGTATTGCGCAATCCAGTCGACGAAGCGGCGCATGGCGCGGCCGATCGGCGGGCAGTCGAAGACCTGCTCGATCGAGCGCAGTTTTTTGGCATCGACCTTTTCGACGGCGCCGTCCCAGACGATGCCGGCGACCTGGCGCGGACCGAGCGGCACGCGCACGATCGAGCCCGGCACCACGCGCATGCCGGCGGGCACGGCATAGGTGTAGGGCCGCTCGGCGGGCATCGGCACCAGCACCGGTGCGGCCGCGACAAAGGGCGAATCTTCGATCATGAGGCGTGACCTTGCCCCGACTTTCGTCTAGATCAAAGTCCGACCCTCAGAGGTGCATGACATGCACTAGAGCGACGTGCGTCCATCCGGACGCACAAAGTACGCTCTAGAACTTTAAACCTCGCATCGTGCTTCCGAAAATCGATTCGATTTTCGGGCCGATGCGATAAAAATCTTCAGGAGACCGTCATGAAATTTTTTGTCGACACCGCCGATGTCAAGGAAATCCGTGAACTGAACGATTTGGGGCTGCTCGACGGCGTCACCACCAATCCTTCGCTGATCCTCAAATCCGGCGGCAAGATCGCCGAAGTCACCAGAGAGATCTGCGAGATCGTCAAGGGCCCGGTCTCGGCCGAAGTCGTCGCCACCGAATACAAGGACATGATGGCGGAGGCCAAGATCCTGGCCAGGATCGCCGACAACGTCTGCATCAAGGTGCCGCTGACGCTCGACGGCCTGAGGGCCTGCAAGGACATCCGCTCGGACGGCCGCATGGTCAATGTCACGCTGTGCTTCTCGGCTACCCAGGCGCTGCTCGCCGCCAAGGCCGGCGCCTCCTTCATCTCGCCCTTCGTCGGCCGCATCGACGACAGCGGCTGGGACGGCATGGAACTGATCGCCGATATCCGCACCATCTACGACAATTATGATTTCCAGACCGAGATCCTGACCGCCTCGGTGCGCACGGTGAACCACGTCAAGCAGGCCGCACTGATCGGCGCCGACGTCATCACCGCGCCGCCGGCGACGCTGAAGGCGCTGGTCAAGCACCCGCTGACCGACAAGGGCCTGGAGCAGTTCCTCGCCGACTGGGCCAAGACCGGCCAGACAATCGGCTGAAATCAAGAAGATCGGCTGAAATCAAACGCCGTGTTCCCGTAGAAAAGGCCGAGCAATCGGCCTTTTTTTGTGCCAGCAATCAGGCCTCGGCGGTAGCCGGAACGTCTCGATCCAGGCCGAACGGCGCTAACCCGCCACCGTCTTGCCGTGCTTGACCAGAGCCTGGGCGATCGACAGGCGCAGCAGGTCCGCCAGTTCGCGCGCCGCGCGGTTCTCGGCGTCGATTTGCGCCCGGTAGGAGGCGAACTCCTGACGGGGCCGGTCGAAGGACGACGCTATCGAGCGCTTGCCGGTCGCGATCGTCGTGCCGGTCCTGGCGTCGGTCAGCACATAATTCGCGGTCAGTGTCACCGTGCCCGCGGTTGGTTCGTCGTCATCGGTCGTGACCTGCACCTTTGCAGCGGATTCAATAAGTTCGGTAACGCCGAGATCGAGCGAATAGGCGGGCGACGCCGGCTCGCCCGCACCCTGACCGAGCGCGAAAATCAGATTGTTGCGGACCTGCTGGGCGTAGCGCGTGTTGACCGGCTTGACCGAGATGGACCCGAGTTCGGCGGCAGCGCCAACTTGCGAACCGGCCGACAGCGGCGCGCTCGAATAGAGCGGGCGCACCGTGCAGGCCGAAACCAGCGCAACCGAAGCGACCAGCCCATACAGCGCGGCACGGCGCAGCAAATGCGTCACTTCTGTCTTCCTCGGATCAGGCAACGACATTGACGATCCTCTGCGGGACGATGATCACCTTGCGCGGTGCCTTACCTTCGAGCGCTTTCTGCACGAAGTCGAGAGCCAGAACCGCTTTTTCGACGGCACCTTGGTCCGCGTCGCGGGCAATTGTCAAATCGCCGCGCTTCTTGCCGTTGACCTGGACAGGCAGCACGATCTCGCTGTCGGCGACAAGCGACGGATCAAAGACAGGCCAGGGCCGTTCGGCGACCAGATCGGTGCCGCCGAGCGCCTGCCAGCATTCCTCGGCCAGATGCGGCATGACCGGCGCAATCAAATGCACGAGGATGTCGACGGCTTGCCGGCAAGAAGCCTTGAGCGCCGGATCGGCCTTGCCTTCGGCCGCCTCGTTGAGCGGCGTGTTGAGCGCATTGGCGAGTTCGTAGATGCGGGCGATGGCGCGGTTGAAGGCGAGCTTTTCAATGTCCTCACCCACCGATTTCAGGATCTTGTGCGTGGCCTTGGAAACAGTCCCTGCCTCGCCCTGCTTCGCCGCTGCCGGCTGGATTCCGGCGAGCGATTCGGCGGCTGTCGACACCAGGCGCCAGATGCGCTGGATGAAGCGGTGCGCGCCGGCGGCGCCCTCGTCGGTCCATTCGACGTCACGTTCGGGCGGCGAGTCCGACAGCATGAACCAGCGCGCGGTGTCGGCGCCGTAGCCGTCGGTGATCTCTTCGGGGCTCACCGTGTTCTTCTTCGACTTCGACATTTTTTCGAGCGGGCCGATCACCGCCTCTTCGCCGGTCGCGATTTCTATGGCGCGGCGCTTGCCATCGACGTCCTCCAGCCGCACCTCGCTGGGCGCAAGCCAGCGGCTGTTCGCGCCACTGCCGACCCGATAGGTCTCGTGCACCACCATGCCTTGCGTGAACAGGCCCCTGAACGGCTCGGCGAGGTCGACATGGCCGGTCTCACGCATGGCGCGGGTGAAGAAGCGCGAATAGAGCAGGTGTAAAATGGCGTGCTCGATGCCGCCAATATACTGGTCGACCGGCAGCCATTCGGTAGCTGCCTTGGGATCGGTTGGGTCGTTCGCCCGGGGCGCGGTGAAGCGCGCGAAATACCACGACGAATCGACGAACGTGTCCATCGTGTCGGTTTCGCGGCGTGCATCCTTGCCGCATTGCGGGCATTTGACATGCCGCCATGTCGGATGGCGATCGAGCGGATTGCCCGGCCGGTCGAACTCGATGTCGTCGGGAAGCTTGACCGGCAGGTCCGCCTTCGGCACCGGCACCACGCCGCAATCCTCGCAATGGATCATCGGGATCGGGCAGCCCCAGTAGCGCTGGCGCGAAATGCCCCAGTCGCGCAGGCGGAAGTTGACCTTGCGCTCGGCCATCGGCCGGTTGCCGATGGTCTTTTGTTCCAGCAGCTTGGCCACTTCGTCGAACGCCTGATCAGGCTTCATGCCGTCGAGGAAGCGCGAATTGATCATCACGCCGTCGCCGACATAGGCCTCGTCGATGATCTGGAAGTTTCCCTGGATCTCGCCTTCCGGCATCACCACCGGAATGACCGGCAGGCCATATCGGTTAGCGAAGTCGAGGTCGCGCTGGTCACCGGACGGGCAACCGAATATGGCGCCGGTGCCGTACTCCATCAGCACGAAATTGGCGACGTAGACAGGCAGAGTCCAGTTCGCATCGAACGGATGGACGACTCGTATACCGGTATCCATGCCCTTTTTCTCGGCTGTCTCCAGTGCTGCCACCGAAGTGCCCATGTGATGGACTTCATCGATGAACTTGGCCAGCGCCGGATTGTTTTCGGCCGCCTTCTTGGCCAGCGGATGGTCAACTGCGACCGCCATGAAGGAGGCGCCGAAGATGGTGTCGGGCCGCGTCGTGTAGACCTCCAGCTCATCTTCGCCGTCAACTGGAGTGGCCAGCGGCCAGCGGATCAGCAGGCCTTCCGAACGGCCGATCCAGTTCGCCTGCATCAGCTTCACTTTTTCCGGCCATTCGTCGAGGCCTTCCAGCGAGTCCAGCAGGTCCTGCGCATAGTCGGTGATCTTGAAGAACCACTGCGTCAGCTCGCGCTGCTCGACCAGCGCACCGGAGCGCCAGCCGCGTCCGTCGATGACCTGCTCGTTGGCAAGCACCGTCATGTCCTCCGGATCCCAGTTGACCTTGGAGGATTTGCGCGTCACCAGCCCCTTCTCGACGAAATCGAGGAACAGCATCTGCTGGCGGTGGTAGTAGTCGACATCGCAGGTGGCGAATTCGCGCGCCCAGTCGAGCGACAGGCCCATGACCTTGAGCTGCTCGCGCATGGCGGCGATGTTCTGATAGGTCCAGTCCTTGGGATGGACCTTGTTCTGCATCGCCGCGTTCTCGGCCGGCATGCCGAAGGCGTCCCAGCCCATCGGGTGCAGCACGTTGAAACCCTTGGCCCGCTTGTAGCGCGCCACCACGTCGCCCATCGTGTAGTTGCGGGTATGGCCGATATGGATGCGCCCCGACGGATACGGAAACATCTCGAGCACGTAGTATTTCGGACGCGGGTCGTCGTTGTCAGCCTCGAACAGCTTCTTGGCGTCCCAGGCCTTCTGCCATTTGGGCTCTGATGCGCGCGGATTGTATCGTTCGGTTGCCATTGGGTGTTTTTCACTTAAAAAGCATGCGCGAACAGCCGGACATGCCCGGCGGCTCAGGAAATGTCGTCGCGGTGTTCACCATGGATTGCCGGACCCGTCAACTGCGACGCCCCGGCCAGGACAAAAACCAGAGTCAGGATATAGGCATGGCGAGCGCCGTCGAACAGTTTTTCACGGTCAAGGCGAGGATCGCCGCCGCCGAGCGCGAGGCAGGACGGCAAGCCGGCGCGGCGACGCTGGTCGCGGTCTCGAAGACCTTCAGCGCCGACGATATCCGCCCGGTCATCGACGCCGGGCAGCGCGTCTTCGGCGAGAACCGCGTCCAGGAAGCACAAGCCAAATGGCCAGCGCTGAAGCAAGGCTTCCCCGACATCGAACTGCACCTGATCGGTCCGCTGCAATCGAACAAGGCGAAGGAAGCAGTCGCCCTGTTCGACGTCATCGAGACGGTCGATCGCGAGAAGATCGCCGCCGAACTCGCCAAGGAAATCGCCAGGCAAGGCCGGTCACCAAAACTCTACGTTCAGGTCAACACCGGCTCGGAACCGCAAAAGACAGGGATCGAACCGCGCGAAGCCGTACCCTTCGTTACGCGCTGCCGCGAGGTCCATGGCCTCGCCATCGAAGGCCTGATGTGCATTCCGCCGGCCGATGAGAACCCCGGCCCGCATTTCGCGCTGCTGGAAAAGCTCGGCACGGAGGCAGGGGTGGAGACGCTTTCGATGGGCATGTCCGGCGACTACGAAACCGCGATCGCCTTCGGCGCGACCAGCATCAGGGTCGGCTCGGCGATCTTCGGCAGCCGCTAGCGGGCATTTTAGCGGCAGTTTAGCGATCAGCCTTGATAGTCGGGCCCGGTGACGGTCCTCGACCCTTGGACAATCTGACCTGTTTCCCGTTGCACCGGATCGTCGGTCGCGGAGCTTGGTCCAGAACCACCAGGCCGTTACGCCAACAAGTAGAAACGAAACGTATCGTTCCTATATCGGCCGGGTCATTCCAAAACTTTCCGGAGCCGCACCATGCGCTACAGTCAACTTGGAAACACGGGGATGTTTGTCTCCGAACTTTGTCTCGGCACCATGACCTTCGGCGCCGCCGACCAAAACAACCAATGGGGCCTGATCGCCAGCCTCGACCAGGATGGCGTCGACAGGATCGTCCAGCGCTCGCTCGCCGCCGGCATTAATTTCTTCGACACGGCCGATGTCTATTCCTTCGGCGCATCAGAACGGTTTCTCGGCCAGTCGCTGCGCAATCTCGGCATCGAGCGGCAGGACGTGATCATCGCCACCAAAGTCCATGGCGCCATGGGCGACGGCCCCAACCAGCGCGGCTCCTCGCGCGGCCACATCATGGATTCGGTCGACGGCAGTCTCGAACGGCTGCAGCTGGACCATATCGATCTCTATCAGTTGCACGGCACCGACGCGGTAACGCCGATCGACGAGACGCTCAGGGCGCTCGACGATCTGGTTGCCAGCGGTAAGGTC
>NZ_JBVVQN010000026.1:0-96112 GCF_055811075.1 Mesorhizobium sp. WSM4820 | reverse complement strand
GCACGGTGGACTGCTCGGCGTTTGGGTACAGCCGTGTCGCTGAGGGGCGGGCTTTCAGGGAGTTGAATGTGATCTGAGGCTGGCGGACAGAAGGGGTGCTGTCCCTCGGCACCAAAAGGTTCCGCACCGCAAGGCCAGCCGTCAGCGCTCGCGGCCAAACCAGAACGCGTCCGCCATCCGCGTCATGCCGATCCGTTCGTAGAAGCCGACGGCGTCGAGCACGGAGATCAGTGACATGGCGACGGATGGCCCGAGCTGCCGCCGCGCTTCGTCGAGCAGGCCCTTGCCGATGCCGAGCCCTTGCGCCGATTTGCAGACGGCGAGTTCGGAAATATAGCACACCCACGAGAAGTCGGTGATGCCTCGGGCGAGGCCGATCAGCGGCTTGCCAGGCACATCGAGGCGCGCCGTCAACACCAGATCTGCATTGGCAAGCATCGCCTTCAGACGGACGTCGTCATCGATGGGCCGAGTGACGCCGAGGCCGGATTCCACCAGCACGCGGCGGAACTCGGCTGCGTCGAGGTTCGGTTCGCTGGCGTAGAGTACTTTGGGACGTGTTGTCATGCCGGCCAAGGTGCACCATCGGGCGGCAACTTTGAAGCGGTCCGTGCTCTAGGACCAAAGCTTGCGAAAACAGCCGGCTTTTATTTGCCTGCAGCTTTGTGTAAACCGGGCGCCAATACATCCCCGCAGCGAAAAGAAGACGGGCAAGACCTATGGAAAAATTCACCAAGCTCACCGGCGTTGCCGCGCCGATGCCGATCGTCAATGTCGACACCGACATGATCATTCCCAAGGATTATCTCAAGACGATCAAGCGCACCGGGCTTGGCAGCGGGCTGTTTGCCGAAATGCGCTACACGGACGACGGCTCGGAAAACCCCGACTTCGTGCTCAACAAGCCGGCCTACCGCAAGGCGCAGATCTTGGTCGCCGGCGACAATTTCGGCTGCGGCTCGTCGCGCGAGCATGCGCCGTGGGCGCTGCTCGACTTCGGCATACGCTGCGTCATCTCGACCTCGTTCGCCGACATTTTCTACAACAACTGCTTCAAGAACGGCATCCTGCCGATCACCGTCAGCCCGGAGGATCTGGAGAAGCTGATGGACGACGCATCGCGCGGCTCCAACGCAACCCTGTCGATCGACCTCGAAGCCAAGGAAATCCGCGGACCGGACGGCGGCGTGGTCAAGTTCGACCTCGACGACTTCAAGCGGCACTGCCTCTTGAACGGGCTCGACGATATCGGCCTGACCATGGAGAAGGCCGACGCCATCGCCTCGTTCGAGAAGAAGAACGCCGAGCTGCGGCCCTGGGCCTGAACGGTAGGATGACCCCGGCCGGGACAGGCCGGGTTCGTGGCGGCTGCACGGAGGGACAGGCATGACACGTTCGCTGCTTGCCGGCGCCTGGGCGCTGGCGTGGATTCTGATGCCGGTGGCTGGCGCGCATGCACAGACCGACACGGTGCTCGTGCCGGCTGACGATGCGTCCGGCGGGGCCGCCGACCTGGGCGCGTCGAGCAATGCGGCCCTGGCCGAGGATGACGGCCAAGCACCGGTCCCGTTCGAGAATGGGCAGCTGACCATCACCCAGCAGGAAGACTATGGCGAGAAGGTGCTGGCCTATGACGGCAAGCAGCTGGCGCGCAATTACGATGTCTTCTTCGACAGGATTGTCGAGGTCGGCGGCGTCACGGTGGCGCTGGTCGATGTCGGCGACGGCGGCAATCAATGCGGTCCGGCCAAGGTGATCGTGTGGAAGCCGGAAGGCGGCACGATCCAGACGACCACCGTCGAGCAGGATGAATGCGGCGCACCGCCGGCCGCGCTATCCGACGGCGCCATCTATTTCGTGCCTAATCTCTTGCCGGGCGAATCGAAGCCGGCGCTGCAATGGTCGCCGACCGGCGGGTTGTCGACCTTGGGCAACCTCGCCTACATGCCGGAGCCGGGTACCGGCTGGAAAGATGTCGACCCGGCGAAATACGACAGCATCGTCGATGCCTTCCATAACGAGGCCGTCTACAGGCAAGCCGCGTCGCTGCTCGGCAAGGAGATGCCCGACATGGCGACCAGCCTGCTGGTCGGCGGCGGCACCGAGAAAACCACCTCGGGCGTCTTCCACGCCAGCGGCTGCATGCCGCATGATTGCGGCGGCGACGACGGCTTCATGGCGATCGATCCGGCCAACCACAAGCTCTATTTCGCCCGCCGCGGCGACAAGCCCGAGCCGGATGCGTGGCCGGCGGTGAACACGTGGCCGGCCGAGGTCAGGGAAGCGATGGACAAGGCGCTCGGTTCGCCGAATTAGCTTCTCTGCTTCATGCCTTCGTTCCCGAGGCGGGGCCGAGCGGCGGCAGTCGTAACCTCAGACCATCGACAAAAAAGCCCGGCGCATGGCCGGGCTTTCCGTCGAATAGAGACTTCTATCACTCGCCGTCGATCGCCGTGGCGATGCGGGCGATGGCCTGTTGATAGTTGCTCGCGTCATTCCAGCCGGCAATTGCACCGAGATTCGCCTGTGCGCTGGCACCCGCCTGCCAACCATGAGCCTTGAGGAAGTTGGCGGTGGAAGCCAACGCAGTGGCCTTGTCGCGCAGATTTCCGCTGCCGACCCCGTATTTCAAGACATTTCCGGGCAGGAACTGCGTATGGCCAATCTCGCCATGCATGGCGCCGACCGACGAGGCGCTCAACGCGCCGCGATCAACCAGTTTCAGGGCTGCAACAGCATGCGGGTAGAAGAACTCCGGGCGGCGGCAATCATAGGCGAGCGTTACAATGGCAGAGACCGTATTCTGCTTGCCCAAGAAGGAACCGAAGCCGGTCTCCATCCCCCAGATGGCGAGCAACACACCCGGCGTCACGCCGTAGGTCCGTTCGATCTTGTCGAACAGCGCCGCGTTCGACTTCTTCAGTGAACGGCCCTTGGAAATGATCGTGGACGCGCCACGGCGCTTCATGAAAGCATCCACCGAGCCACCGAAAGCCTTGTGGATAGCGCGGTCGGCGGCGATCGTCCTTTTTGCGTAGGTCGCACTAGCCAGAGCGGCCAGACCCTTCGAGCCTACACCGCTGGCCCTTGCTTCCTGCGCGAACTCCGCCTTCCACGCTTCGAAGCCCGCGCCCGTTTTGCCGCATTGGGCGGCCTGTGCCGCTGTTGCCGCCGCAAGCATCATCGATGCCGCCGCTGCGAAAATCTTTGCTTTGGCAAAAAATGCCATGTTGCTCTCCTGGTTGCCTGAATCTTGTCCCGAATACGAATTTGCCAGCGAAACGCCCGCTTGTCACCGTTGGAGCGACGTGCGTCCGCTTGGATGCAGTACGCTCCAGCACTTTACAATCTGCGCATCGTGCTTTCCGAGAATCGGAACCGACTTTCGGGGCCGATGCGCTAAGAACTCGTTTACGCATCCTCGCCGCAGCGCTGGCGAATGCCGGACAACTTGCTTACGATCAAGTAATTATTGTGGCGGGGGGCTAGAATATTCATGGAAGACGTTGACGTCGTGGTCATCGGCGCCGGCTCGGCGAGACTTTCCGCCGCCAAGACCCTGCGTGCGGCCGGCCTTTCCTTCAAGCTGGTCGAAGCGATGAACCGTATCGGCGGCCGCGCCTGGACCAGCGACCAGCATTTCGGCGTTCCTTTCGACATCGGCTGCGCCTGGCTGCACGCGGCCAACCGCAATCCCTACTTTCCCGAGGCGCAAGCCGCCCGCTGGACGCTTCACCATCACGACATGAATATCGATCATCTCTACTATCGCGACCGAAAGGCGAGCGAGGACGAAGAGGCCGCGATGAAGGCGGCCGATATCAGGCTGTTTGAGCTGCTGGCGGCGCATGAGGTCAAGGTTGGTGACGACGACCGGCTTTCGGCGTTGCTCGCCAGGGGCCATGCGCCGCGCGCCGCCGCCACCTTCGCCGGGCCGATGGACTTCGGCGCCGACGAGGACGAGATATCGATCCGCGACTTTCAGGCTGCCGCCGATCTCGATCCGAACTACTTCACCAAGGAGGGGTTCGGCGCGCTGGTCGCCCATTTCGGCGCCGACGTGCCGGTCGAGCTGTCGACGCCGGTGCGGAAAATCCTCTGGGACGTGCCCGCCGTCGCTTGCGTCACCGATCGCGGCACCATTCGCGCCAAGGCGGCCATCGTCACCGCCTCGCCGGCGGTGCTTGCCTTCGAGGAGATCGAATTCGCGCCGGCGCTGCCGGACAGGCATTTCGCTGCCTTCTTCGACCTGCCGATGGGCATGCTGACCAAGCTGCCGGTCGAAATCACAGGCACAAGGCTCGGGCTGGCGCCGTTCGACAACCTGCTGATCGAGCGGCTGGCCAGGCACGACATCTACTTCCTTTGCTTTCCCTTCGACCTCGACCTGATGGTCGGCTTCGTCGGCGGCGATTTCGCCTGGGAGATGTCGGCGGCGGGCGAGGCGGCAGGCGTCGACTTCGTCGTCGACCGGCTGTGCGCCATCTTCGGCGGCGACGTCAGAAAACATGTCGGGCGCGCCATGATGACCAATTGGGGCGGCGAGCGGTTCGTGCGCGGCGCCTATGCGGCGGCCCGACCCGGCCGTTCCCAGGCGCGCGCCACGCTGATGCAGCCAGTGGCGGAAAAAATCTTCTTCGCCGGCGAGCATCTGGCCGGTCCGTTGATGCAGACCTGCGGCGGCGCCAGGCTGTCGGGCGAGGCGGTGGCGAGAACGGTCGCCGCCCAGCTTGCGGCAAAATAGCAACGGCAGGAACGCCGGCCGCCGACAGGCGTTTGGGCGATATGCCGCTGCGCACTATATCCGGGCCTGATGATTTGAGACTTGGTGATTTGAGATCTGGTGATTCGAGATCGGTATGAAGCTCTTCGATTGCCCGCATTGCGGCCACCGCCTCTATTTCGAGAACGCCCAGTGCCTGAACTGTGCCAGCCCCGTGCTTTACGATGCCGGGCATGCGCGCTTCGTGCTGTCTGGCGCCGGCGGCGTTTTCCAGTGCACCAATGCCGACGAGTGCGCCTGCAACTGGATGGCGGAACCTGGCCATGCCTTCTGCCGCGCCTGCGCGCTGAACCAGCTGATCCCGGACCTTTCGGTCGATGGCAACCGCCGTCGCTGGATCCGCGTCGAAGCGGCAAAGAAGCGGGCCATCTATTCGCTGCTCGCCGCCGGACTGCCGGTCGCACCCAAGCAGAACGCCGGCGACGAGGCTGGCCTCGCCTTCGACTTTCTCGCCGATCCGATCGGCGGTCCGGGTGGCGCGCGCATCCTGACCGGCCATGACAACGGCCTGATCACACTCAATGTCGCCGAGGCGGATTCGGCCGAGCGCGAAAGACGGCGCGTCGAGATGGGTGAGAACTATCGCACTTTGCTCGGCCATTTCCGCCATGAGCTCGGCCACTATTACTGGGACCGCCTGATCCGCGACGACCCGCAACGGCTTGCCGCCTTCCGCACCTTGTTCGGCGACGAGCGCGCCGACTACGAGCAGGCGCTGAAGACCTACCATGCCAATGGCGCGCCGCCCGACTGGCAGCAGGACCACATTTCCGCCTATGCCGCCTCCCATCCCTGGGAGGACTGGGCCGAGACATGGGCGCACCATCTGCACATCGCCGATACGCTGGAGATGGTGCATGCGCTGAATTTCCCGCTCGGCCGGCTGGATACCGTGGAGGCCAACGACCTGTCGCGGGGCGACACCGGCGGCGAGCTCCAGCCGGCGCCGTCGGAACCTGCCGCCGTTCCCGAACCGTTCGAAAAGATCCTGGCCCGCTGGCTGGTGCTGTCGGAAGCGTCCAACTCGATCAACCGCTGCATGGGCCTGCCGGACCTCTATCCCTTCGTCATCTCGGAGCTGACGGCACAGAAGCTGGCCTTCGTCCATGAACTCCTGACCGGTGTCGTGAAAGAAACCGGAACAAAACGTGAGCCGGCCGAGGCGTTTTAGCCGGAACGCATGAGGTCCTGTTTCGTTTTCGTTCGCGAGGGACCATCAACACGGAGCGAAACCATGAAGCGCATACTGTTTCCTGCTGTCGCCGGAGCGCTCGTCGCCATGTCCGGCACAGCCTTGGCCGATACCGCCGTTTCGGCGGTCGCCGATCTCAACATTCGCGCCGGCCCCGGGCCGCAATACCCGGTGATCGGCGTGCTCGCCGCCGGCCAGTCGGCAACGCTCGATGGCTGCATCCAAAACAGCAAATGGTGCACCATAGCCGAGGCCAATGGCCAAGGCTGGATCTATTCCGACTATGTGACGGCCGATTTCGGCGGCAACGAGGTCGTTCTGACCCGGCGCCCGGCCGACGCAGACATTACCATCGTCGAAGCCCCCGCCGATGTCGACGATCCCGACATCTATACCGGAGCGATCGTCGCTGGCGAGCCGATCGAGCCGATCAGGCGGCCGCCGGCCGAAGTCCGCACCTACATCGAGACCAACCGGGTCGACCCGGTTTATCTCGAGGGCGAGGTGGTTACCGGCGCGACCTTGCCCGATACCGTCGAGTTGCGCGAGATTCCGGACTATGACTACCGCTATGTCTATGTGAACGGTCAGCCGGCACTGGTCGACCCCGGCACCCGACGCATCATGTACGTCGAGCGCTGACGGTGCCGAACAGGGCAATCGCCTTGGACGAATGACGGAACTGTCGAAGTTGGCGCCGCCCCTCATCGCCCTGCCGGGCTAGTGACGGGGAGAAGCGGTCTCTTCTGCAATGCTGGCGATTAGCGAAATCGTTGGGAGAGCAGCCCTCTCCCCGTTCACGGGGAGAGGATGCCGGCAGGCAGGTGAGGGGCGGCGCCAACGCCGATTGCCGTGATGATTGCGCGGCACGACCCGATCGAATAGATCATGCGACCCGAAGCACCAGCCTGTGAGCCCGCGTGATAGACCCTGCCGCCTTCGAGCGCTATCGGCATACTCCCAACGCCAAGACGACCCTGCCGCGGCTCCTGCTCGGAACGGCGATCGTTGTCCTGTTCTGGGTCGCGACGACCGTCGCCGTGCTGTTCGGCGGCGCCTATTTGTTCGTCGTCTGGCAAGCATCGTCCGGCGCCCCGATGGAAGGAGGGGCGGTGCAGAATTTCATGGCCTCGTCCACCGGGATCCTCGCCGCGCTCGCCTCCTTTGCCGGAATCTGGCTCGGCCTGTGGGCTGCCATGCGCTGGGTCCATCGCGAGCCGCTGGTGGCGCTGATCGGCACCAGCCGCCGCGTTTCGCGCTCGGGATTTTTTAGGGGATTGGCCGCGGTGCTGGTCACATCGCTGCTCTCCGAGATACTGCTCTATCTCTTGCAGCCCGACATTGCGCGCGGTGCGATCGCCCTGTCGTCCTGGCTGCTGTTCCTGATCCCGATCGCCGCGCTGACCCTGCTGCAGACCTCGTCCGAAGAGGTGCTGTTTCGCGGCTATCTCCTCAGGGGCCTGGCCAACCGCTTTCAAAACCCCTTCATCTGGGCGCTGCTGCCAGGACTTCTGTTCACTGCGATGCATTGGAACCCAGGCTCGACGACCGCCATCAACGCCTGCGTGCTGGCCTCGATCGCCGCTTTTGCGCTGCTCCTGACGCTTGTGGTCTATGCCACGGGCAATCTCGGCGCGGCCTTCGGCGCCCACCTCGGCAACAATCTGACCGGGTTCCTGCTGATTTCGCACCAGCAAAGCTACAATTCCTTCGCCCTGTTCAACGCCAAGCCGCTCGAAGGCCCCGGCTGGACGACGCTTGATGCCGTCCTCATCGCGGCGATCGGCATCGTCTGCAGCCTGTTGACCGTTCTGCTGCTGCTGCACCCGCGCTCGCCGCTGAAGGTCGAGCCGGATTTTTCGCACCCCGGCGGCCCAAGCTGATGCGCATCACGCTGGTGGTGCTGCCATAAACCAAACCGGCCCGGTTCAGCGTATTCGGCCCCGCACCTTGACTCCGCGGCCGATTTCCTGTCTACAGCCCGCGAATTCCGCGACGAGTATCCCTCCGAGCAAGCCGACCGGGACGCCGAAGCCTGTTTGAGGCGACGTGCTGTAAATCGATCCTGGAGGCCAACATCCGGCAGCGCTGTGCGCCCCCGGGTGCTTTTTGGCTTTGGGCTTTTGCCTGGACAGCTTGGGTTGGATACTGGGCGCGAACGCATTACCTCTCGGGCATCATCCGGGTGCCAGGGAAAAGGAAGAAGAATGTTTGAATCGCTACAGGAACGTCTTGGTTCGATCCTGAACGGCCTCACCGGCCGCGGCGCCCTGTCCGAGGCCGATGTCTCGGCGGCGCTGCGCGAGGTGCGCCGTGCGCTGCTTGAGGCCGACGTTGCGCTGGAAGTGGTGCGTTCCTTCACCGACAAGGTGCGCGAGAAGGCCGTCGGCGCCGCCGTGCTGAAGTCGATCAAGCCCGGGCAGATGGTCGTCAAGATCGTCCATGACGAGCTGGTCGGGATGCTGGGCGCCGAGAGCGTCGCCATCGACCTCAATGCACCGGCTCCAGTCGTCATCATGATGGTCGGCCTGCAGGGTTCCGGAAAGACCACGACATCGGCCAAGATCGCCAAGCGCCTCACCGAGCGTCAGAACAAGAAGGTCCTGATGGCCTCGCTCGACACGCGGCGTCCCGCCGCGCAGGAGCAGCTCCGTCAGCTCGGCGAGCAGGTCAAGGTCGCCACGCTGCCGATCGTCGAGGGCCAGACGCCGGTCGACATCGCCCGCCGCGCCGTGCAGGCGGCAAAGCTCGGCGGCCATGACGTCGTCATCCTCGACACCGCCGGCCGCACCCATATAGACGAGCCGCTGATGGTCGAGATGGCCGACATCAAGAAGGTCTCGTCGCCGCACGAAATCCTTTTGGTCGCCGATTCGCTGACGGGCCAAGATGCCGTCAATCTGGCAAAAAGCTTCGATGGGCGCGTCGGCATCACCGGCCTGGTGCTGACCCGTATGGATGGCGACGGCCGTGGTGGTGCGGCACTTTCCATGCGCGCCGTCACCGGCAAGCCGATCAAGCTGATCGGCACCGGCGAGAAAATGGACGGGCTGGAGGAATTCCATCCCAAGCGCATCGCCGACCGCATTCTCGGCATGGGCGACATCATCAGCCTCGTCGAAAAGGCTGCCGAAAACATCGACGCCGAGCAGGCGGCGGCGATGGCCAAGAAGATGCAGTCGGGCAAGTTCGACCTGAACGATCTTGCCGGCCAGCTTCAGCAGATGTCGAAAATGGGCGGCATGGGCGGCATCATGGGCATGATGCCGGGCATGGGCAAGATGAAGGATCAGATGGCTGCCGCCGGTCTCGACGACAAGATGTTCGGCCGCCAGCTCGCCATCATCTCGTCGATGACCAAGGCCGAGCGCGCCAACCCCGATATTCTGAAGCACTCGCGCAAGAAGCGCATCGCCGCAGGCTCTGGCACCGATGCGGCCGAGATCAACAAGCTCCTGAAGATGCACCGCGGCATGGCCGACATGATGAAAGCGATGGGCGGCAAGGGCAAAGGCGGTGGCCTGATGCGTGGCATGATGGGCGGTCTGGCCCAGAAGATGGGACTCGGCGGCATGATGCCAGGGGGCATGGGTGGCCCGGGCGGCATGATGGGCGGCGGCATGCCGGACCTGTCCAAGATGGACCCCAAGCAGCTCGAAGCCTTGCAGAAGCAAGCACAGGCAGCCGGTCTCGGCGGCATGAAGGGTCTTCCCGGTGGCCTCCCAGGTGGCGGTGGTCTGCCTGGGCTGCCCGGCGGCATGAAGCTTCCTGGTTTGCCAGGATCCGGCGGCGGTCTGCCAATGCTCGGCAAGAACGCCCCTGGCAAGAAGAAGTGAGGGCGCGATGAACGAAGAGAAGGACATGGCCGACGCACGCGCGGCGCTGGTCGACTACCGCGCCTCGATCGACAACATCGACGCAGCGCTCATCCACATGCTGGCCGAGCGTTTCCGCTGCACCAAGGCGGTCGGCGAGCTGAAGGCATCGCATGGCCTGCCGCCGGCCGATCCGGCGCGCGAGCAGCAGCAGATCGCCCGCCTTCGCCAACTGGCGAAGGACGCCCATCTCGACCCGGATTTCGCAGAGAAATTCCTGAACTTCGTCGTCCGCGAAGTGATCCGCCATCACGAGCATATCGCCGCATCCAACGGCGGAACGAAAACCGGCTGAGGACCAGCCGTAAACCCGAAATCAGCGTTTTAGGAGAAAAGAAATGCCATTGAAAATCCGACTGGCCCGTGCGGGCTCGAAAAAGCGTCCCTATTACCACGTCGTCGTCGCCGACGCCCGTTCGCCGCGCGACGGCCGTTTCATCGAGTCGCTCGGCTCGTGGAACCCGCTGCTGCCCAAGGACGGCGAGCGGGTCAAGGTCGACGCCGACCGCGTCAAGCATTGGCTCTCGCACGGCGCCCAGCCGACCGACCGCGTGCTGCGCTTCCTCGACGAGGCAGGCATCGCCAAGCGCGAGGCCCGCTCCAATCCCAAGAAGGCCGAACCCGGCAAGAAGGCGCAGGAACGCGCCGCACTTCTGAAGAAGGCGCAGGACGATGCAGCCGCCGCGGTTGCCGCTGCGGCAGCCGCGCCGGCCGAGGCGGAAGCCGCGACCGCCGAATAATCCGCTTTTTATCGCTTACGGAACGGCGGGCGCTTTGCCCGCCGTTTCATTTCGTCGGAGCTATGACGCGGCCCGATCAATAGCCTGCCGGGCAGCGGGCGATGTAGACGCCTCCATAGCGATCGCGATAGCGGCACCGGCCGGGTTCGGTCGCACGACCGATCAGTGCGCCGGCGACGGCGCCGACAGCACCACCAACAACAGCTCCCTCCACCGGGTCATTTGCAACGGCAGCGCCGACAGCAGCGCCTCCCAGGCCACCGACCGCGGCGCCCTGTTCTGTCCGGGAACAGGCTGCGAGCGTGGTTGCCAATATGATCAGGACCACCAATTTCTTCATCGTCGCTCCTCCCAAATGGGGTTTTCCGTCCTCGCCCCACATCGTCTAACTCGCAACCGGGCGATTTGATCCACGGACAAGGAAGAAGGGTGGCGGCGCCCTCTCTGGCGGCGCGACCGCCATCGAACGGCTTTGATGTCGCCGCTACCGGCTGAACGGGATCAGCGAGCGCACCCGGGGATTGCGCAGGAAAAGGCCGCCCCACAGAATGAGGCCGAGATAGACGCCGAACAATGTGTGCGAGAACAGCGGGCTGCCAAGCCGCGCGTGGGTCGCGATGGCGCCGCCGAGATAGGCGGTGAGCAGGACGGCGCCGAGCACCGAGGTGCGCGGCGCCGCATAGAGCGCGGTCGAGACCAGCCCGACGATGCCGAGCATGCGCGAGACATCGGGATCGGCCGGCCAGCCGAGTTGCACCATGGTCTGGGTGACGACATCGAGCGGCGGCAGCTTGATGACGCCGTCGAAGGTCATGAACAGCACGATGAGGGCGCTGAGCCCGCGGCCGGTCCACAGCGCGCTCGGCGTGACGGATGCTGTTTGAGACATGGTCATTGGTCCTCCGGTTGTTTCGAGCCCTCTTGGCGAGGGTCGAACCAAGGACGCGGCGTGAGGCGGCGATCCGACACGCTTATGATTTTTCCAGCGCACGGTGCTTCGGTGAGCGCGGGAACAAACCCTAGGAAAAATAGTATTTTTCGGCCGGGATCATTTTCGGCGGCGCCTCGCCGAGCGCCTCGAACACCGAGATTTCACAGACGCGGCACAGCCCGTCGAGGGCGAGGTCGTTGGCCTCGGTGCCGAACGGGTCCTCGAGTTCCTCCGAAAGCGCGTCGAGGCCGAAAAAGGTGTAGGCGATCAGCGCCGTGAACAGCGGCGTCGCCCAACCGGCAGTCGAGGCCAGCCCAAACGGAAGCAGCAGGCAGAAGATATAGGCGGTGCGCTGCAACAGCAGCGTGTAGGCAAACGGAAGCGGTGTTCCCATGATGCGCTCGCAGCCGGCCTGCGCTGCGGCGATTTGCGACAGGCGCTCGTCGAGAATGCGGTAGCCCATGACATCGATTGCGCCGGCCCTGTACAACGCGGCGGCTCGCTCGCCCATCCGCCGCAGCATGGCGTCCGGCGGGTTGGCCAGCTTGGCAGCACTTTCGGCCGCTTCATCGATGAACGCGCGTGCGTCGGTCGTGGCATCGACCCGCCGAAGCAGGCCGCGCAGGAAGTGACAGAAGGCGATCGCCTCCATCAGCAGCCCGCGCAGTTCGACCCGATCCTCGATCAACCCGGTGCTGGCGCGCGCCAGATTGCGAATGTCGAACACAAGCTGGCCCCACAGCTTGCGCGCCTCCCACCAGCGGTCATAGGCGGCATTGTTACGGAAGCCGAGATAGATCGACAGCGCCACACCGAGCAAGGCGAGCGGCGCGGGCCCGGCATTGCCGAGGTCAAGCTGCAGGGCCCTGACCGCCAGCACCACCAGTGCGCCATAAATGCCGAAGCCGAAGATCTGCGGCAGGATGCGCGGCACCACCGAGCCGCGCATGATGAAGAACAGATGCAAAAATCCCGGGCGCGGGCGAACGATCATCGAAACCCCTTTCACGGACCGGAAATGATCCTGATCGGTTCCATTGTGCGACGCAATACACGCACAAGCCCAGCCGCCAGCGACATGGCCGATGTCGTCTTGCCGGTTTGAGGGCAGAGCAGGGCCAGGTGATGCCGGCCCGACGCGAACTAACTGAGGCGCCGGTGCCGCCCCTCATCCGCCTGCCGGAACCCCGGCCCTTCGCTGTCGCTACGGGCGTTCGTCGTTCGGAAAGCCAAGCAATTGGCTTTCCGTCCGCTTCGCGGACCACTTCTCACCCCCGTGAACGGGGAGAAGGGAGCTAACGGCCGAAGGCCAAGCCCGCGACTGCGGGCCGCCGGTCGTCCGGCGCCCCCGCGGAGGGCCCGCCGCGGCAGCGGCGATACGGCCCGTGAGCGAGAAGTTACGCCGCCTTCTTCTTCGGTTGGATCAGCCCGCGCTCGATCAGCAATTCGGCGATCTGCACCGCGTTGAGTGCCGCGCCCTTGCGCAGATTGTCGGAGACGATCCACATCGACAGGCCGTTGTCGACGGTCGAATCCTCGCGGATGCGCGAGATGAAGGTCGCGTCCTCGCCGGCCGAGTCCAGCGGCGTGATGTAGCCGCCGTCCTCGCGCTTGTCGAGAACCTGGCAGCCCGGTGCTTCGCGCAGGATCTCACGTGCTTCCTCGGCGGTGATCGGCTTTTCGAACTCGATGTTGACCGCTTCGGAATGGCCGATGAACACCGGCACGCGCACGCAGGTCGCCGTCAGCTTGATCTTGGGATCGAGCATCTTCTTGGTCTCGGCGACCATCTTCCATTCTTCCTTGGTGAAGCCGTCGTCGAGGAAGACGTCGATGTGCGGGATGACGTTGAAGGCGATGCGCTTGGTGAACTTCTTGACGTCGACCTGGTCGGCGACGAATACCGCGCGGGTCTGCGTGAACAGTTCGTCCATGCCTTCCTTGCCGGCGCCGGACACCGATTGATAGGTGGCGACGACGACACGCTTGATGGTGGCGAGGTCATGCAGCGGCTTCAGCGCCACGACCAGCTGCGCCGTCGAGCAGTTCGGGTTGGCGATGATGTTCTTGCGCGTGAACAGCGAAATCGCGTCCGGGTTCACTTCCGGCACGATCAGCGGCACGTCCTGGTCATAGCGGAAGGCCGACGAATTATCGATGACGACGCAGCCCTGCTTGCCGATCTTCGGCGACCATTCCTTCGAAACGTTGCCGCCGGCCGACATGATGCAGATGTCGGTATCGGAAAAATCATATTGGTCGAGCGCCCTGACCTTCAGCGTGCGATCGCCGAACGACACTTCCGTGCCCTGGCTGCGCCGCGAGGCCAGCGCTACCACCTCGCTCACCGGAAAGCCGCGCTCGTCCAGTATGTTGAGCATTTCCCGACCCACATTGCCCGTGGCGCCGACGATTGCAACCTTGAAACTCATCGAAATCTCCTGTCCTCTCCGCTCGGTTTCTTTGGAGAAAACCCGCCGGCCGATGCGGGTTTCAACCCCCGGGCCGGACCCGGGAGAGGGTGGTTAGGCCAAGGGAATCAGACCGTTTTTGTGGTCGTTTTACCGGTTATTTTGGCCAAGAACGTGGTTTTGCTGGAACGAGCAGACGCGCCGAGACGCCCGGCCCAATGGTTCGCATTGCGGCCGGGAACGTCGAAGGCAAGAAGCGCCATCAAAAGGCCGCGCATCGAAACTACCCCATTCGGTGCCGGCTTTTACGCGGTTTGCGTAAAGAGTCAATCGCGACGCGGCGAGGCGCTTGCCCTGTACAATGGCGGCGGCGCGAAGTACGAACGATTGGATCGTTTGGCTCGTGGCGCTCCTGGCGCTCGCCGACGGATGACCCATTGCCGGGCATAAAAGAATCCGAATTCCGAAAGAGTGAAATGTCCAATTTCGAAGCACTTGTCCCCGCGCTGGCAAAGGCGCTGGAAAAACGCGGCTATGTCGAGCTGACGCCGGTGCAGAAGGCGGTACTTGAGCTCGGGCAGGCCGATGCGCTGGTTTCCGCCCAGACCGGCTCCGGCAAGACCGTCGCCTTCGGGCTGGCTCTGGCGCCGACCCTTCTCGACGGCGCCGAGCGCTTTTCCCATGCCGCAGCACCGCTGGCGCTGGCCGTGGCACCGACGCGGGAGCTCGCTTTGCAGGTGACGCGCGAGCTCGAATGGCTCTACGAACTGACCGGCGCAGCGATAGCGTCCTGCGTCGGCGGCATGGACATGCGCACCGAGCGCCGTATGCTGGAGCGCGGCGCCCATATCGTCGTCGGCACGCCCGGCCGGCTGCGCGACCACATCACCCGCAATTCGCTCGACATGTCCGAGCTGAAGGCAGTGGTGCTCGACGAGGCCGACGAGATGCTCGATCTCGGCTTTCGCGAGGATCTGGAATTCATCCTCGACGCCGCGCCGGCCGAGCGCCGCACCTTGATGTTTTCGGCCACCGTGCCGCGCTCCATCGCCACGCTGGCCAAGGGCTATCAGCGCGATGCGGTGCGCATCTCGGCTGCCGGCGAGGAGAAGCAGCATCTCGACATTGAATACCGGGCGCTGAGCGTGGCCCAGGCCGACCGGGAAAATGCCATCATCAACGTGCTGCGCTATTACGAGGCGAAGAACGCACTGGTGTTCTGCAACACGCGCGCCGCCGTCAATCACCTGACCGCGCGCTTCAACAACCGCAACTTTTCCGTCGTCGCGCTTTCGGGCGAGCTGAGCCAGAACGAGCGCAGCCACGCGCTGCAGGCGATGCGCGACGGCCGCGCAAAAGTCTGCATCGCCACCGACGTGGCAGCGCGCGGCATCGACCTGCCCAACCTCGAACTGGTGATCCACGCCGACCTGCCGACCAATCCGGAGACGCTTCTGCACCGAAGCGGGCGGACGGGACGGGCGGGACGCAAGGGTGTCAGCGCGCTGATCGTGCCCAACAATGCTCGCAGGCGCACCGAACGGCTGCTGCAAAGCGCTGGCCTTGCGGCGACATGGGCAAGCCCGCCTTCGGCCGACGATGTCCTGCGCCGCGACGACGAGCGCATCCTCGCCGACCCGGTTTTCAGCGAGCCTGTGACGGATGATGAACGCGGCTTCATCAATGCGCTTCTTGAGCAGCATGGCCCCGATCAGGTGGCCGCCGCCTTCGTGCGTCTGTGCCGTTCCAGCCGTTCGGCGCCCGAGGATCTTTTAGAAGTCGCTCCGTTCACGCCGTCGGGCGACAGGCCCTCTGGCGACAGATCTGCCCGTCGCGACGAGGCGCCAAGCCGCCGCGACGATTTCGGCGACAGCGTCTGGTTCTCGCTGTCGGTGGGACGCAGGCAGAATGCCGAGCCGCGCTGGCTGATCCCGATGCTGTGCCGGACCGGCGGCATCTCCAAGCGCGAGATCGGCGCCATCAAGATGCAGCCGGAGGAAACTTTCGTGCAGATCGCGGCGGATTGGGCCGATCGGTTCCTCCAGGCGATCGGCCCGGATCGCAAGCTGCAGAACAACATCGCGGTGAAGCGGCTGGACGGCACGCCCGACCTGTCGCGGGCCGGCTATCAGGAGCCACGGCCGGACAAGAAGCCGCACCGCGGCAAGCGGACGTTCGACCAGAACGCGCCCAAATTCGAGAAGCGCGCACCGTCAGCCGATCAGCGCCCCGCCGCATTCGAGGCAAAGCCCTGGGCCGGGAAGGCAGGCAAGCCGAAATTCGACAAGGCCGGACCCGCCAAGAGCAAGAAAGCGAAGAAGCGGCCGGCTTAGCGATTTGCTGGCATCGTTGGCTTGTCATGGCCTGCAAGGGCTGGCCCGCGCCAAGGCAATCGATTCAGACTTCGACGATTGGTCGTCTCCAACACGAGTGGCGCGCTATCTTTTGTCTGGAGCGATGCTCCCGCGCACGCACCCCTTGCGATCTGCCGCAACTTTGAACAGTCTGGCCAGCGGGACGAGGGGCAGGACATGCGCGGCGAAGTGCTTCACTATGACGAGGACCAGGGTTTTGGTTTCATCTCCGGGGCCGACGGCAACCGCTACACGTTCGCGCGCGAGGATCTGCGCCGAGAGGCGACGATAGGCAGGGGCACGGCCATCGAGTTCCAGCCGGCTGGCGGACGGGCACGCGAGGTTTTTTCGATCCGTGTCCAGGCTGCCAGTCCGACGGACGCAACCGTGGCCCCGTCTCAGGCCGGCAATGCGCCCGTGGTGCCGCAACATTTCGGCCGTTTCGCTGAAAATGCTCCCGCCACCGACATTTGGAGCTACTTCCGGCGGGGCCTTACTGAAAATTACTTCAATTTCTCCGGCCGTGCCCGCCGCAAGGAATATTGGGGCTATTGCCTGTTCTGGACGATCGCGCTGATCGTGGTCGTCGGCGTCGGCCTCTTCATCGACGACGCGATGGGCCATCTTGACGAATTGCCGGCAGTGACGGTCGGTCTTTGCGGCGCGTTTGTGCTGGCGACAATCCCGCCTTGGATCGGACTGAACGTGCGTCGCCTGCACGACATCGGCCTGACCGGCTGGCTTTTTCTGGCGGTGCTCATCCCGACCATCGGCTGGCTGATCATCCTGGTCTTCGCGCTGATCCCGACGCAGGCCCGTGAAAACCAGTGGGGCCCGGTGCCGGCGGGGGTCAGGGCCTAGCTGGTCGACACAGCGATTTTGAGGGGCTGGAAGCCGGGCGGACGTCGATCGCCAGCAGGCTTAGCCCAGGAACCTGGCGATGATCGCGTCGCCCATCTCAACGGTGCCGACCTCGGTCATGCCAGGGGAAAGAATATCCCTGGTGCGCAAGCCCTGGTCGAGCACGGCGGCGATGGCGCTTTCCAGGCGATCGGCCTCAGCCACCATGCCGAAGGAATAGCGCATGGACATGGCGAAGGAGGCGATCATGGCGATCGGGTTGGCGATGCCCTTGCCCGCGATGTCGGGCGCCGAACCGTGCACCGGTTCGTAGAGCGCCTTGCGCTTTTTCGTCTTGGCATCCGGCGCGCCGAGCGACGCCGACGGCAGCATGCCGATCGAGCCGGTCAGCATGGCGGCGATGTCGGACAGCATGTCGCCGAACAGGTTGTCGGTGACGATGACGTCGAATTGTTTCGGCCAGCGCACCAGCTGCATACCGCCGGCATCGGCCAGCATGTGGTCGAGCTTGACGTCGCCATATCTGGCCTTGTGCGTCTGCGTGACGACCTCGTTCCACAGCACGCCCGACTTCATCACATTGCGCTTTTCCATCGAGGTGACGTGGTTCTTGCGCGTGCGTGCCAGCTCGAAGGCGACGCCCGAGATGCGCTCGATCTCGAAGGTGTCGTAGACCTGGGTGTCGATGCCGCGCTTCTGGCCGTTGCCGAGATCGATGATCTGCTTCGGCTCGCCGAAATAGACGCCGCCGGTGAGCTCGCGAACGATCAGAATGTCGAGCCCTTCGACCACCTCCTGCTTGAGCGAGGAGGATGCCGCCAGCGCCGGATAGCAGATGGCCGGCCTGAGATTGGCGAACAGCTCCATGTCCTTGCGCAGCCGCAGCAGTCCGGCTTCCGGGCGCACCTCATAAGGCACCGCATCCCATTTCGGCCCGCCGACGGCGCCGAACAGCACCGCGTCGGCGGCCATCGCCTTGGCCATGTCGGCATCGGAAATCGCCGCGCCATGCGCGTCATAGGCGCAGCCGCCGACCAGCCCCTCATCGGTGACAAAACCGCTGTCGAGCTTGTCGTTCATGGCGGCGATCAGCTTCTTCACTTCGGCCATCGTCTCGGGGCCGATGCCGTCGCCGGCGAGCAGGAGAAGATTTTTCGAAGCCATCCGGAACCGTCCTAATTGTGGCGCATGAAATCGGAATCGATTTCGCAAAGCATCATGCGCAGAAACAAAATTCTACAGCGTCCCTTTTCGCGGCCAAAGGACGCGCGGCGCTGTCGTGAGCCGCGGCCTTGCTAAACGCCAAGAGGCTCACGCGCAAGCGTTTGGTTCAGAGCATGTTTGTCGATGAACGCGCCTCGACAAGGTCGCGCAAGCTCCTGCGCCGCCATCGAACTCAGCGCTTCAGTGCCGTCACTTCGATCTCGATCTTCATTTCCGGCTTGTTGAGCTGACAGACGATCATCGTTGCCGCCGGCCTGATGTCGCCAAACACCTCGCCCAGGAGCGGAAAGACGATGTCGACGAAAGCCGCGTCGGTGATGTAGTAATGCGCCCGCACCACATCGGCCATCTCAAAACCGCCATCCTGCAACGCCTTGGCAATCGTCGCCAGGCAATTGCGCGTCTGCGCCTCGACCGTCTCCGGCATTGTCATGGTCGCATAGTCGTAGCCGGTCGTTCCGGAAACGAAACACCAGTCGCCCTGCACCACGGCGCGCGAATAGCCGGCGGCCTTCTCGAAGGGCGAGCCGGTGGAGATCAGTTTCCGCATGGTTCCCTCGCATATTCTTCAGGCGATATTGAGCTGAAGAGGTGCCTTCCGGCTATGGGCCAGGCGGGGGGGATCGACAGTGCAAAACCGTTATAGGCAGGCATGTCGGCCCTGCGTTCGATCGCAGCGAGGTCGAGCGAGGCGGGCTCGAACTCCTCAAGGCAAAAGCTCGACCCATTCTGGATTGGTCTTCTCGATCAGTCGGTCTTCCATTGGCGCAGTGGTGGATACAAGCGCCGTTCTGAGCCGCAGCATTCTACGGCTGAAGTCACGGAATGGATCCCAGGGTCTGCGCTCCGCTTCGCGTCGCTCCGCCCTAGGATGACGAAGGCGTTGGCCTGTGGCAAATCGCCAACGTTGAGATTGGCGGCTGGGGGCAGGCCGGCCACCAATGATCACCTACTGTCCCCTGAGGTTCAGCCAAAAGAGCCAAAGCCCTCCGTGCAGAGAAAATGGTTAGCTCTTTCGGCTCCGCGCCGCCAGCGTCCTCAGCCTCAGCGCGTTGAGGCGGATAAAACCTTCGGCGTCCTTCTGGTCGTAGGCGCCGCGGTCATCCTCGAAGGTGACCAGCGCGTCGGAATAGAGCGTCTTGTTCGACTTGCGGCCAGTGACGATGACGTTGCCCTTGTAAAGTTTCAGCCGCACCGTGCCTTCGACGTCTTCCTGGCTCTTGTCGATCATCGCCTGCAGCATCAGCCGCTCGGGCGCGAACCAGAAGCCGTTGTAGATCAGCTCGGCGTAGCGCGGCATGAACTCGTCCTTGAGGTGGGCGGCGCCACGGTCGAGCGTGATCGATTCGATCGCCCGGTGGGCTGATATCAGGATGGTGCCGCCGGGGGTCTCGTAGACGCCGCGTGATTTCATGCCAACGAAACGGTTCTCGACAAGATCGAGCCGGCCGATGCCGTTGTCGCGGCCGAGATCGTTGAGCGCCGCCAGCATCGTCGCCGGCGACAGTTTTTTGCCGTCGAGCGCGATCGGATCGCCCTTCAGGAATTCGATTTCGATCTCGGTGACCTTGTCCGGCGCGTCCATCGGCGAGATGGTGCGCTGGTGGACGAATTCCGGCGGCTCGCTCCACGGGTCTTCCAGCACTTTGCCTTCGGAGGACGAATGCAGAAGATTGGCGTCGACCGAAAACGGCGCGTCGCCCTTCTTGTCCTTTGGCACCGGGATCTGGTGCTGCTCGGCGAAGTTGATCAGGTCGGTGCGCGACTTGAACGACCAGTCGCGCCATGGCGCGATGACCTTGATGTCGGGATTGAGCGCATAGGCCGAAAGCTCGAAACGGACCTGATCGTTGCCCTTGCCGGTGGCGCCATGCGCAATCGCATCGGCGCCGGTTTCTTTTGCGATCTCGACCAGGTGCTTGGAGATCAGCGGCCGGGCGATCGAGGTGCCGAGCAAATAGGTGCCTTCATAGACGGCGTTGGCGCGGAACATCGGGAAGACAAAGTCGGAGACGAACTCCTCGCGCACGTCGACGATGCGGATATCCTTAATGCCCATCATCTCGGCCTTGCGCCGCGCCGGCTCCAGCTCGCCGCCCTGGCCGAGATCGGCGGTGAAGGTGACCACCTCGGCGCCAAGCTCGGTCTGCAGCCATTTCAGGATGATGGAGGTGTCGAGGCCGCCGGAATAGGCGAGCACGACCTTCTTGACGGCTTTTGCTTTCGACATTTGGCTGTTCCGCGACAGAGGTTCTCGTCGGGCGAGGTATCACGGCCTTTCCGGGCTGCGCAAGGGACGAACAGTGTTCCGGAGGGCAATCGTTCCTTCCGGGCGTTTGCACCGCCCCTCACCTGCCTGCCGGCATCCTCTCCCTGTATAGTGACGGGGAGAGGAGGCGGCTTCATCGGTTTCGCCAAACTCTAACGCTGCAAGAATGGCGCTGAGGCTGCGGCCAGCCCTTTCTCCCCGTCACAATACGGGGAGAAATGCCCGGCAGGGCAATGAGGGGCGGCGCCGACATTTGACGATTGGCTTCACGAGTTGGGCGCGATTGTTTGTCGGAGTCTCGCTATACCAGACGCCGTGCTTGCGAGAAGCTGGCGCGGGCTTGGCACCTGCGCTATAGGCTGCGCTTTCTTTATCCAGGGGCCCGCAGATGTCCTTCATTCCCGACACCACCACGCTGATCCAGTTCGCCATCGCCACCGTGATCCTGGCGATCACGCCAGGCCCCGACATGACGCTGTTCGTGTCGCGCACGCTGAGCCATGGCCGCGCCACCGGCTTTGCCTCGATGGCCGGCGCGCTGTTCGGCACGCTGATCCACACCACGCTGGTGGTGGTCGGCATCTCGGCGCTGATCGTCGCCTCGCCGATGTCTTTCCTGGCCCTGAAGATCTTTGGCGCCGGCTATCTCGTCTTCCTGGCGTGGCAGGCGATCACCAAGGGTTCGGCGTTTTCGCCCGAGAAGCAGAGCGGGCCGGAGATTTCGCTGTTTCGTGCGTGGGCGGCAGGGCTCGGCGTCAATCTGCTCAACCCGAAGATCATCCTGTTCTTCATGACCTTCCTGCCGCAGTTCGTCTCGGCGCATGATCCGAACTCGCCCGGAAAACTGTTCTTCCTCGGCGCGATGTTCGTCGTTTTGTCGATCCCGGTAACAGCGCCGATGGTCTTTGCGGCAGAAAAGTTCTCGAGCGCGATGAAAGCCAGCCCGCGGGTAACGCGCGTCGTCGACTATCTGTTCGCCGGGGTGTTTTCGGCCTTCGCGCTCAAGATCCTGACCGCCCAGGCGAAGTAGACCTATTCTTGCTTGACCATGATCGTTTCCGAAAACCGGTCTCCACTTTTCGGGATCATGGTCCGATCTGCCGCCAGCTTCCGGCCGAGCGCCCGGCGCTCAGCCAGTAGAAAATGCCGCCGACCATGCCGCTGCCGATCACGGCAGCGACGACGCGCGGGTCGGTGATCTCGAAATTGGCGTCGGCGGTCTGGTGGGCGAAGCCGAGGAAGACCGCCGCGACCACTGCGCCCGCCAGCGCATAGAACAGCCAGTCGCGCCGTCCGAGGATTTCCGAGACGAGAATCGCCACCGTTGCCGGCATAAAGGCGAAATAGGCGACGAACAACGCAACGAAGGGGATTGAAAAATACAGCGAGGCCGTCGCCGCCGGCTGCACATGCTCCGGCGTATAGCCCAGCGACGCCAGGAACATGACGTTGAGGAAAGCGCTGGCCGCCAGCGCGGCAACGCCATAACCGATCAGGATGATGGCGAAGCGGATGAAGTAGGCGACAAGGCGGGTCACGCCTCGCCGTGCCCCGCGATCATCATTGCTTCCAGCGCGAGCCGATCGACCTTGCGCATGCGCTCGGATTCCGACTTGAGCTGGCCGCAGGCGGCGAGGATATCGCGGCCGCGCGGCGTGCGGATCGGCGAGGCATAGCCGGCATTGTTGATGTAGTCGGCGAATTTCTCGATCGTCTCCCAGTCCGAGCACTGGTAGTTGGTGCCCGGCCACGGATTGAACGGGATCAGATTGATCTTGGCCGGAATGCCTTTGAGCAGCTTGATCAGTCCCTTGGCGTCCTCGATCGAATCGTTGACGTCCTTCAGCATCACATATTCGAAGGTGATGCGGCGGGCGTTCGACAGGCCGGGATAGGCGCGGCAGGCGGCGATCAGCTCTTTCAAGGGATATTTTTTGTTGATCGGCACCAAAAGGTCGCGCAGATCGTCATTGGTGGCGTGCAGCGAGATCGCCAGCATGACACCGATCTCGTCGCCGGTGCGGAAGATCTCCGGCACGACGCCGGAAGTCGACAGCGTGATGCGTCTCTTCGACAGGGAAAGCCCGTCGCCGTCGGACGCGATCAGCAGCGCCTTCTTCACCGCCTCGAAATTGTAGAGCGGCTCGCCCATGCCCATCATGACGATGTTGGACACTTTCCGGCCCTCGGCCGGAACGACGGCGCCATCGGGCGTGTCGCGGTCGGGGAAATCGCCGAGCCGGTCGCGGGCGGTCAGAAGCTGGGCGAGGATTTCCTCCGCGGTCAGGTTGCGCACCAGCTTCTGCGTGCCGGTGTGGCAAAAGGAGCAGGTCAGCGTGCAACCGACCTGCGAGGAGATGCAGAGCGTGCCGCGGCCTTCTTCGGGAATGTAGACGGTCTCGATCTCGACCGGCCGGCCGGCGCCGCGCGGCGGAAAGCGAAACAGCCATTTGCGCGTGCCGTCGGAGGAAATCTGCTCCTCGACGATCTCGGGCCTGGCGACGGTAAAATGCTTGCCGAGCTCGGCGCGCAGATCCTTGGAGATGTTGAACATACCGGCAAAGTCGGAGACGCCGCGCACATACATCCAGTGCCAGAGCTGCTGGGCGCGCATCCTGGCCTGGCGCTCCGGCACGATGCCTGATGCAACGAGCGCAGCGCCAAGCTCGGCGCGGGTCAGGCCGATCAGCGACGGATTTTCCGCCGGCGCGGCGCGGGCGCGCAACGCGTCACGGGCGCCTTCAGTGGTAAGGTCGAATGAGAGGGTCATTGTTGCGCCAATATAAGCGATTTACGGCCGATTACAGCATCGTGCCCGAAATGAAGCGCGGCGCATAGCACAGCTTGACGGCGGAGTCATGCAGGCGGCGGTTTCCTTCTCCCCTTGTGGGAGAAGGTGGATCGGCGCGTAGCGCCGAGCCGGATGAGGGGTGCTGGAAGGAATGAGACGTTGGTGTTCCCTGGAACACCCCTCATCCGTCGCCTTCGGCGACACCTTCTCCCACAAGGGGAGAAGGGAAGACCGCACCTAATTATTGGCTATTTGCACCTGGCGATGGACGACAGCGCCGCCGAAATGCCTTTCAGCGAAAAGACGTAGGTGGTGGTGTTGCCGCGGCCGGACTTCGCCTGCACCTTCATGTCGCTGCCGGTTTTCATCGCGGCGATCAGCACCGGCTCCTCGGCGGCGTTTTCGACCCAGGCCGACTTGCCGCGGGTGAACATCGAAAAGCTCTTGCCGTCGATGGTAACGGTGGCCTTGGAGTTTTCCTGGAAATTGTAGCCGGCGATGAATTGCGGCTCGTAAGACACTTGCTGTCCCGGCCGCTGGCTGACGAAGAAGAACATGTCGCCATGGTCAAGCGTCGGCGGCTGCTTGTCGGTCGGCACGGTCAACACATAGCAAACCTTGCCGCCCGACGCCTGGTAGCTGTAGGTGCCCCAGGCATTGTGCTGGCCGATCTTGGTTGCCGACTGCGCCAGAGCCGGCGCTGTCATGGCCACCAGTGCCAGGCTCGAAATTGTAGCAATCAATCCGCGCATCGCTTTTCCCATATATGGTGCGGAGGCAGGCCGGCTCGGCGTCCTGCCCGTCGCTTCATTTTGATTTAATCTGGGTTACCAAACGGTGAAGTTCCCTCAGGAAAAGGACATCCACCCCAGGAAACCGCCGCCATCCTTGCGCCCGTCGCTCGAAAGCGGCAGTTGCAACGTCCCTTTCGCGACTTGGATGCCACGAAAGCGGCAAGAGTTTGACTTTTCTGCCTTATCGCCGGCTCAGCCGTTGTCGGCAATCGCCTGTTTGGCGGCGAGCCGATGCGCTGACGTGATGTGGGCTTTGACGGTGGTGATCGCGGCGGTCAGCACGGCGATGTCGTCGGTAAAGCCCAGTCCGAGGACGAAGTCGGGGATGACGTCAGCCGGCAGCACGAAATAGCCCAGCGCCGCCACCAGGATGCCCTTGGCGCGCAGCGGCGTGTTCTTGTCCATGGCGCAGTAGTAGGCGGCGACCAGTTCCTCCATGAACGGGATCTGCCGGGCAGCCCGCTTGGCCGTGCGCCAGAATTTCTCGCGCACTTCGCTCTCGTCGCCCGGCTTGCCGCCAAAGCCGAAGAAATCAAAACCTGATTTTTGCGCCATCAGTCTCTCCTAACGAGGCTGCGCATGGCGTTCCACGCGCGCCTGCCAGCGGAAAATGTGGTGAAAGCGCCAGTCCACTACAAGAGCTCGGCCGTTCTGCGGTCTGAAAATCAGGCTACGGCGTCGACAGTTCTCCAACGACCTGACCGAAATAGCGGCTCATCGTCCTGGCCAGTTCGAAGTCGAGCGCGGTCAGGCCGCCGGCATCATGGGTGTTCAGCGTCACGTTCACCGTGTTGTAGACGTTCGACCAGTCGGGGTGATGGTCGATCTTCTCCGCCGCCAGGGCGACGCGGGTCATGAAGGCGAAGGCTTCGGAAAAATCGCTGAATGTGAAGCTGCGCGCGATCGAGCCGCCATCCTCGGCCAGCGACCAGCCGTCGAGCCCGGCCAGCGCCTCGGCGGCCGCCTCCCTGCCCAGTTTCTCTCTCGCCATGGTCGCTTCCCGTGCTATCTGGATTTGCAGTCTTCAGCATAGTGCCGGATCGATGAGCGCCAAGCCGATAAAATCCATTCTCTTCGTCTGTCTCGGCAATATCTGCCGCTCGCCACTGGCGGAGGGCGTGTTGCGCGCCGTCCTGGCAGAGCGCGGCCTCGATCGGGATATCCTGCTCGATTCGGCCGGGACCAGCGACTGGGAAGCCGGTTCGGCACCCGACCCGCGCTCGATCTCGATCGCCAAGCGGCACGGCGTCGATATTTCCGGACAGACGGCGCGCAAGCTGGCGCCGGACGATTTTTCGCGTTTCGACCTCATTCTCGCCATGGACCGATCGAATCTCCGGGATCTTAAAGCGCTGGTGCCTGCCGCCATGCGCGACCGTGTCCATCTGTTCCTCGAGTTCGCCGAGGGAAAGGTGGGCGACGTGCCGGACCCCTATCATCAGGGGCCGGAGGCGTTTGCCTCGGTCTACCGCATGATCCGCGAAGCGTCGGAGGCGCTGGCGACGCGGCTCGATGCACGGCTGTCGGCGCCCGACAGCGGCCAGGCCTCCTCGACGATGTAGGGTCCGCCGCCGACCGAATCGCGCGACGACATCAGGACGAAGCGGCCGACACGGAAGGGCAGCGTCGAAAAATTGCCGCGCGCCGAAAGATACTGGGCGACGTCGAGCGGGCTCGAATTGCGCAACCTGGCCAGCGTCACATGCGGCATGAATTTGCGCGGGTCGGCGGGGATGCCGAGGCGCTGGCAGATGCGCTCGATCTCGGCTTGCAGCGCCGCAAGATCGGGCGAGAAGGAGACGCCGGCCCACACCGCGTGCGGTTTTTTCTGGCCGAAGGCGCCGACGCCGGACAGTGTCAGCGCGAAGGATGGGCGGTGGACACGGTCGAGCGCGTTGGCGATCTCGTCGGCGACATGGCCCTCGACATCGCCAATGAAGCGCAGCGTCATATGGTAGTTCTCGACGTCGATCCAACGGGCCCCGGGCAGGCCGCCCCGGAGCAGGGACAGCGAAAGGGCGGCATCACGCGGTATTTCGAGGGCGGTGAAAAGACGCGGCATGGCAAGCCTCCTGTCCTCGAATCGAACTCTGCCCCTAGCGAATCATCGAAAATCGAGCGGGGCAAGCGGTTTGTTGGTTGCACCTGGCCTAAAATCAAATCGTGCGGGGAATGCGTGGCATCATCGAAATCCGGTCCCTTCAAGAGTCGCCCTTAACCACGGCAATGGCTTTCTCGACATCCGGCAGTATGCGCTCGACCATGCGGTCGACGCCCTTGGCATTTGGTGCAGACCGTCCTCAAGTTGCATAGCTGGTTCGCCAGCGACGCCGTCGAGAAAGAATGGATAGAGCGTGACGCCGTGTTTTTCCGCCAGTTTCGGGAAGATCGCGTCAAAGCCGTTCTGGTAGTCGGCGCCGAGATTGGGGGCGGCGCGCATGCCGGCCAGCAGCACGGCGATGTTGCGCTGCTTCAGCTTCGCCAGCATGGCGTCGAGATTTTTTTGGGTGATATCGGGAGAAACGCCGCGCAGCATGTCGTTGGCACCGAGTTCGAGAATGACAAGCTGCGTGCCGTCCGGCACCGACCAGTCGAGCCGCGACAGGCCGCCACTCGACGTATCGCCGGATACGCCGGCATTGGCGACGGTCACATCGTGGCCCTTGGCGCGGAGTGCTGCCTCAAGTTTCCGGGTGAAGCCTTCGTCCGGTCCGAGGCCAAATCCTGCCATCAGGCTGTCGCCGAAACCGACGATCGTGAACGGCTCGGCGCGCGCCGAAGAAATGGCGCCGCAAATTCCGAGGAAAAGGACGAAGGCTGCGGCAAGTCGGTGTTTGAAAGCCATGCGGCAGGGCCCCATATGACCGAGAACATTATACTGGCGGTAGGCGGAATTCTGCCCTCCCTTTCCCATATAGGACGATTTTATTTTGACAGAAGCCGTCATCGCGCTGAAAAACGTATCGCTGACGCTCGGCGAAGGAGCGTCTTCCGTCCATGTGCTAAAGGGCGTCAGCCTCGACGTGGCAAATGGCGAGGCAACCGGCATCGTCGGTCCGTCGGGCTCGGGAAAGTCGACGCTGCTGATGGTTTTGGCAGGCTTGGAAAGGGTCGATTCGGGTACGGTACGGATTGCCGGCGAATTGCTGAACGGAAAGAGCGAAGATCAGATCGCATCGTTTCGCGGGCGAAACATCGGCATCGTCTTCCAGTCTTTCCACCTCATTCCCAACATGACGGCGCTCGAAAATGTCGCAGTGCCGCTGGAACTAGCCGGCCATGCCGATCCGTTCGGGGTGGCGGCACGGGAGCTCGAGTCGGTAGGCTTGAGCGACCGCGTCACTCACTATCCCGGCGAATTGTCCGGCGGCGAACAGCAGCGTGTGGCGATCGCCCGGGCGCTGGCGCCTTCGCCGCGCATCCTGATCGCCGACGAGCCAACCGGCAACCTGGACCAGGCGACGGGACGGCAGGTCGCCGATCTGCTGTTCGCCAAAGCGGCCGAGCGCGGCATGACGCTGGTGCTGGTCACCCACGATCCGGCGCTCGCCGCACGCTGCTCCCGGCAGGTGTCGATGCGGTCGGGCCGGATCGAGGATGCGCCAGAACCAGTTCCAAAGCCTGGCAAGGTGCCGGCCTGATGCCGCTGTCGCGCACGCTGAAGCTCGCCTTCCGCTTCTCGCTGCGCGAGATGCGCGGCGGGCTGTCCGGCTTCCTGATCTTCCTTGCCTGCATTGCGCTTGGCGTCGCGGCGATCGGCGGTGTCAATTCGGTGGCCCGGGCGATTACCGCCGGTGTCGCCAACGAAGGCCAGTCGCTGCTCGGCGGCGATCTTCGTTTCCAGCTCAATCAGCGCGCCGCGACGCAAGCCGAGCACGTCTTTCTTGACGGGCTGGGCACGGTCTCGCACAGCGCCAACATGCGCTCGATGGCGCGGCTCGAGGACGGCTCCGACCAGGCGCTGGTCGAAGCCAAGGCGGTCGACGGCGCTTATCCGCTCTATGGTGCGCTGCAGATCGAGCCGGCGCTGTCGAAGCAGGAATTGTTCGGCGAGAAACCCGGTGTTTTCGGCGCCGCCGCACCCGACCTTTTGTTCGAGCGGCTGAACCTTCGGATCGGCGACCGGCTGAAGCTGGGCAGCGCCACCTTCGAACTGCGCGCCCGGCTCGTCAACGAGCCGGACGCGGTATCCGACGGCTTCGGCTTTGCGCCGCGGCTGATGATCTCGACGGACGGGCTTGCCGCTTCCGGTTTGATCCAGCCCGGCAGCCTGGTCGAGAACGCCTACAAGGTGCGCCTGCCCGGCGGCACCGGCGAGACGCGCATAAAAGCCATTCAGGATCAGGCGGCGGAGGAGTTTCCCGAGTCCGGCTGGTCGATCCGCACGCGCAGCAATGCAGCGCCGGCGTTGTCCGCCAATATCGAACGGTTTTCGCAGTTCCTGACGCTGGTCGGGCTGACGGCGCTGGTGGTCGGCGGCGTCGGCGTGGCCAATGCGGTGCGCGCCTATCTCGACGGCAAGCGCGGCGTCATTGCCACCTTCAAGAGCCTGGGAGCTTCGGGCGGTTTCGTTTTTGCCGTCTACCTGGTGCAGATCCTGATGATCGCCGTGCTTGGCATCACGCTCGGCGTCGTGCTTGGCGCGCTGATGCCGTTCGCGGCGAGCGCGGCGCTGCAGTCGATCATTCCGGTGCCGGCGGAGGGCGGATTCTATCCCGGCGCGCTCGGCATGGCGGCGCTGTTCGGGCTGCTGGTGACGCTGGCTTTCGCCTTGCTGCCGCTCGGCCGGGCGCGCGACGTGCCGGCGACGGCGCTGTTTCGCGAAATGGGTTTTGAGGGCCGCGGCTTTCCGCGCCCGCTCTACACGGCGGCGGCGCTCGGCATCGCGCTGCTGCTGGCGGCGCTGGCCATTCTGTTTTCCGGCGACCGCTACATCGCCTCGATCTTCGTCGGCGCCACCATTTTTGCTTTTTTGGTGCTGCGCCTTGTCGGCGCGCTGGTGCAGTGGGCCGCCAAAAGGAGCCCACGCGTTGGTTCGACGGTGCTCAGGCTCGCCATCGGCAACATCCATCGGCCGGGCGCCTTGACGCCGTCGGTGGTGCTGTCGCTGGGACTGGGGCTGACGCTTCTGGTGACGCTGGCGCTGATCGACGGCAATCTCAGGCGGCAGATTTCCGGCAGCCTGCCGGAGCGGGCGCCGAACTTCTTCTTCGTCGATATCCAGAGCAGCGATGTCGATGCGTTCTCGGAGCTGGTCGGCAGGGAGGCGCCGCAAGGCACGCTGGTCAAGGTGCCGATGCTGCGCGGCCGGGTGATGGCGCTGAACGGCGTCGACGTCGACAAGGTCAAGGTCCCGGCGGAAGGGGCCTGGGTGCTGCGCGGCGATCGCGGGCTGACCTACGAGGCCAGAATTCCTGCGAATGCGACGCTGACCGAAGGCACATGGTGGCCGGACAATTATGCCGGCGAGCCGCTGGTGTCGTTTTCGGCCGAGGAAGGCAAAGAGATCGGGCTGAAACTCGGCGATACCGTCACCGTCAACGTACTCGGCCGCAACGTGACGGCGAAGATCGCCAATTTCCGCCAGGTCGAGTGGGAGACGATGGGCATCAATTTCGTCATGGTGTTCTCGCCCAGCACATTTGCCGGCGCGCCGCACAGCTGGCTGGCGACGCTGACCGAAAAGGGCGCGTCGCCGGCCGACGATGCCCGTCTTCTCAACGCCGTCACCCGTGCCTTTCCCGCGGTGACGACAGTCAGGGTCAAGGACGCGCTCGACATCGTCAACCGGCTGGTGGCGCAACTCGGCACCGCTATCAGGGCCGCGGCTGGGGTGGCGCTGATCGCCTCGGTGCTGGTGCTGGCCGGCGCGTTGGCGGCCGGCAACCGCGCCCGCATCCACGATGCGGTGGTGCTGAAGACGCTGGGCGCCACCAGGAAGACGCTGATCGCGGCCTTTTCGCTGGAATATATGCTGATCGGCCTCGCCACCGCGATCTTCGCGCTGGCGGCAGGCGGCATTGCGGCGTGGTTCGTTGTCGCGCGCGTCATGACGCTGCCGTCGCATTTCATGCCCGATGTGGCGGTGGCCACAATAGTCTTTGCCTTGCTGGTCACGGTCGGCATCGGCCTCGCCGGCACCTGGCGGGTGCTGGGCCACAAGGCGGCGCCGGTGCTGCGCAATCTCTGATCTGCAAGGGTCGGCAAGCTCAACGCGACCGGGATTTGGTTAAATCTTGTTAATGTTGGGCTTCGGACGGCCGATAAATCCAGATTTTTGCTACTTCACGAAGCATTACGCCCGGTTACGGTCTTGTTCTTGACGCCAATAACCATCATATTTCGCGGCAGGCATGCTGGAGCCCCGCCAGCGGCGCCTCGGTCCAAATCGACCGGACACCGGACGGGGCAGAAGCAATATGAGGATTTCCATGGCTGAACCCGTTCGCAATTATCAGACGCGTGCCGTGCCCGGCGTCGGCGTCGATGCTGCTATCGACCAGGGCCTGCGCGCTTATATGATCAAGGTCTACAATCTGATGGGGCTTGGCCTCCTCATCACCGGCCTCGCCGCGGTCGGAACGATCATGCTGGCCACCACCACCGATCCGGCTTCGGCGGTCGCTACGCTGCCGAACGGCGATATGCTGACATCCTTCGGCTACGCGATCTTCGGCTCGCCGCTGAAATGGCTGGTGATCTTTGCCCCCCTGGCAGCGGTGCTGTTCCTGTCGTTTCGCGTCCAGTCGATGAGCGTTTCGGCCGCGCAGACGACGTTCTGGGTCTATGCCGGCCTCGTCGGCCTGTCACTGTCGTCGATCTTCCTGGTCTACACCACCGCCAGCATCTCGCAGACCTTCTTCGCCACCGCCGCCGCCTTTGGCGGACTGTCGCTCTACGGCTACACGACCAAGCGCGATCTTTCCGCGCTCGGTTCGTTCCTGATCATGGGCCTGGTCGGTCTGATCATCGCAAGTGTGATCAACATCTTCCTGCAGTCGTCGGCGCTTTCCTTCGCCGTTTCGGCGATCGGCGTGCTGATCTTCGCAGGGCTGACCGCCTACGATACGCAGAACATCAAGGAGATGTATTTCGAGGGCGACGAGACTGATGTCGCCGGCCGCAAGGCTATCATGGGCGCTCTGAGGCTTTATCTCGACTTCATCAATCTGTTCATGTTCCTGCTGCAGTTCATGGGCGATCGCCGTTAACAACGGCCCCTTGAGTCTGTGGACCAGCGAATTTGGAAAGGGCGGCCTAACGGCCGCCCTTTCCTTCTGTGCCGGCCTTTGCTGTTATAGAAGGCAGATGAACGGCTTGCATAAATTATGAGCAGCATCACGATACGCGGCGCGACAGCGGCCGATCTCGACCGGATCACCGCCATCTATGCCGATGCGGTGATCCACGGCACGGCGAGCTACGAAGTGGAGCCGCCTGATCGTGCCGAGATGGGCGAGCGCTTCGACAGTTTGATAGCGGGCGGCTTTCCCTATCTGGTGGCGGAAAAAGCCGGCATCGTGCTCGGTTATGCCTATGCCGGCGCCTTCCGGGCGCGGCCTGCGTACCGGTTCATCGTCGAAGATTCTGTCTATGTCGCGCCCGAGGCCAAGGGCCATGGCATCGGGCTGAAGCTGATGCAAGGGCTGATCGCGGCGGCCGAGGCGGCGGGCTTCCGCCAGATCATCGCGGTGATCGGCGACGGTCGGCCGGACAGTGCCTCGGTCCGGCTGCATGAAAAGCTCGGCTTTCGCCATTCGGGCCGTCTGGAAGCCTCCGGCTACAAGCTCGGACGCTGGCTCGACACGGTGTTCATGCAACTGCCGATCAATGGCGGGTCTCAGGTTCCGCCCGATCCCAACTCACTGCCGGAACGGAGATTCCGGAAGCACAACAAGTAGTTAGGCCTCGACAAGTTTCAGCGTGCGGTCGAACACGCCAAGCACGCGGCCAAGCTCCTGGCCGCGCTTAAGGATGCGGCCGCCGGCGGCGATGACGGCGAAAGCCCCTTGCCGGCGCGCCAGCTTCGGATCCTTGACGATCTGGAACAGCGGCACCTCGCTGGTGCGACGGAAGACGGAAAAGACGGCGCGGTCGGCAAGATGGTCGATGGCGTAGTCGCGCCATTCATTGGCGGCGACCATGCGCCCGTAAAGCCTCAGGAGTTGGTCCAATTCACGCCGGTCGAACCGCACCGGCTGGTCGAGGCGTTCACGTCTTGCCTCATGCAGCGGGATCAGTATTGCGGATGCGTCCCCATCCTCCGTCCCACTGCCGTGATCAGTCATGCCTCGATCCCTTCGAATGAATCTTACATTAATCAAAGTTGGCGCTTTCGCCATGGAATTGCAAGCCCGGCTGGGGAAAGGCTGGCGGGGCAACGTTTCCGAGGTGTCCAGTCACGTTTATAAAAACGCCCGTTGAAATTGGTGATGCTTTGCCACAATCCTGCCTTCTTTTAACCGCGCTAAAGCCCCAATCTCCGACGAATTTACGGGTGTTGCCTGAGACGGTTCGGTCCGGCACTGGCTCGTAAACCCCAAGCCCCCCGCCCACGGGTCTGCGTCGGATCGAACCAACCTCGGTTTCTCCCCTGGAGAAATCGAGCGCGACGATCCCAAAACCTAAATGACCGGCGTCAGAAGCAAGCTGACGTCGGTTTTTTATTTTATTGGCCGAGTGAATGCGCGGCCTTCCCTTCTCCCCTTGTGGGAGAAGGTGGCCGAGCGACAGCTCGGTCGGATGAGGGGTGCTCCAGCGTGGCAATTTGCTTGAAATCGCCGCCGCCTCATCCCTTCGACGCTGCGCGCCGATCCACCACCCGGGGCGAGTCGTGGGCCTCGCCCGCCCTTCGGGCCCCACCAGGGAGAAGGAGAGGGCGTTCAGGGCTTGTGGATCAAGGCGGCGCCCAGGATGGGACCCGGCATGCCGTCCTTGCCCACCGATTGCAGCAGCACGGCGCAGCCGCCTTTCTTGGTAATCACGCTCATCGGCAGTTCGTAGCGCTGCGCCTTGCCGTGCCACATGCCGGCGGTCTGGATGCCGGAGACGGCGTTCCAATAGGTCATGCTGCGGCCGGTGTTCTCGCCCTTGCCGATCTTGATCGTCTGCGGCGGGTCGAAATAGACGATGACGACATGGGCATCGCTGGGGCCGCTCCCGGCATCGCCGGCGTCGATGATGACGCGGTCGCTGGTCCGGCTGACGTCGATGGGGACCTGCATGCCTTCGCCGGACGTTTCCATGCGGGCGAGCGCGCCGTCGACTTCCTCGCGGCGGGCGCCGTTGACATGGCTGCGGCCGTTGATGACGGCCTGCGGCGTATAGACCGAGCGGCTGCCAAAGGCACGCATATACTCATACTGCCGCTCGGTGTTCTCCTTGCGGCTCAGCGTGTCCTTCCAACCGAGATAATCCCAGTAGTCGACGTGATAGGCGAGCGCGACGATGTTCTCCTTGGCGGCAAGCTCGGCGAAAAACGCATCGGCCGGCAGGCAGGAGCTGCAGCCCTGGCTGGTGAAGAGCTCGACCACGCCCAAGGGCTGGCCGACCAGGGATTTATCTGTCTGAGAGCGGTCGGCCTCGCCGGCAAGCGCATTGGCGGCAAGTCCAGCTCCGGCAAGCACCGAGAGGGCCAGCGCAAACGCCGCAAGCCGCAATGGTCTTCGAGGTGTCATGGCCGTTTCGACTCCCGCCGGTGATGGCCGGCTTTGTTCTGGTTGGCGAAATATGTGGCAGAAGCGGCAGTCAACGGGAAGTCACGTTGCGGTGAAATTCTACCGTTGCGACAAACTGCAAGGGCGCAACAGGATGGGCTACACTTCAAGGTAGATACCGATTCGGGCGACAATCAGCATGTGGCAAACTCACCTGACGCCGGTCGACCTGTACTGCGAGCGGGTCGGGCCACAGTTCTGGGCCGAACCGGTCAACGCACTGACCAATATGGCTTTTCTTGTCGCCGGGCTGTGGGGTGTCCGTGAGGTGCGCCGGCGCGGCACAGGCATCTTCGCCGAAATTCTGGCCTGGTGGGTGGTGGCGATCGGCATCGGCTCGGCGCTGTTCCACACCTTTGCCAACCATGCCACAGTCTGGGCCGACGTGCTGCCGATCGCCGGGTTCACGCTGGCCTACACGCTGTTCAACCTGCGCCGTTTCCTCGCTATGAAATGGGGCAAGGCGATCGCCATCTTCCTTGCCTTCTATGCCGTCACCGGGTTGTTGACCTGGGCCGTGCCGGACTGGCTGCGCCAGGCATCGAACGGCACGACCGGCTACCTGCCGCCCTTCCTGGCGCTCGCCTTCTTCGGCGCCTGGGTGGCGGCGAGCGGCAACCGCGCCGGCTGGTACAATCTGGCGGGCTCGGCGATCTTCGTCGTGTCGGTCACCTTCAGGACGATCGATCCGCTGGTCTGCGGCAGCTTCCCGCTCGGCACGCATTTCCTGTGGCACATCCTCAACGGGCTGATGCTCGGCGTGCTGCTGGCGGCGGCGGCGCGGTTCGGGAAGGGAGGGCAGTAGGCAGTAGGCAGTAGGGGAGGTGTTTCCTGCCCCTACTCCCTACTGCCCTACTCCCTATTCCCTCACCTTATGCTGCCAGATCGCGCAGCACATATTGCAGGATGCCGCCGTTCTTGAAGTAGTCGAGCTCGTCCAGCGTATCGATGCGGCAGATGATCGGAATGTTCTTCACCGTGCCGTCGCCATAAGTGATCTTCGCGATCAACTTCTGACGCGGTTTGATGGCGCTCAGTCCGTCGATTTCGACCAGTTCGTCGCCCTTGAGGTTGAGCGAGGCCCATGAGGTGCCCTCCTCGAAGACGAACGGGATTACCCCCATGCCGACCAGGTTCGAGCGGTGGATGCGCTCGAAGGACTGAGCGATGACGGCGCGAACGCCCAACAGATTGGTGCCTTTGGCCGCCCAGTCGCGCGACGAGCCGTTGCCGTATTCGACACCGGCGAAGATGACCAGCGGCACGCCTTCCTTCTTGTACTCCATGGCGGCGTCGTAGATCGATTTCTCTTCCTTCGACGGATAGTGGATCGTGTAGCCGCCCTCGCGGCCGTTCTCACCCAGCATGTGGTTGCGGATGCGGATATTGGCGAAGGTGCCGCGCATCATCACTTCGTGATTGCCGCGCCGCGTGCCGTACTGGTTGAAGTCGGCAACGCCGACGCCATGATCGATGAGGTACTTGCCGGCCGGCGAGGCCGCCTTGATCGAGCCGGCCGGTGAGATGTGGTCGGTGGTGATCTTGTCGCCGAACAGGCCGAGCACGCGGGCGCCCTTGATGTCGCCGATCGTGCCGAAGCCCGATGTCATGCCAGCGAAGTAGGGCGGGTTCTGCACATAGGTCGAATTGTTGTCCCAGGAATAGGTCTGGCCTTCCGGCGCCTTGACGTTCTGCCAGTATTCGTCGCCCTTGAAGACGTCGGCATATTTGCGGGCGAACAGTTCGCGCGTCACGTTCTTCTCGATGAACTCCTGGATCTCGACCGAGCTCGGCCAGATGTCCCTGAGGTAGACCGGGTTGCCGTCGCGGTCCTCGCCGAGCGGTTCGGTGGTCAGATCCTTGGTCACGGTCCCGGCCAGTGCGTGGGCGACGACCAGCGGCGGCGAAGCGAGGTAGTTCGCCTGCACGTCGGGCGAGACGCGGCCTTCGAAATTGCGGTTGCCGGAAAGCACCGCGGCAGCAATCAAGCCCTTGTCGTTGATGGTTCTGGAGATCGGCGCCGGCAACGGGCCGGAATTGCCGATGCAGGTGGTGCAGCCGAAGCCGACCAGATTGAAGCCGATCTGGTCCAGTTCCTTCTGCAGGCCGGATTTCTCCAGATATTCGGCGACGACCTGGCTGCCCGGCGCCAGCGATGTCTTGACCCACGGCTTCTGCTTGAGCCCGAGCCGGTTGGCGTTGCGTGCCAGCAACCCGGCGCCGATCAGCACGCTCGGGTTCGACGTGTTGGTGCAGGAGGTGATGGCGGCAATGACGACGTCGCCATGGCCAAGGTCATAGTCGGTGCCCTCGACGGCATAGCGCTTGTCGATTTCGACCGCCTTCTTGTATTCGGTTTCCATCGCCTTGACAAAGCCGGCCGGAATGCCTTCAAGCGCGACCCGGCCCTCTGGACGCTTGGGGCCGGCCATCGACGGCACGACACTGCCGAGATCGAGCTCGAGCAGGTCGGTGAAGACCGGATCGGCCGACCCGGTATCGCGCCACATGCCTTGCGCCTTGGCGTATGCCTCGACCAGCGCGATGCGGTTTTCCTCGCGGCCGGACATGGTGAGGTAGCGGATGGTTTCGCCATCGACCGGAAAGAAGCCGCAGGTCGCGCCATATTCGGGCGCCATGTTGCCGATGGTGGCGCGGTCGGCCAGCGTCATGTTGGACAGACCCGGACCGAAGAATTCGACGAACTTGCCGACGACGCCCTTCTTGCGCAGCATCTGGGTGACGGTGAGCACGAGATCGGTGGCGGTGACGCCTTCCCTGAGCCTGCCGGTGAGCCGGAAGCCGATAACTTCGGGCAACAGCATGGAGACGGGCTGGCCAAGCATCGCGGCCTCGGCCTCGATGCCGCCGACGCCCCAGCCGAGCACGCCAAGGCCGTTGATCATGGTGGTGTGCGAATCGGTGCCGACGCAGGTGTCGGGATAGGCGGTGGTTTCGCCGCCTTCAGTGTTGGTCCACACGACCTGGCCGAGATATTCGAGATTGACCTGGTGGCAGATGCCGGTGCCGGGCGGCACGACGCGGAAGTTGCGGAAGGCCTGCTGGCCCCATTTCAGGAATTTGTAGCGTTCCTCGTTGCGCTCGTATTCAAGCTCGACATTCCTGGCGAAAGCCAGCGGCGTGCCGAACTCATCGACGATGACCGAGTGGTCGATGACCAGGTCGACCGGCACCAGCGGATTGATCTTTTGCGGGTCGCCGCCGAGCGAGGCCATGGCATCGCGCATGGCGGCCAGGTCGACCACGGCCGGAACGCCGGTGAAATCCTGCATCAGCACGCGGGCCGGGCGATAGGCGATCTCGACCCCGGCGGTGCCCCTGTCGGTCAGCCAGCCGGCAACCGCCTGGATGCTCTCCTTGGTGACGGAACGGCCGTCCTCGTTGCGCAGCAGGTTCTCCAGCAGCACCTTCATCGAATAGGGCAACTGGGCGATGCCGGTGAGGCCGTTCTTCTCGGCCTCGACGAGGTCGTAATAAACATAGTCGGAGCCGCCCGCGGTCAGCGTGCGGCGGCAATTGAAACTATCGAGGGATTTTGACACGTGCGATCCGTCCTTGTCTGTTCAGCCTGAAAGGGAACGGACGCCGATGGCATGCAATCACGCGCAAAGGTGCGGGTACGGCCATTTCCGCTGTCCGTTCCCAGCCAACCCGAGCCGTTCAAGGCGGCGCGTGCGCTGGTTCGGCGCTAATTCGCTTCCCGTGCCGACCGCTGGCACGGATGCCCCGCATATAGAGAATTTCCTGGAATAGTTCTAGACAGTCGAACGGCTATTTTGTGCGATGCGGCAGCTGCCGTGGCGCGATGTTTTCGGGACGGGCATGGAATGCGGCTGATCGCCGAAAATCTGGGCGGCGAACGCGGCGGCGAGGCGGTTTTTTCCGGCATCAACTTTGCCCTTGGCAAAGGCCAGGCGCTGATCGTCACCGGGCCGAACGGCGCGGGAAAATCGACGCTGCTCAGGGTCGTTGCCGGGTTGCTGCCGGTGGCGGCAGGCCGTTTGCTTGTCGAAGGTGGCGGTGAGGATTTTCCGTCGGTCGCCTCGGCCTGCCACTATCTCGGCCACCAGAACGCGATGAAGACGGCGCTGAGCGTGGCGGAAAATCTGCGCTTCTGGCGCGATTTTTCGGGCGCGGATTTCTTGAGCGCCGAAGAGGCGCTGGCAATGGTCGGGCTTGACGGTATCGGCCATCTGCCGTTCGGCTATCTCTCCACCGGGCAACGCCGCCGCGCGGCGATCGCAAAACTGCTGGTCAGCCGGCGGCCGCTGTGGCTGCTCGACGAGCCGACGGCCGGATTGGACAAGGCTTCGGAAGAGCGATTCGGCCGGCTGATGCGGGAGCATCTGGACGAGGGAGGGATGATTGTCGCAGCCACCCATCTGCCGTTGGGGTTGGAAGGGGCACAAGGGTTGGTTATGGGGGAAACTGGGTAATGTCGGCATTCCTTCGCACCCCCCTCTGTCCTGCCGGACATCTCCCCCGCAAGGGGGGAGATTGGATGTCACCTCGGCTTTCGCCAATCACTGACGTTGAAGAAGAGATGCCTTGCGCGGAACTGCTAATCTCCCCCCTTGCGGGGGAGATGTCCGGCAGGACAGAGGGGGGTGGGCGGGAACGCCATCGTGTGAAAAAAGGCGGCTGCTCTGCAGGAGCGGCTCGCCTATGCTAGCCCTCTTCCTGCGCGATATCCGCCTGAGTATCCGGGCCGGCGGCGGGGCGCTGACCGGCGTGATCTTCTTTCTCGCGGTGATCGCCACGATCCCCTTCGGCGTCGGGCCGGACCTCAATCTGCTTGCCCGCATCGGCCCGGCGATCCTGTGGATCGGCGCCTTGCTGGCTTGCCTGCTCGGTCTCGACCGATTGTTCCAGGCCGACCGGGAAGACGGCTCGCTCGATCTGCTGGTGCTCGGCGACGACCGGCAGATGCTGGCGCTGACCGTGCTGACGAAATGCCTGGCGCATTGGGCAGGAAGCGTGCTGCCGCTGGTCATCGCCGCACCCTTGCTCGGCCTGTTCATGAACATGGAGCCGATCGGGATCGGCGCCACGGCGCTGACCCTTCTGGTCGGCACGCCGGCGATTACCTTCATCGGCGCTGCCGGTGCGGCGGTGGCGGTGGCACTGCCGCGTGGCGGGCTGCTGATCTCGGTGCTGGTGCTGCCGCTGACCATCCCGGTGCTGATCTTCGGCGTCTCGGCAAGCTATGGCGCGGTGGCGAACCCTGATCCGTTTCTGCAGCCTTTCCTCATTCTTGCCGCGCTGACCTTGTTTCTTGCCGTGCTGGGGCCGGTTGCGGCAGCGTTGGCGCTGCGCCATGGAACCGACTGATGGGGCCGGCCATCGTTCGTGATTACGCCATCGTTGGTGATTACAGGGCGTCAAAGGCTGCGGCGCTGCTGTCGATTGCGAAGCCGATGGCGCAGGGTTAAAGGAAGGCATGTTGGAACGAAGCGAAATGGTCCGGCTGAAAGGTTTTGCACCGGAGGAGCGACCCCTATGAGCGCGCATGCGCTCTATGTGACCGCTGCCTATGCCATCACGGCCGTGGTGCTGGCCGGGCTGATCGGCTGGATCCTGCTCGACCAGCGTGCACGCAGACGAGACCTCGCCGAACTGGAAGCGTCCGGCGTGCGGCGGCGCTCCGACAAGGCGGGGAAATCATGAGCATGGAGACGGAAACGCCGGCGCGCTCACGCCGCCTGATCGTGCTGTTGCCGCTGCTGATTTTCCTCGGGCTGGCGGGGCTGTTCCTGACGCAGCTGCTGTCCGGCCGCGACACGTCGGAAGTGCCATCGGCGCTGATCGGCCTGCCGGCGCCGCAGACCAATCTGCCGGCGCTGGAGGGCATGAATTTGCCGGGGCTCGATTCCAGGCAGTTCGCCGGCAAGGTTACGCTCGTCAACGTCTTCGCGTCGTGGTGCGGGCCGTGCCGCGACGAACATCCGCTGCTGCTGGCGCTGTCGCAGGACAAGCGCTTCGTCATCGCCGCCCTCAACTACAAGGACCAGCCGGAAAACGCCCGCCGGTTCCTCGGCGATCTCGGCAACCCGTTCCAGGCGATCGGCGTCGACACGGCAGGGCGCGCGGCGATCGACTGGGGGGTCTACGGCGTGCCGGAAACCTTCGTCGTCGGCAAGGACGGCAAGATCGCCTACAAGCACGTCGGCCCGCTGACGCCGGGCTCAGCACAAGCGCTGCTGCTGCCGGAGATCGAGAAGGCGCTGGCAGCACCCGGCTGATGGCCCCGCCGTTTCGTCATTCTTGGGTCTTCACTCCGCTTTGCGTCGTTACGCCCAAGGATTACGAACGTGATAGGTCGACCGAAGATTCAGCCGTAGACCTGCTTGTGGACCTGGTAGAGCATTTCGCTGCGGTCGGCGCGCATGTCGGCCAGATCGCGGCTGGAAAACGAGTCGATTTCGGCGATGAGGCGGTTGTATTGCCGGCGCTTGGCGATGCTGGTGCGAGCGCGGCTCATGAGCCTGTCGAGAATCATAGCGAGGTTCCTTCTGTGCCGCATTGTTGCGGCAGGTTGTTCCTCCCTGATCGATACGCAGCATGACATAGTTATGGTGCATCGCAAAAAGAAGATGTTGCAATGCACCATTGCGCTGGGCGCATAGCCGGTTAACGGTGCATTGGGCTGTCATTTGGGTTTTGCCATCTGTGCAAGGGCGGCGTTGCCCGTCTCCGTCAAGATGCGGTGAGACCGGTATCAACGATCTTGCCATATCGATCGCCGGCTGGCTTGATCGCGCCGGCACCAACGATTTGCATGACCCAGGAGAAAACCATGGCCGCCGAAGACTACGAAATTCTCGATCCACGCTTTGCGCGGCTGTTCAACGGCAATGCGCAGGTGGACAAGCTGTTCACCGGATGCCGGTGGGCCGAAGGACCGGCCTGGTTTGCGGCCGGCCGTTATGTGGTCTGGTCCGACATTCCCAACAACCGAATGCTGCGCTACGACGAGACCGACGGCAGCGTCAGCGTGTTCCGGCAGCCGTCGGGCAATTCCAACGGCAACACCGTCGACCGGCAGGGCCGGCTGGTCACTTGCGAGCATTCGGGCCGCCGCGTCAGCCGCACCGAGCATGACGGCTCGATCACCACCATAGCCGACAAATGGCGCGGCAAGCGGCTGAACTCGCCCAACGATGCGGTGGTCAAGTCAGATGGTTCGATCTGGTTCACCGACCCGACCTACGGCATCGATACGGATTATGAGGGCGACAAGGCCGAGAGCGAGATCGGCGCCTGCCATGTCTACCGGGCCGACCCCGGCACCGGCGAGATCGAAGCGGTGATCACCGACATGATCAGGCCCAACGGGCTTGCCTTCTCGCTCGACGAGAGCGAGCTCTACGTCGTCGATACCGGCCGCACGCATGGCGCGCAGAATCCGGCGCATATGCGCGTGTTCGATGTCGGCGAGGGCGGCAAGAAGGTCTCAGGCGGAAAGGTCTTCGCCGATTGCACGGCCGGCCTGTTCGATGGTTTCAGGCTAGACGACCAGGGGCGGATCTGGACCAGTGCCGCCGACGGCATCCATTGCTACGATCCGGACGGGACGCTGATCGGCAAGATCAAGGTGCCGGAAGTCGTCGCCAATTGCGTGTTCGGCGGCAACAAGCTGAACTGCCTCTACATCGCCGGCACGACCTCGCTCTACATGGTCCGGCTGATGGTCAACGGCGCAAAGACATTTTGAGCGGCCCTGGGGTCTTCGAAGAGGTCGCTGCGCGCGACTGGTTCGGCGGCGAGACCAATGTCGAGACGTTGAGACGGAAGGAAGTTTGCGAGAGGCTGCGGGACAGCGCCCCCCCTCTGCCCTGCCGGGCATCTCCCCCACGTGGGGGGAGATCGGCAGCTTTGTCGCCGACGCCCTTAGCGTTCGCTCCGCCCGGGATAACGAAAGCACGGTGGCCGCCGCTTAACGCGACCGGATGAAATCGGCGAATTCCGAAATGGCGTTGTGCATTGCCAGTTGGCTTGCCGGCTCCGACAGGATTTTGTCCACCTCCGGTGGCCTCTTGCCGAGCAGGGCGATTTCGAGCGCGGTGTCTTCAAAAAGCGCGAAAGACATGGTGCGCATGATCTCGGCCAGAGCCGCGCGGGCAAACAGCGAGCGCGGCGAGGCGTGCACCAGCATGGCCGGCTTGGCGACAGCGGCGTCGCGCGACACCAGCCAGTCGAGCGCGTTCTTCAGCCCGCCCGGTACGCCATGGGCATACTCAGGGCAGGAGACGATCACGCCGTCAGCGGCGGTGACCGCGTCGATCAGCGCGGATGCTTGCGGTGGCGTCCGCTCGCCTTCGTCATCCGGATTGAAAATCGGCAGCCGGCCAAGCCCGTCATAGACGGATACGCGACAGTCCGGCGGCGCGTTTTGCGCGAGCGCCGCGACCAGGGCCGAATTGGTCGAGGCGGCGCGCAGGCTGCCGGAAATGGCGAGGATGTTCAGCAAAGGCTTAGAGGCGGGCTCGGGCGATTCGTGGTCGGGCACACTACCACATGGTGTGTTTGTATTCTTCGTCCAGCCAGCGGTCGGTCGCCTCGGCCGAATCGGCGAGCGCCAGCTGGTCGCGCAGGATCTGGCCGAGCGTCGGCAGCGTCGCGCGGTCGTACCAGGTTTCCGGCTTCCACAGATCGGAGCGCATGAAAGCCTTGGCGCAATGCATGTAGGCGGCCTTGACCGTCACCAGGACGACGCTTTGCGGTTCCTTGCCGTCGACGGCGAGCCGCTCGCGCAGGCCCGCATCGACGGTGATGCGGGCGTCGCCATTGACGCGCAGCGTCTCGTTCATGCCCGGGATGAGGAAGAGCAGCCCGACCGAAGGGTTGAGAAGAATGTTCTCCAGCGTGTCGAGCCGGTTGTTGCCGGGCCGGTCGGGGATGGCGATGGTCTTCTCGTCGAGCACGGCGGCAAAGCCCGGCCTGTCGCCCTTCGGCGTCACATCGGCATTGCCGGCGCCGTCGGAGGAGCCGATCAGCACGAAGGGGCTTTTGCCGATAAAGGAACGGCTGTGGCCATCCAGCGCCTTCAGTTCCTTGCGGATCGAGCCGTCGGTCGGCCGAGGCGTCTTGTAGATCGTTCTCAGCTCTTCGCGCGTGGTGACGAATTCCATGCCGTCTCCTTGATCGTTACTTGCCGGGCCCTTCCGTTCCGGTCTTGCCTTCAAGCGAATGGCGCATGATCAGCGGCATCTGGCTGAAGGTGAAGAGAAGGGTAATGGGCATGATGCCCCAGACCTTGAAGGTAACCCAGGCGTCAGTGGAAAAATTCCGCCAGACGACTTCGTTGACAAGGGCCAGGAACAGGAAAAACAGGCCCCAGCGGAAAGTGAGTTTCTTCCAGCCCTCGGCATCGAGGCTGAAGGCCGAATCGAAGACGTAGCCGAGCAGCGACTTGCCGAAGAACAGGCCGCCGAGCAGCACGCCGCCGAACAGCATGTTGACGATTGTCGGCTTCATCTTGATGAAGATGTCGTCCTGCAGGTAGAGCGTCAGGGCGCCGAAGACGAAGACGACGACGCCCGACACCATCGGCATGATCGGCAAGGTGCGGGTGAGCAGCCAGGACGCGGCCAGCGCGATCGCGGTCGCGGCCATGAACAGGCCGGTGGCGACGAAGATCGGTCCGCCGAATTCGGCCAGCACCGGAAATTTCTGCGACAGCCATGCGCCACGGGCGTTGGCGAAGAAGAACACCATCAACGGGCCGAGCTCCAGCACCAGCTTGAGCAGCGGATTGACGCCTTCCTTCTTCTGTTTCTGCGGGTCGGACGGGTCGCGTTCGAGGATGCGCGGGTTCATAGGCTTTCCTTCTTGCGCATGATCCTGTCCAAAAAGTCTGCAACTTTTTGGGATCAAGCTTGTTATGCCACTCCAGCGATCGCCCTGGCGAACTCGCTTGCGGAGAATGGTTCGAGGTCGTCGACCTGTTCGCCGACGCCGATGAAATAAACCGGCAATTTGTGCTTTGCCGCAATCGCGACCAGAATACCGCCGCGTGCCGTGCCGTCCAGCTTGGTCATCACCAGGCCGTTGACGCCGGCGATATTGCGGAAGATCTCGACCTGGTTGAGCGCGTTCTGGCCGGTGGTGGCGTCGACCGTCTGCAGCACGGTGTGCGGCGCCTCCGGATCGAGCTTGCCCAGCACCCGGACGATCTTTTCGAGTTCCGCCATCAGCTCGGTCTTGTTCTGCAGCCGCCCGGCGGTGTCGATGATCAGCACGTCGGAGCCGGCTTGCCTGGCCTGTTCGAAGGCATCGTAGGCGAGGCCGGCGGCGTCGGCGCCAAGCTTCGAGGCGATGACCGGCGACCTGGTGCGCTCGCCCCAGATCTTCAATTGCTCGATCGCCGCGGCACGGAACGTGTCGCCGGCGGCGAGCATCACCGACAGGCCGCCGTGGGTGAGCTTTGCCGCCAGCTTGCCGATGGTCGTGGTCTTGCCGGTGCCGTTGACGCCGACGACAAGGATGACATGCGGCTTGTGGCTGAGGTCGAGCTCCAGCGGCAAGGCGACATGGGTCAGCACCTTCTCCACCTCGGTCGCCATGATGGCGCGCACTTCCGTCTCGGAGACGTCCTTGCCGTAGCGGCTGGCAGCCAGCGAATCGGTGATGCGCAAAGCCGTCTCCATGCCGAGATCGGCGCGGATCAGCACGTCCTCCAGATCCTGCAGCGTGTCCTCGTCGAGCTTGCGCTTGGTGAAGACGCCGGCGATGTTGCCCGACAGTTCCCGGGAAGAGCGGGCGAGCCCCTCCTTCATGCGCTGGAACCACGAGCGTTTCGGCGCCGGTTCCGGCGCCTTCTGCGGCTCGGCTCTCTGCTCGACCTTCCTGGTGACGGTGACCTTGCCGGGAGCCGGCTTTGGCTCCGGTGGCGGTTGCGGAACGGGCTCGCGCTTTACCTCCCCATCGAGGGGAGGGTGGGGCGCTGGAATGGCTTCAGGTTCGGGCGCAATCTCCGCAAGGACCGGCTTTGCCTCGACTGGCGCCGGCTGGCGAATCGGGGGCGGGATTTCGGCCGCCGGCGTCTCAGGCTCGGGCGCAGTTAAGGGGGTCCCGGCTGGCGGTGCGGCATCTTGCGCAGGTCCGCGCTGCCCCTCACCCTTACCCTCTCCCGGTGAAGGACGGGGAGAGAGGGGCGTCAGCGCAGGCGCTTCTTCTTTGCCGCTTGCAAAAGGAAGCTCGGCGAAACGATCCGCCCCCTCCTCCCCATCACTATACGGGGAGAAGGTGCCGGCAGGCGGATGAGGGGCAGCGCCAGCCTCTGATGCCTGAGGCTCAGTCTGCACGATTTCTGGCTGCGTCAGCTCTGGTTCGGGAGCCGCCGGAATCTCCTCTGGCGCCGGCTCCTCGGCAGGCGGCTGCAACTCCTCGACCGGACCAGGCTCCGGCTGGACGTCCGGCGCGGGGGGAATGATCGGGGCGGGCTCGGCCGCTTCAACAGGCGTCGGTTGCGGCGCGGAAGGTGCCTCTGGTTCGATTGGGGGCGCAGCTTCTGCTTCGGGCCGGGGCTCTTCGCGTTTCAAAAATTCCGGAACGGCCTGCTCCGCCGCCGGTTTCAGCGCCTCGAGCGCGTCCCATTTGATCGGCGGCAGCGGTGCGGTCTCGTCGATCCGCTCCTCGACCACTTCCTTCTTGCCGAACGAAAATATCTTCTTGAAAAAACCAGCCATGTTCTTGCGTCTCAGGCGGCGCGGGCGGCAAACGGCGCCGCGATCAGTCTGACACCGTCATCGCCGGCGATAGCGGCGTCAACGATTTCGCCCGGCGCGCCGGCGGAGACCGCAGCGAGCGTGAACCCTTCGGTGCGGCCGAGCCCGTCGCGCTCGACCAGGATCGACTGGCGTGTTCCGGCGAGCGAGGAAAGGTGGCTGCGATAGGCGGTGTCACCGGCGGCGCGCAGCCGTGCCGCACGCTGCTTGACCAGTTCGCGGCGAAGCTGCGGCATGCGCGCGGCGGGGGTGCCTTCGCGCGGCGAAAACGGAAAGACGTGGAGATGCGTCAGGCCGCATTCCTCGACGATCTCCAGCGATTTTTCGAACATGGCGTCCGTCTCGGTCGGGAAGCCGGCGATGATGTCGGCGCCGAAGACGATGCCGGGACGCAATTTGCGCAAATCCTGGCAAAAACGGATCGACTGATCCCGGTTGTGCCGGCGCTTCATCCGTTTCAGGATCATGTCGTCACCGGACTGCAGCGACAGATGCAGATGCGGCATCAGCCGGGGCTCGGTGGCGATGGCGTCGAGCAGATCGTCGTCAGCCTCGATCGAATCGATCGAGGAAAGGCGCAGGCGTTTCACGTCAGGCACCTGCTTCAGGATTGTCTTGACCAATTTGCCGAGTTTCGGGCTGCCCGGCAGATCGGCGCCGAAACTGGTCATGTCGACGCCGGTCAGCACGATCTCGGCATAGCCATTGCCGCTCAGCCGCTTGACCTGCTCGACCACGGCGCCCATCGGCACCGAGCGCGAATTGCCGCGGCCATAGGGGATGATGCAGAAGGTGCAGCGGTGGTCGCAGCCGTTCTGAACCTGGACGAACGCCCGCGCCCGGCCTTCGATGGCGTCGACCATGTGGCCGGCCGTCTCGCGCACCGAAAAGATATCGTTGACGCGAGCCTTCTCGGTGTCGTTGACGCCGAAATCCGGCAGCGCGCGATAGGAATGCGCCTTCAGCTTTTCCTCATTGCCAAGGACGAGATCGACCTCGTCCATGGCGACGAAATTCTGCGGCTCGGTTTGCGCGGCGCAGCCGGTGACGATGATGCGGGCCTGCGGGTTCTCGCGGCGGGCCTTGCGGATCGACTGTTTTGCCTGGCGCACCGCCTCGCCGGTGACGGCGCAGGTGTTGAAGATGATGGCGCCGCCTTCCAGCGCGCCAAGGCCGGCGCTTTCCGCCTCTCGCCGCATCACCTCGGATTCATAGGTGTTCAGCCGGCAGCCGAAGGTGACGACGTCAACACTTTTGGGAAGAGCGGGACCCTTCTTGGCAAGTGCGGCCATCAGGCGGCGCTTTCGGTGTCGCGGGCCCACACGCCGGTCGCCGGCTCGAAGCTGCCGGAAAATTCCCATTCGGCGGCGCCGGTGAGGATGACGTGGTCGTCGCCGCGCCACTCGACATGCAAGGAGCCACCTCCGGGCGTCACCAGGGAGACGCTGCGTCCGGTCCGCCTGGTGCGCGCGGCAGCGACGGCGGCGGCACAGGCCGCTGTGCCGCATGCCTTGGTCAGGCCGGCGCCGCGCTCCCAGGTGCGGATGACCATCGTCTCGGTCGAGGTCACCCGCGCGATGGTGATGTTGGCGCGTTCGGGGAAGATCGGGTGGTTTTCGAGCAGCGGACCGAAGCGGTCGAGCTCATAGGACCAGACGTCGCGATCGACCCAGAAGATGGCGTGCGGATTGCCCATCGACACCACCGAGGGCGAGTGCAGCACCGGCGCGTCGATCGGGCCGACCTGCAGCTCGATCATGCGGGTATCGCGGAATTCCTCGGCGAGCGGAATATCCTGCCAGCCGAAATGCGGCTTGCCCATGTCGACCGAGATCAGCCCGTCGGCATGTTCTTCAGCGTTGAGAATGCCGGCGACGGTCTCGAAGGCGAATGTCTTCTGGCCGGTCACGGCGGCAAGCGCCTGCACCACGCAGCGCATGCCGTTGCCGCAGGCCTGCGCGCCGGTTCCGTCGGAATTCAGGATGTCGATGAAAAAGGCAGTGCCCGGCGTTCTGGCGTCGTGGATCGCCATGATCTGATCGAACTTCGTCGCGGCATCGGCATTGAGCGCAAGGGCGGCAGCCGGCGCCACCCGGTCGGCGCGACCGCGCATGTCGGCAACGATGATTTCGTTGCCAATGCCGTTCATCTTGGCGAAGGGGGCAGTGCTTGCCATGGATCGAAGGTCTCATGCCGGTTTGGCGCCTATATGGCGGATAGCGGCCGGAATTACCAGTGCGAGACGCCAGCGCGCCGTGCATCGACTTGGACGCACAAAGTACGCTCTGACATTTTTAAACCTGCGCATCGTGCTTTCTGAAAATCGATTCCGATTTTCGGGCCGATGCGGCTAAAGCGCGTCGCGTTTGAGCCGATTCATGCAACGCGCTTTAGGTTCTTGTTTTATCCATGTCGTTATCGCAATACCGCTACGCACTTTTGCGCGACATGCATTACGCCACCGCCAAGACGCCAAGCATGACCAGCAGGAAGATGATCAGCACGATGCCGATGAGAATGCGGGCGCCGGTGGCGGCGGCTCCGGCCAATGCCGGCATGCCGAGCAGGCTGGCCGCGGCCGCGATTATCAGAAGAATGACAATCCATTTGATCATGGGAAATCCCTCGCAGCCGACGGTTGTGGACCACCACCAACGCGTTTACGACGTCCCGAGTTCCCCCGGGGGTCTCTGGGGTCGCCAGCCTAGAGCGCCGGCACGTCCCAGACTTCGCCGGGACGCAGGGCGCGAAAGCGTTCTTGCGGGACACCTTGATCGTCGAGGGCCTCGCCAAGCTTTCTTGCCGGCTCGTCGATCGGCTCGTTGGTGAGCCGGAACGTGCCCCAATGGCAGCCGGCGGCATAGGCGGCGTCGCACAACAGCATGCCTTGCACCGCCTCCTCCGGGTTCTGGTGGTGTGGCGCCATGAACCAGCGCGGCTCGTAGGCGCCGATCGGCAGGATGGCGATGCGGAAGCCGCCGTGCCTTTCGGCCATCAACCGGTAGTTGATGCCATCATGGAAACCGGTGTCGCCGGCGAAATAGACTTTTCCGCCCGGCGTCTCGACCACAAAGCCCGCCCACAGGGCCATGCGCCGATCTCGGGTGCCGCGTGCCGACCAATGGTGCACCGGCTCGACATGGACGGCGACGTCGTTGCCGATCTCGACCCGTTCGCCCCAGTCGTGCACGGAAAGCCGCATGCCGGGAACGCCGACATCGATGATGGCGTCGTTGCCGAGCGGCGTCAGCACCAGCGGGTCGTGCTTTGTCTTCAGCCGCTTCAGCGTGGCGAGGTCGAGATGATCGTAGTGGTTGTGGCTGACCAGCACGAGGTCGATCGGCGGCAGGTTGGAGAAGGCGATGCCCGGCGGATTGACCCGTTTCGGCCCGGCAAAGGCGAGCGGCGAGGCGCGCCGCGACCAGACCGGGTCGGTGAGGATGTTCAGGCCGGCTGTCTGGATGAGCAGCGTGGAATGGCCGACCATGGTCAGCCTCAGTTCGGAGCCGTCGATCCGTTTGGCCGGTGTCGCCTGATGAAACGGACTTGGATTCGCCGACGGCCATTTCGAGCGTTCGCCGCCCAGCTGCCACTTCAAAAGATCGGAAAAGCGGGCAGGCAACTTGCCGTTGGGATTGAAGAACAAGGTGCCGTCGAAATGATCGCTGGGCGGCCCGCTATAGTAGCGGTTGGCCGCCCTTTTCCTCGCAGCCAAGATTTCGCCTCCGGCAAGGTTCGGTTTCATCAGAGATAGGACCGAAGCGGGCTGGCGCAAGCATTTGGCGGCCGGACGCCAAGGGCAGGCCTGTCCTGGCAAACCGCTGCGCAGTCTCGCGTCAGACCCCCAGGGCAGGTTTTCGGGCGGCACGCATTTGTGGCAAAGTTGCAACAGGTGCCGCCGCAAATGCTATTTTAACCATACAGGGTTGAAATTTTGCCACCTTCTCCGTCTTGGTAAAGGAGATATTGTGCGGACGGCAGCCCGGCCGGATCCGACGGAGGTTTGAAATGAATTTTTCGAAAACCGGTCTGCTGGCCGTATCGCTGGCCGCGCTCTTTGCGAGCGGCTGTTCAACGTCACGGTTCTCGCCGATGGACCAGCAGCCGGCGCCGCTGCAAGCCGCGCCCTCCGGCAAGGTGACCGCAAACCAGCTGCCGCCGCCGGCGTCTCCTGGCACCGCCGACCCGTCGAAATTTCCGACGGCGCCGCAAGGCACGCCCCAGGTCGCCTCGCTGCCGCCGGACGGAACGGCTCCGGCCGGAGCCCCGGATCTTACCGCAAGCAGCGTCGCCGGCGTGTGGAAGGCCAGCGTGTCCGGCCAGAGCTGCCAGGTGGCGACGCCGCAAACCAAATTCGGCTCCGGCTATCGGGCTGGACCACTGCATTGCCCGGCACCGATCGACGGCATCAAATCCTGGAACGTCGCCGGCAAGCAGCTGACGCTGTACGACGCGAATGGCGGCACGCTGGCACGGCTCTATTCCTCGGGCGGAGAGAAATTCGACGGCCAGACTTCCAACGGCCTGCCGATCTCGCTTACAAGAGGCTGACCCGCCCGCCCCTATTGTTTTTACGCGATTCCGGGCCGAAAACCGCTACACGCTTTTCCCGGAATTGCTCTCTTTTGTTTTTACGCAATTCCGGACAGAAAACCGCTACACATTTTTCTTGGAATTGCTCCGGAACGACGTGATCGATGCATCTGCGCGACGGCCTTCAGACCCATGCGACCGTCCGGCAGCGCTACGACCATCTGGTTGTGTCAGGCGTGATCGACCGCGATCGGGCGCAGGAGCGGGTCGTTGCGGCACTCGACCGGCTGATCGACGAGATTTCGGCAAAACGGCTGGCGCACAAATCGAGCGCGCTGGGCTGGCTGTTCGCTCGCAAGCGCGAGACGCGCGAGGCCGTCAAGGGCCTCTATATCCACGGCGGCGTCGGCCGCGGCAAGACCATGCTGATGGACATGTTCTTCGAACTGGTGCCGGTCCGGCGCAAGCGGCGTGTGCATTTCAACGATTTTATGGCCGATGTGCAGGACCGCATCCAGAAGCACCGGCAGGCGCGTAAAGAGGGCACCGTCAGGGAAGACGACCCGATCGCGCCGGTGGCCCGCGCGTTGGCCGAGGAAGCCTGGGTGCTGTGCTTCGACGAGTTTTCCGTCACCGACATCGCCGATGCGATGGTCCTGTCGCGGCTGTTCTCGGCGCTGTTTGCCAACGGCGTCGTGCTGGTCGCCACGTCCAATGTCGCGCCGCAGGATCTCTACGGCGACGGCTTGAACCGCAAGCTTTTCCTTCCCTTCATCGGCATCCTGGAGCGGCATGCGCAGGTGATTGCCCTCGATGCCGACAAGGACTATCGGCTGGACAAGCTCAGCCGCCTGCCGGTCTATGTCACCCCTGCCGATGCCGCCGCCGATGCCGTCCTCGACGAGGCCTGGAACGTGATGACGCATGGCAGGCCGACGCAGGCAGCGGCCCTGACGGTAAAGGGCCGGCAGGTCGTCGTGCCGCGCGCCGCCGGCGACGCGGCGCGGTTTTCCTTTGCCGATCTCTGCGAAAACCCGCTCGGCGCCCGCGATTTCCTGGCGATTGCCGGCCGCTTCTCGACCGTCTTTATCGATCATGTGCCGGTGCTTGGCGAAGGCATGCGCAACGAGGCGAAGCGCTTCATCCTGCTGGTAGACACGCTCTACGACCATCATGTGCGGCTGGTGGTGAGCGCCGCCGCACCGCCAGCGGAGCTTTATACGGCCAGGCGCGGCAACGAGGTCTTCGAGTTCGAGCGCACCGCGTCGCGGCTGATCGAGATGCAGAGCCACGAATGGCTGGAAGACTGGGTGGAGCGGCAGAAGGCGACGTTGACCGAAGCGCAGCAGGCTCGGGCCTGAAGATGGTCTCCGGAAGGTCGCGATCCTTCGCGCCCCCCTCCCTCCCGCCGGCAATGGCCATGAGGCAAAATAATCCAGCCTGACCCGGTTCATAGAACACATCTTCGGCGACCCGCATCACAAGCGCGTCATCGCCGGGAAACAGCCTTCTTATTTCCATCTTCATTGCGTAATTTTCCCCAAGTCGGCTTACGAACTTTGACGTTTACGTAAATCCCATCTCATCTAACCGATTGAAAAATCTCACTCCAAAATAATCGTTTGAATATTCTATGCGCCGGGGCTATTGGGTGCGGCGAAATCTTCGCGGCTTCCCCGCCGCATTCCGGCCTCCTTCCTCCGACGCCGTCATCCAATTCGTTAAGGGATTTGGGCGCCGTCACAGTCTAAAGGGAAAACATCCTGACATGGCACGCAACAAGATAGCGCTCATCGGCTCGGGCATGATCGGCGGCACGCTCGCCCACATGATCGGCCTCAAGGATCTCGGCGACGTTGTGCTGTTCGATATCGCCGAGGGCATTCCGCAAGGCAAAGGGCTGGATATCGCGCAGTCGTCGCCGGTCGATGGCTTCGATTCGAGGCTGACCGGCGTCAACGATTATGCCGGCATCGAGGGTGCCGACGTCTGCATCGTCACCGCCGGCGTGCCGCGCAAGCCCGGCATGAGCCGCGACGACCTTTTGGGCATCAATCTGAAGGTCATGGAGCAGGTTGGCGCGGGTCTCAAGAAATACGCGCCGAAAGCCTTCGTCATCTGCATCACCAACCCGCTCGACGCCATGGTCTGGGCGCTGCAGAAGTTCTCCGGCCTGCCGAAGAGCCATGTCGTGGGCATGGCCGGCGTGCTCGACAGTTCGCGCTTTCGCTATTTCCTGGCCGAAGAATTCAAGGTGTCGGTCGAGGATGTCACCGCCTTCGTGCTCGGCGGCCATGGCGATTCCATGGTGCCGATGATCCGCTATTCGACGGTCGCCGGCATCCCGCTGCCCGACCTCATCAAGATGGGCTGGACCTCGAAGGAAAAGCTCGACCAGATCGTGCAGCGCACCCGCGACGGCGGCGCCGAGATCGTCGGCCTGCTCAAGACCGGCTCGGCCTTCTACGCACCGGCCGCCTCGGCGATCGCCATGGCCGAAGCCTATCTCAAGGACAAGAAGCGCGTGCTGCCCTGTGCTGCGCATCTCTCCGGCCAGTATGGTGTCAAGAACACCTATGTCGGCGTGCCGGTGGTGATCGGCGCCGGCGGTGTCGAGCGCGTCATCGAGATCGAGCTCGGCAAAGCCGAGCAGAAGATGTTCGACAATTCGGTGGCGGCGGTGCAGGGCCTGTGCGAGGCTTGCGTCAAGATCGCTCCGCAACTCGCCGCCAAATGATCCGCCGCCAAGTGACCCGCCAGTAAAGTGATCTGGAGACAACGCGCATGAACATCCATGAATATCAGGGCAAGGCGCTGCTGAAGGGCTTTGGCGCACCGGTGGCCGAAGGCGTGCCGGTGTTTAGGGCAAGCGAGGCGGAAGCCGCCGCCAAGGCACTGCCCGGCCCGCTCTATGTGGTGAAAAGCCAGCTCCATGCCGGCGGCCGCGGCAAGGGCAAGTTCAGGGAGCTTGGCCCCGACGCCAAGGGCGGCGTCAGGCTGGCGAAATCGGTGGCCGAGGTCGTCGCCAACGCCAAGGAAATGCTTGGCCACACGCTGGTCACCAAGCAGACCGGCCCCTCGGGCAAGCAGGTCAACCGCCTCTACATCGAGGATGGCGCCGACATCGAGCGCGAGCTCTATCTGTCGCTGCTGGTCGATCGCTCCGTCGGCCGCATCGCTTTCGTCGTTTCGACCGAGGGCGGCATGGACATCGAGGCGGTCGCCCACGACACGCCGGAAAAGATCATCACCGTCGCCATCGACCCGGAAAAAGGCATAACGGCGGATGATTTGAAAGAACTCAACGGCGCGCTGAAGCTCGACGGCGACGCCGCCAGGGACGGCGAGACGTTGTTCCCGATCCTCTACAAAGCCTTCGTCGAAAAGGACATGAGCCTGCTCGAGGTCAATCCGCTGATCGTCATGAAGAATGGCCGGTTGCGCGTGCTCGACGCAAAAGTGTCGTTCGACAACAACGCGCTGTTCCGCCATCCCGACGTGATGGAGCTGCGCGACATCACCGAAGAGGACGAGAAGGAGATCGAGGCGTCGAAATACGACCTCGCCTACGTCGCGCTCGACGGCAATATCGGCTGCATGGTCAACGGCGCCGGCCTCGCCATGGCGACGATGGATATCATCAAGCTCTACGGCGCCGAGCCCGCAAACTTCCTCGACGTCGGCGGCGGTGCGTCGAAGGAGAAGGTGACGGCGGCATTCAAGATCATCACCAAGGACCCGGCGGTCAAAGGCATCCTGATCAACATCTTTGGCGGCATCATGAAGTGCGACATCATCGCCGAAGGCGTTATCGCGGCGGTCAAGGAAGTCGGCCTGCAAGTGCCGCTGGTGGTGCGGCTGGAAGGCACCAATGCCGAACTCGGCAAGAAGATCATCAACGACAGCGGGCTCAACGTCGTCTCGGCCGACGACCTCGACGACGCGGCCAAGAAAATCGTGGCGGCGGTGAAGGGCTGAAGGGCAGTCGATGATCTCGACCCGACTTCTGTGTGCAATTGGACTCGGCTGCTTCGCCATGCCGGCGCACGCGGAAGAGATTACGGATGCAATGGTGCTCTATAAAAACATCTGTATCGCATCAAACGGCGATTTGACCAAAGCGGAGCAGTTGACGACGGAGAATGGATTTTCGATCGATTCTGACGACCATGGCAGGAAGACTTTCGACCGAACGACTGGAACTCTCCTAGCGCCGTTTGTCATACTCCAGTCGGCCGGATCTAAAGGGAATGAGTCTTTGCTCGATATCTGTGCGATCTTCGGAACTACGATTCGAATGGCAGAGTTTGATGGCTACGCTCGCTCGCGGGCTTTGATCGAGGTGCCAAAGGAGGAGGTTCTTGGCGATCTAGCGGACCTAAACTATGTCCGGATTTACGCAAACAAGGAGTGCCAGGCTGCTGGGGACGGCAGCGCCGCATGCATTGTTATCGGGACCATCTGCGACAAGCCGGTAGGCGAAAAGTTCACAGGGGTTTTCCGTTTTGGAACCCCTCGGCCTCGAGTGGGGAATCCTCTATGACCTTACCTCCATCCACAAGCGTGAAGGGCTGATCTGGTGCCTCCGCACAAGATAAACCTGGTCGAGGCGGCGGATCAGAAGATCAAAAAGGTCTTCGATCCGCATATCGCCGGCGACGTCAACGACGCCCAGGTCAAGATCGCCAAATTCGGTGACGTCTTCGACTGGCACGCGCATGACGACGAGGACGAAGCCTTCCTGGTGCTGCGCGGCCGCATCGCCATCGACTTTCGCGACGGCACGGTGGAGCTTGGCAGCGGCGAGTTCATCGTCGTGCCGCGTTCCGTCGAGCACCGGCCGCGCTCGCTGAGCGAGCAGCCGGTGGTGCTGATGTTCGAGCCGGCGACGACACTTAACACCGGCAACGCCAAGAGCGACCTCACCGTCGCCGATCTCAAGCGTCTCTAGACTATGGCGGCTCTGACGATGACCGCGCAGCCTTCCCCGATCAACGGTTTGTAAAAAGGACCACCATGTCCATTCTCGTCGACAAGAACACCAAGGTGTTGGTGCAAGGCCTGACCGGCAAGACCGGCACGTTCCATACCGAACAGGCTCTGGCCTATCACGGGACAAAGATGGTCGGCGGCATCCACCCCAAGAAGGGTGGCGAGACGTGGACCGGCGCCACGGCCGAGAGCTTGCCGATCTTTTCCACCGTCGCTGAAGGCAAGGCGAAGACCGGCGCCAATGCATCTGTCGTCTATGTGCCGCCGGCGGGCGCCGCCGAGGCGATCCTGGAAGCGATCGAAGCAGAGATCCCGCTGATCATCTGCATCACCGAGGGCATCCCGGTGATCGACATGATCAAGGTCAAGGCGCGGCTCGACCGCTCGACATCGCGGCTCATCGGCCCCAACTGTCCCGGCGTTCTGACCCCCAACGAATGCAAGATCGGCATCATGCCCGGCAACATCTTCCGCAAGGGCTCGGTCGGCGTTGTTTCCCGCTCGGGAACGCTTACCTATGAGGCAGTGTTCCAGACCACCAATGTCGGTCTCGGCCAGACCACCGCCGTCGGCATCGGTGGCGACCCCGTCAAAGGCACGGAGTTCATCGACGTGCTGGAGATGTTCCTCGCCGACGACGAGACACAGTCGATCATCATGATCGGCGAGATCGGCGGCTCGGCCGAGGAAGACGCCGCGCAGTTCCTCAAGGACGAAGCCAAGCGTGGCCGCAAGAAGCCGATGGCCGGTTTCATCGCCGGGCGCACGGCCCCGGCCGGCCGCACCATGGGTCACGCAGGCGCGGTGATCTCCGGCGGCAAGGGCGGCGCCGAGGACAAGATCGCGGCGATGGAATCGGCCGGAATAAAGGTTTCGCCGTCGCCGGCTCGGCTCGGCACGACGCTGGTCGAAGCGATAAAAGGTTAAGGCAGTAAGGGAGTAGGGCAGTATGGGAGTAGGGGAATAGGAAGAACGGGACGAACGATGGCTAGTGCCTGGTTTTCCCTACTGCCCTACTCCCTTACTGCCCTACTCCCCTCCAAAACAGGAGACGGAGCCAGGCTCCGCGGAAAAAATGGCAAGACAAGATCAGGCCAACGACCAATTTTCGCTTACCTCTTTCCTCTATGGCGGCAATGCCGATTACATCGACGCGCTCTACGCCGCCTATGAGGACGATCCCGCTTCGGTCGACCCCGAATGGCAGGATTTCTTCGCGGCGCTGAAGGATGACGCCGGCGATGTCCGCAAGAATGCCAAGGGCGCCTCATGGGCCAAGCCCTCGTGGCCGCTGCAGGCCAATGGCGAACTGGTCTCGGCGCTCGACGGCGATTGGGGCATCGTCGAGAAGCACATCGAGAAGAAGGTCCAGAACAAGGCGGTGATGAACGGGGTCACCCTGTCCGACGCCGACGTCCATCAGGCGACGCGCGATTCCGTCCGCGCCATCATGATGATCCGCGCCTACCGCATGCGTGGCCATTTGCACGCCAATCTCGACCCGCTCGGCATCGCCAAGCTCGAGGATTACAACGAGCTGTCGCCGGAAAACTACGGCTTCACATCAGCCGACTACGACCGCCCGATCTTCCTCGACAATGTGCTCGGGCTCGAATTCGGCACCATCCGGCAGATGCTCGACATCCTGACCCGCACCTATTGCTCGACGCTCGGCGTCGAGTTCATGCATATTTCCGATCCCGAGGAGAAGGCCTGGATCCAGGCGCGCATCGAGGGCACCGACAAGGAGATCTCCTTCACCGCCGCCGGCAAGAAGGCGATCCTGCAGAAGCTGGTCGAGGCCGAAGGCTTCGAGCAGTTCATCGACGTCAAGTACAAGGGCACCAAGCGCTTCGGCCTCGACGGCGCCGAGGCGCTGATCCCGGCGCTGGAGCAGATCGTCAAGCGCGGCGGCCAGCTCGGCATGAAGGAGATCGTGCTCGGCATGGCGCATCGCGGCCGGCTGAACGTGCTCTCCCAGGTGATGGCCAAGCCGCACCGCGCCATCTTCCACGAGTTCAAGGGCGGCTCGGCCGCGCCCGACGAGGTCGAGGGCTCGGGCGACGTGAAGTACCATCTCGGTGCTTCGTCGGACCGCGAGTTCGACGGCAACAAGGTGCACCTGTCGCTGACCGCCAATCCATCGCACCTGGAAATCGTCGATCCGGTGGTGATGGGCAAGGCGCGGGCCAAGCAGGACTCTCTGTTCGGCCGCAGCCGCGAAGAGATCGTGCCGCTGGAAGAGCGCGCCAAGGTGCTGCCGCTGCTCCTGCATGGTGACGCCGCCTTTGCCGGCCAGGGCGTGATTGCCGAAATCCTCGGCTTGTCCGGCTTGCGCGGCCACCGCGTCGCCGGCACGCTGCACTTCATCATCAACAACCAGATCGGCTTCACCACCAACCCGCGCTTTTCGCGCTCGTCGCCCTATCCGTCGGATGTCGCCAAGATGATCGAGGCGCCGATCTTCCACGTCAATGGCGACGATCCGGAAGCCGTGGTCCATGCCACCAAGGTGGCGATCGAATTCCGCATGAGGTTCCACAAGCCTGTCGTGGTCGACATGTTCTGCTACCGCCGCTTCGGCCACAATGAGGGCGACGAACCGGCCTTCACCCAGCCGATCATGTATCGCAACATCCGCAACCATAAGACGACGGTGCAGATCTATGCCGACCGGCTGATCGCCGAAGGCCATATCAGCCAGGCCGAATTCGACAAGCTGAAGGCCGACTGGCGGGCACATCTCGAGCAGGAATTCGAGGTCGGCCAGCACTATAAGCCCAACAAGGCCGACTGGCTGGATGGCGCCTGGTCGGGCCTGCGCACAGCCGACAACCAGGACGAACAGCGGCGCGGCAAGACCGCCGTGCCGGTCAAGACGCTGAAGGAAATCGGCAAGAAGCTGACCGAGGTGCCGAAGGAATTCGAGGCGCACAGGACGATCATGCGGTTTCTCGAGAACCGCCGCCAGGCGATCGAGTCGGGCGAAGGCATCGACTGGTCGACGGCCGAGGCGCTGGCCTTCGGCGCCATCCTGCTCGACGGCAATCCGGTCCGGCTGTCTGGACAGGATTCGGAGCGCGGCACGTTCTCGCAACGCCACTCCGTGCTCTACGACCAGCGCGACGAGACACGCTACATCCCGCTCAACAATCTGTCGGCGGCGCAGGCCGGTTTCGAGGTCATCAACTCGATGCTGTCGGAAGAGGCCGTGCTCGGCTTCGAATATGGCTACAGCCTGGCCGAGCCGAAGGCGCTGACGCTTTGGGAAGCGCAGTTCGGCGATTTCGCCAACGGCGCCCAGGTGGTGTTCGACCAGTTCATCTCGTCGGGCGAGCGCAAGTGGCTCAGAATGTCGGGCCTCGTCTGCCTGTTGCCGCATGGCTATGAAGGCCAGGGGCCGGAACATTCGTCGGCCAGGCTCGAGCGATTCCTGCAGCTTTGCGCCGAAGACAACATGCAAGTGGCCTACTGCACGACGCCGGCCAACTACTTCCACATCCTGCGCCGGCAGTTGAAGCGGGATTTCCGCAAGCCGCTGATCCTGATGACGCCGAAGTCGCTGCTGCGCCACAAGCGGGCGGTGTCGACGCTGCCGGAGATGTCGGGCGAAAGCGCATTCCACCGGCTGTTGTGGGACGATGCCCAGCAGCTCCCCGGCCAGGCGATAAAGCTCACCAAGGATTCGAAGATCCGCCGCGTCGTGCTCTGCTCGGGCAAGGTCTATTACGACCTCTACGAGGAGCGCGAGAAGCGCGGCATCAACGACATCTATCTGCTGCGCGTCGAACAGCTCTATCCGTTCCCGGCCAAGGCGCTGATCACCGAACTGTCACGCTTCCGCAACGCCGAGATGGTGTGGTGCCAGGAGGAGCCCAAGAACATGGGCGCCTGGTCGTTCATCGATCCCTATCTGGAATGGGTGCTGGCGCATATCGACGCCAAGCACCAGCGGGTGCGCTATACCGGCCGGCCGGCCGCCGCGTCGCCGGCGACCGGGCTGATGTCGAAGCATCTCGCCCAGCTTGCCGCCTTGCTCGAAGACGCGCTCGGTGAATAGAACAGAGTTCGGCGAATAGAACAGAACCGACAGAAAACGGACAGGCACAATGGCTACCGAAATCCGCGTCCCCACTCTTGGCGAATCCGTCACCGAGGCGACCATCGGCAAATGGTTCAAGAAGGTGGGCGACGCGATCGCCACCGACGAGCCGCTGGTCGAACTCGAAACCGACAAGGTCACGGTCGAAGTGCCGGCCGCGGCCGCAGGAACGCTCAGCGAGATCGCCGTCAAGGAAGGCGAGACGGTCGAAGTCGGTGCTTTGCTCGGCATGATTTCGGCGGGCAATGGGGCGAAGGCGGCAGCACCCGAAGCCGCGAAGCCGTCAACGTCCGAAGCGAAGCAGGACGCGGTATCGCAGGCCTCGGCGCCGACCGCCGCAGCCACCGTCAAGCAAGCCGCGGCCGAGACCGCCAAGATCGCCGGCGATGCCGGGCCGATCGAGGCGCGCGCGATGCCGCCGGCGCCAGCGGCGGCGAAGCTGCTGGCCGAGAGCAATCTCGCGGTCGACCAGATCTCGGGTTCCGGCAAGCGCGGCCAGGTGCTCAAGGGCGACGTGCTCGACGCGATCGCCAGGGGCGCTCCGTCGCAGCCTTCCGAGACGCCGAAGGCCCCTGCACCGGTCGCCGCCCGTGCGCCGTCCTCGGCCGACGACGCGTCGCGCGAAGAGCGGGTGCGCATGACCAAGCTGCGGCAGACCATCGCCCGCCGCCTCAAGGAAGCGCAGTCGACCGCCGCCATGCTGACCACCTTCAACGAGGTGGACATGAGCGCGGTGATGGCGCTCAGAACCAAATACAAGGACGTGTTCGAGAAGAAGCACGGCGTGAAGCTGGGCTTCATGGGCTTCTTCACCAAGGCCGTCACCCACGCGCTGAAGGAAATCCCTTCCGTCAATGCCGAGATCGACGGCACCGACATCATCTTCAAGAACTACGCCCATATCGGCGTCGCCGTCGGCACCGAAAAAGGCCTCGTTGTGCCTGTCGTGCGCGATGCCGATCAGATGGGAATAGCCGAGATCGAGAAGGAGATCGGCCGGCTGGGCATTGCTGCGCGTGACGGCAAGCTTTCCGTGGCCGATATGCAAGGCGGAACGTTTACGATTTCCAACGGCGGCGTTTACGGCTCGCTGATGTCGACGCCGATCCTCAATGCGCCGCAGTCGGGCATCCTGGGCATGCACAAGATCCAGGAGCGGCCGGTGGTGGTCGGCGGCCAGATCGTGATCCGGCCGATGATGTATCTGGCGCTCTCCTACGATCACCGCATCGTCGACGGCAAGGAAGCGGTGACCTTCCTGGTGCGGGTCAAGGAAAGCCTGGAGGATCCGGAACGGCTGGTGCTCGATCTCTAGGCCCGGTCGAGGTGAGCCGGAGAATGGATCTGCGCCACCGAATGAGTTCCTCTCCTTTGCACTCCGGAATGTTTTTCGCAGCTGTGCTCGCGGCCGGCATTGCGCAGACGGGATCGGCAGCCTTTGCCGCATGCCCGCTCGAACTCGCCGTCTATGGCGATGCCGAAAGTGCGGCCGAGATCGATTTCAGGCCGACCGGGGGATCGGCTGTCGTCACCAACACCTTCAAGATGGTGCTCGATAACGATGTCGTTCTCGACGGGATCGTCATGTGGACGCAAGGCGTGGCGCGGCCGCATGGTTCGCTGATGTACAAATGCCCGACAGGCGACGTCACCGGCGACGAGCTCGCCGCCTGCACGCTGTGGGAGGGGGTCGTCTACAGTGCGGATGACAAGGGCAACATCGCTCTGTTGCCGGCCGAAGGGGTAGATGCTCCGAAGACCCTGATCTTTCCCGACCTCGGACCGTCGCTGCAGAGGTCGACCGCCTATGGCGCCAACGGGTTTTCAAAGGTGCCGTGGGATGTTTTTTCGTTGAAGGGCTGTCAGGAATGAGCGCGGCCAAAAAAGTGCTGCTGGTGACCGGCGGCGGCCGCGGCATCGGCGCTGCCACATCCAGGCTTGCCGTCACGGCTGGATACCGTGTTGCGATCAACTACGCATCGAATGAGGCTGCTGCCACGGCGCTTGTCGAGGCAATCGAACAGGCCGGCGGCGAAGCGCTGGCCATCAAGGGCGACGTTGGCAGCGAGGCCGATATCCAGGCGATGTTCGAGAGGATCGATCATGTCTTCGGGCCGCTCGATGCGCTCGTCAACAACGCTGGCGTGGTCGACCAGAGGGCGCGTGTCGACGAAATGAGCGGAGCACGGCTGGAGCGCATGATGCGCATCAACGTCATTGGCCCCATGCTCTGTGCCCGCGAAGCGGTGAAGCGCATGTCGACCAGCCATGGCGGCAACGGCGGCGCCATCGTCAATGTCTCCTCGATTGCAGCGAGAATTGGCGGGCCGGGCGAATATGTCGACTACGCTGCCTCGAAGGGCGCGATCGATTCTTTCACGATCGGCCTGGCGCGCGAGGTAGCCGGCGAAGGCATTCGCGTCAACGCGGTCAGTCCAGGGATTGTCGATACCGAAATTCATGCCTCCGGCGGACAGCCGGATCGCGTCGAGAGGATGCGTCACGGCGTGCCGATGCAAAGGGCGGGGACCACCGAAGAGGTCGCCGCGGCAATTCTCTGGCTCCTGTCGGACGGGGCGTCCTATACGACAGGGGCGAATTTGGAAGTGGGCGGCGGCCGCTAATCCCAGCCAAGGCTGAGTGCAGACCAGAAGGACAAATCATGGCTTATGACGTCGTTATCATCGGATCGGGACCAGGCGGCTATGTCTGCGCCATCAAGGCGGCGCAGCTCGGCCTGAAAACGGCGGTGGTCGAGAAGAACCCGACCTTCGGCGGCACCTGCCTCAATATCGGCTGCATCCCGTCCAAGGCGCTGCTGCATGCCTCCGAGATTTTTTCTGAGGCCGGCCACTCCTTTGATACGCTGGGCGTCGAGATCGGCGCGCCGAAGCTCAATCTGGAAAAGATGATGGCGCACAAGGACGCGACAGTGGCGTCCAACGTCAACGGCGTCGCCTTCCTGTTCAAGAAGAACAAGATCGACAGCTTTCGCGGCACCGGCAAGGTCCTGTCTGCCGAAAAAGTGTCGGTGACCGGCGAGGACGGCAAGGTCGAGGAGATCGAGACCAGGAACATCGTCATCGCCACCGGCTCCGACGTCGCCGGCATTCCGGGGGTCAAGGTCGACATCGACGAGAAGGTAATCATATCGTCGACCGGCGCGTTGTCGCTGGACAAGGTGCCGGGCCACCTGGTGGTGGTCGGCGGCGGCGTCATCGGGCTGGAGCTCGGCTCGGTATGGGCGCGGCTCGGCGCCAAGGTGAGCGTCGTCGAGTTCCTCGACACCATTCTCGGCGGCATGGACGGCGAGGTCGCCAAACAGTTCCAGCGCATGCTGTCCAAGCAAGGCATCGAATTCAGGCTCGGCGCCAAGGTGACCGGTGTCGCCAAGGCCAAGAAGGGCGCCACCGTCACCTTCGAGCCGGTCAAGGGCGGCGCGGCCGAGACGATCGAGGCGGACGCGGTGCTGATCGCGACCGGACGCCGGGCCTATTCGGACAGTCTCGGGCTGAAGGAGGCCGGGGTCGAGATCGACGAGCGCGGCCGAGTCAAGACCGACGGCCATCTCACGACCAATGTCCCTGGCATCTACGCCATCGGCGACGTCATCGCCGGGCCGATGCTCGCCCACAAGGCCGAGGACGAGGGCGTGGCGGTGGCCGAGATCATTGCCGGCCAAGCCGGCCATGTGAATTACGGAGTGATCCCGAACGTCGTTTACACCAGTCCGGAAATCGCCTCGGTGGGCAAGACAGAGGAAGAGCTGAAGTCGGCCGGCATCGACTACAAGGCCGGCAAGTTTCCGTTCAGCGCCAATGGCCGGGCGCGCGCCATGCTGCACACCGACGGCTTCGTGAAGATCCTGGCGGACAAGCAGAGCGATCGCGTGCTCGGCGTCCACATCGTCGGCTTCGGCGCCGGCGAGATGATCCACGAGGCGGCGGTGCTGATGGAGTTCGGCGGCTCGTCGGAAGATCTTGCCCGCACCTGCCACGCCCATCCGACGATGTCGGAAGCGGTGAAGGAAGCGGCACTGGCGACCTTCTTTAAGCCGATCCACATGTAGGCCTTCCCAAGGAACTCCGGCAGCCATCTGACGGCTCAAACAAAAACGGCCCGCTTTTCAGCGGGCCGTTCGTATTTGAAGTCAGCAGCCGATCACTGCGGGGCTGGTGCGGGCGCCGGGGCTGGTGCTGGCTCTGCGGGTGCCGGAGCCGGAGCCGGCGCCGGAGCAGGCGCTGGTTCTGCTGGCGCCGGGGCAGGTGCAGGCTCTGCAGGCGCCGGGGCAGGCGTCGGTTCAGCGGGCGCTGGCGCCGGGGCCGGCGTGGTTGCAGCCGGCGGTTCACCAGGCTCTGGCGCCTCACCGGTTGTTCCAAAAATATAATAAGCGACAATAGCCAGGATAACGACAACCAGGGCAATCAGCCAGCCGGTGCTGCTGCCACCCGACCTGGGAGGGGGTGTCGGGGTGGTGTGCGGGTCGTTTGGATTCGCCATAAAAGTGTCCTCCGTGGATGAAAAGCATCAATCAACACACATCAACGCGCAATCGTTGAACAGGTTTCACGCTAGGGATCGAAAACGCCGAAAACAGGGCATTCTTCGCCGGGAATCGTTTGTCTGCAAGCACTTTATTCGCAAAACCCGCAGTGATCGAGCCAAATTAAACCTTTCGACCGTCCTGTACTGAGACAAACCTCCGGCGACTCGGGCAAAGCCTCGCCTCGAATCACGCCTTGCCGGGCCCGCAACTCAACCGTGCAACTAGTCGACGGCGGTGACAGCGTAGCCGGCCTTGCGGAAATCCTCGACCAGGCCCTCCGCGCCAGGGAGGTGCAGGGCGCCGACCGCCATGAACACGTTGCCCTTGGCGAGGATCGGCCTGGCATGGTCGATCATCACCTTGTTGCGGCTGGTGATCATGATTTCTTCGAAGGCGGCATAGCTTGCCGAATCGTCCTCGTCGCCGGGAAGGACGGCACGAAACAGCGGCCAGAGCATGCCGGTGTCGCCGCGCTGGTAAAGCACGATCATGGTTTCATTGACGTCGTTCACCCTGTCGCCGAGCTTCAGCGTGTCGACGAGGCCCTTCATGTGAAACGCCAGCGGCAGCGAGGCCATGGCGCGAAGCTGGTCGGCGACGGTCTCCAACCCATCGACGGCCTTGCCTGAGGCTTTGGCGTCCTCTGCAAGCTTGATGTCGAGCACCGGCGTGCCGCCGGCCTGGCGGGCCAGTTCACAGGCCGGGAGCGCGACCATGGTCGACAGCATCCACGGCTTCATCTTGGCGACGCTCGCCGGTGGAATGCCGCGCGCGTCGAGCGCCTTGTTCACCGCCGCCGCATCGTCTGGCGACAGCAGCGAGGACAGCGTGGTGCTGTCGGTGAACATCATCAGCTCCGGCTCTTTCAGGAACGCCGCCATCATCTTCTGCTTGTCGAGCACCTCCGTGGTCTCGATGACGACAGTGTCGGCGCCGTCAAAGGCCTTTTGCGCGGCGGGCGGCAGCGTGGTCACGCGCGGGTCGGTCATGTGCATGGTGCCGAACAGGAAGGACGGTCTTTCGCCCGCCTTTTCCAGTTTCCACAACAGGCCCTTGCCGTTCGGTGTCGCGGCCGCTTCCGTCTCGATCTTGCGGTAGGCGGCCGGGTCGTCCTTCTGCAGGGCCGACAGCATGTCGGCGCCGGCGCAGACCTGGGTTTCAGTCCTTGGGGTTTCAGCGCGTGCCTTGCCGGCGGCGAGCAGCGCGATGACGAGGAAAGAGAGGAAAAACAGGACGTTCAGCGCGACGAGCAGCTTCAGCGAAGCAAAGGCCGTCCGGTCGGCGATGGCAAGGACGCGTTTCATGGCTCGCTTTGTAGAGACAAAGAACGGCGAAACGGTTAACCGGCGCGGCAAAATTGTCTCGGACATCGTTCCACGGCGCATATCCTGGCTGCAACTTTGCGAAATCATGCGTCGGTCACGCCCGCGGATGGGCCGCTTCATAGATTTCGAGCAGCCTCGCGGTGTCGACGCCGGTATAGATTTGCGTCGTCGACAGGCTGGCGTGGCCCAAAAGTTCCTGGATGGTGCGCAGGTCGCCGCCGCGCCCAAGCAGATGTGTGGCGAAGGAATGGCGCAACGCATGCGGCGTGGCGGTGTCCGGCAGATTGAGCGCCGAGCGCAGCTTGGCCATGTCGCGCTGGACGATGGCCGGGTTGAGTGGGCCGCCGCGGGCGCCGCGAAACAGCAAACCCTTCGGATCGAGATGATAGGGGCAGAGCCGGCGGTATTGGGCGATCGCCCGCAACGCGATCGGCAGCACCGGCACCAGCCGCGTCTTGCCGCCCTTGCCGGTGACGCGCAGCACCGTTTCATCAGGCGACGACAGATCGCCGCCGGACAGGCCGAGCGCCTCGGAAATGCGCAGGCCCGAGCCGTAGAGCAGCGTCAGCACGGCGGCGTTGCGGGCGGCGATCCACGGTTGCTCCGCCAGCTGGCCTTCCACCGAAACGACGTGTTTCGCATCGCTTGCCGTCAGCGGCTTGGGCAGCGACTTCGGCTGCCGCGGCGCGCGCAGTGCCGCAGCACCCGCCGCATTGACGAGGCCGCGCCGCTCCAGAAAGCGCAGCAGCGAGCGGATGCCGGCAAGCCCCCGCCCGAGCGTGCGGGCGCCGGCGCCTCCGGCGCGGCGGGTCGCCAGAAAGCCGCGCAGATCGGCCGGGCGCAGATCGGCTATATCCGAAATGCCGGGCGAGCCGCCGCAATGGCCGGTCAGGAAGTGCAGGAACTGGCGCGTGTCGCGCTCATAGGCTTCCACGGTTTCCGGCGACAGCCGGCGCTCGCGCGCCAGCATCTTGAGCCAGCTTTCGCGGGCCGCCTGAAGGTCTCGCTCGGCCGGGATGAGGAATTCCTGCATTGCGCTCTTCCGATATGCCGCTCTTCCATTTTCCGGGCGATCTTCCGGCAGCCGGGTTAGGAAGCGGTGAAGAGCCGCGTCATTGAAATGACAAGAGCGTGGAGCTAGAGCAAGGCAAAGGATTTTTCCACCGATGACCAAACCGCAAAACCCTGTCCAGATGGCCGTGATCGGCGCCGCCCATGGCATCAAGGGCGAATTGCGCGTGAAAACCTTCACCGGCGATCCGCTGGCGCTGGCCGACTACGGGCCGCTCTATGCCAGGGACGGCCGCGCCTTCCAGATCGTCGACATCAGGCCGGCCAATAACGTCGTGGTGGTGCGCTTCAAAGGTATCAGCGACCGAAACGCTGCCGAGGCGCTCGCCGGCACGGAATTATTCGTCGACCGCTCGATGCTGCCGGACGACGGCGAAGAGGACGAGTTCTATCATGCCGATCTCGTCGGGCTGGCGGTCCGGGACGATACCGGTGCTGACATCGGCAAGGTCGTCGCCGTGCACAATTTCGGCGGTGGCGATATCCTCGACGTGATATTGGCGGGGCGCAAAGGCGTGCTGGTCCCGTTCACGCAGGCTGCCGTTCCTGACGTGTCGATCAAGGACGGTTTCGTCCGCATCGATCCGGCGGCGGCGGGCTTGATCGATGACGAAGACAGCGATGCTCCTGGCAGCGATGGTTTCGACCCGAAGGGCAGGCCGCGCGGGCCGAAGGACGCCGGGGGCAACCGGTGAGTTTTTCCGCCTCGGTGCTGACGCTCTATCCCGAAATGTTTCCCGGTGCACTCGGCGTGTCGCTGGCCGGCCGGGCGCTGGAGGCCGGCACATGGTCGCTGGAAGCAATCCAGATCCGCGATTTCGCCACCGATCGCCATCGCACCGTCGACGACACGCCGGCCGGCGGCGGCGCCGGCATGGTGATGCGCGCCGACGTTCTGGCCAAGGCGATCGACCATAGCTCGCCACCGGGCGATCCACGGCCACGGCTGCTGATGAGCCCGCGTGGAAAACCGCTGACGCAGGTGCGTGTGCGCGAACTGGCCGCGGGGCCGGGCGCGGTGATCGTCTGCGGACGCTTCGAAGGCGTCGACCAGCGGGTGATTGATGCGCGGGGGCTGGAGGAGGTCTCGGTCGGCGACTTCATCCTCTCCGGCGGCGAGCCGGCAGCGCTGGTGCTGCTCGACGCCGTGGTGCGGCTGTTGCCCGGCGTGATGGGCAATACGGTGTCGGGCGATGAAGAGAGCTTTGAAAACGGCCTGCTCGAACATCCGCACTACACGCGTCCGCAGGAATTCGAGGGCCGGCAAATCCCCGAGGTTCTCACCTCGGGCAATCATCAGAAGATCGCCGCGTGGCGACGCGCCGAATCGGAAAGATTGACGAAAGAGCGGCGGCCGGACCTGTTAGCCGCTCAGCCCTTGGTGAAGTAATAGAAGGCAAGAAACACGCCGACCCCGACGACGAAGCCACGCACGGCAATTTGCGGCACGCGCTTGGCGATCCAGACGCCGGCATAGCCGCCCAGCGCGCCGCCCGGTATCATGACGATCGCCTGCCGCCAGGCGATGACGTCGCCGGAGACGAAGACCAGGATGGCTACTGCCGCGATGACCACGGCCAGCAGGTTCTTCAGCGCGTTGAGGCGGTGATAGTCGCCGGCCTGGGTGAGGCCGAGCGTCGCCAGCATCATGACGCCCATGCCGGCGCCGAAGAAGCCGCCATAGACGGCGGTGGCGAACTGCGCCAGGGAACCGACCAGCGAACCCACCGCGGCCTGACGGCCCGGCTTGGGCGCCGGCTTCAGCCACGGCCCGGCGGCGAACAGCGCGGTTGCCGCGAGCAGCAGCCAGGGCACCAGGACGCGGAACGACGGATTGTCGAGCGCCAGAAGGATGAGCGCACCGGCCAGCGCGCCAAAAGCCGAGATAAGGCCGAGCAGCAACGCGGTGCGCCAGAAATGCTTGATGTCGGACCAGTAGGCCAGCGTCGAGGTGATGTAGCCGGGAAATTGCGTCAGCGACGAGGTGGCGTTGGCGACGATCGGCGGCAAGCCGACCAGCGACATGGCGCCGAAGGTTATGAATGTCCCGCCGCCGGCTATGGCGTTGACGGCACCTGACAGAAAGCCCGCGAAAAAGAGCAGGGCCGCATCGAGAACTGGCATGGAGGGTGTTGCCGCCGGAGGAAAGTCACGTTCTGCCCGGCTTAAAAAGCTTGGGCCTTCAACGCAACCCCTGTGCCGGAAGATTGCGACGTTGACCAACGACCAAAAAAGAACGTGGCAAAGGCGTGACAAAGCGTCGAAATAGCTGTATGTGCGCGCCGAACCGGGAGAAAATCTGCCGGACCCGTCAACAATGACGGTGTAGTCGCCCCTGCCCGATGTTCTCGAACCCAGATGTTCTCGAACAAAGGGCATAGCCGAGCGGTTAATGGAACTGCAAGGCGAGTGTCGGACGCTCTGACTGTCGGAAGAACAAGAAGTGGATTTGTAGAGATGGATATCCTCCGTCAGCTCGAGGCCGAACAGGCCGCCAAGATCGAAGCCAAGCGCAAGCTTCCCGAATTCCAGCCCGGCGACACCGTACGCGTCCAGGTCCGCGTGACCGAAGGCACCCGCACCCGCGTCCAGGCCTATGAGGGCGTCGTCATCGCCCGCGCCGGCGCCGGTTTCCAGGAGAATTTCACCGTTCGCAAGATTTCCTACGGCGAAGGCGTGGAGCGCGTGTTCCCGGTCTTTTCGCCGATGGTCGAGGGCGTCGAGATCGTGCGCCGCGGCAAGGTGCGCCGCGCCAAGCTCTATTACCTGCGCGATCGTCGCGGCAAGTCGGCCCGCATTTCGGAAAACACCGGCGTGCGCGCCCGCAAGCTGAACGATGAGGAGCGCGATGCGCTGAACGCCGAGAAGGCCCGCATCGAGGCCGAGAAGGTGGCAGCCGCCCAGGCGCTTGCCGCCGAGAAGGCCGCGCAGGAAGCCGCCGAGAAGAAGGCCGCCGACGAGGCCGCCAAGGCCGAGGAAGCCGCTGCCGCCGAATAAGGCGAATTCAACAACCATGTTTCGGAAAGGCGGCTTCGGCCGCCTTTTTTTGCCTCGCGGAATGGGTTTCGATTTTGCCGGGCCGCGTTCGGTGCGCAATCGAAACGGACCGTTCCGTAACGTTCTGAATGCATCGAATCCATTTTCGCGCGAAGCCGCATCAAGCCGGCTTGCAAGGCGCCTGCGGAAAGCTAAAGTCGGCGCCGGATTTCCTGCAAGCCTCGACAATGTCGAGGCCGTTCAAATGCACGGGGTGTACCATGATCAAATCGAAACTGCTGTTGGCCGGCCTGTTGGCTCTGGTACTTGCGCCCGTCGCCGCCCTGGCGCAGGCGCTGCCCGATCTGGGCGGCAAGAAGGTGGTGGTGGTGACGGAAAACGCCTATCCGCCGCTGCAGTTCATCGACGCCAAGACCGGCAAGCAAATCGGCTGGGAATATGACGCGATGAACGAGATCGCCAAGCGGCTGAATTTCCAGGTCGAATACCAGAACACCTCCTGGGACGCGATGATCCAGGCAGTTTCCGACAACCAGTACAACATCGGCATGACCGGCATCACCATCAAGGACGATCGCAAGCAGAAGGTCGATTTCTCCGACCCCTATATGCGCTCGGAACAGTTCATGCTGGTGCGCGGCGACGAGAAGCGCTTCACCGACGCCAAGACGCTCGGCGCCTTCAAGGACGGGCTGATCGGCGCGCAAGCCGGCACCACGCCGTTCTACACCGCTGTCTACAGCGTGCTCGACGGCAACGAGCAGAACCCGCGCATAAAACTGTTCGAGACGTTCGGCGCCACGGTGCAGGCGCTGAAGACCGGCGACGTCGATGTCGTGCTGACCGACGGCACTGCCGGCAAGGGCTATGTCGAGGCGTCCAATGGCGGGCTGAAGCTGATCGGCGGACCACTCGGCACCGAGGATTTCGGCTTTATTTTTCCGAAAGGCTCGGATCTGGTGAAACCGGTCAACGCAGCCATCGCCGCGCTGAAGGCCGACGGCACGCTCGACGCGCTCAATAAGAAATGGTTCCTTGATTACAAGATGGGCCAGTGAGCTCGTCTTGCTTGACGATTGCGCGCTAGAACGCTCACTGACTTTGCTCTACGAGACCCCCCTCTGTCCTGCCGGACATCTCCCCCTCAAGGGGGGAGATTGGATGCCGCTTCGGCCTTCGCCAATTTTCAAGCTTGCAGAATGGGCGGCGAAGTCAAAGCTGCCGATCTCCACCCTTGAGGGGGAGATGGCCGGCAGGCCAGAGGGGGGTGCCTCGGCGCGCCGTTGGTTCGTCGGCGCGCCCTGATGGCAACGCCCGCAGCTTCCACCGCCAAGTCCGACTTCCCCTGGTGGCTCGCCGCGGCCGCGGCGCTCGCCCTGGCAGCCGCTATCTTCATCGCCGCGAGCGACCTCTATGCCCAGGTTTTCGCGACCGTGGCCAAGGGCATCGGCATCACCGTGTTCGTCACAATGGTCGCCTTCGCGCTGGCCTCGGCAATCGGGCTCGCCATTGCGCTGATGGGGCTGTCGGGGTCGCGCTGGCTGCGTCAGATCGCGCGCTTTTATGTCGAGATCATTCGCGGCGTGCCAATGCTGGTGCTGTTGTTCTGGATCGCCTTCGCCGGCGCGCCGGCCTTCGTCGCGGGATGGAACGCGCTGACGGCGCCGCTGCAGAGCGCCGGCCTGTTCGGCGAGCTAATGATACGCGACGTATCGTTGCTATGGCGCGCCATCATGGCGCTGACCATCGGCTACTCGGCCTTCATCTCGGAGGTCTTCCGCGCCGGCATCGAGGCGGTCGAGAAGGGCCAGATCGAGGCCGCGAAGGCGCTGGGGCTGACGCGCACCCAGCGTTTTCGGCTGATCGTCTTTCCGCAGGCGATCCGCACCATCCTGCCGCCGCTCGGCAATGATTTCGTCGCCATGGTCAAGGATTCCTCGCTGGTCTCGGTGCTCGGCGTCGCCGACATCACCCAGATGGGCAAGATCTATGCCGCCGGCTCGTTCCGCTTCTTCGAGACCTATTCGATCGTCGCCTATATCTATCTCATCCTGACGGTCGGCCTGTCGCTGGCCCTGCGGGCGGTGGAGAAGCGGCTGCGCCGCCAAGATGAGCGATAGGCGGCAGGCGAGGACGGCGCTACCATGCGGCATATGTCCTGTGTCCGGAGAAAGCAGTGATCGTCGACAAAGCCAATGCGGCGCTGGATGCGGTCTATACGGCCGACACGCCGGAAGCGCTTGCCAAGGCCTACGCCGCCTGGGCTGCGACCTATGACAGCGAAACCGCCGCGCTCGGCTACCTCCTGCCGTTCCTGATCGCCGCCTGGGTGGCGCGCCATGTGCCGTCAGGCGAAGGGCCGCTGCTCGACGCCGGCTGCGGCACCGGCCTGTCGGGACCGTCGCTCAAGGCGCTGGGCTATGAGGACATCGCCGGGCTCGACCTGTCGGCTGAAATGCTGAAAATCGCCGGCAGCCGGCAGGCTTACAGCGAGCTGAAACAGGCGATGCTCGGCGATCCGCTGCCCTGGCCGGACGGGCATTTCCGCGCCTTCTTCTCGACCGGCGTGTTCACCATCAGCCATGCACCGGCCTCCGGCCTGCATGAACTGGTGCGCATCACCAGGAAGGGCGGCCACGCCATCTTCACCGTTCGCGACCAGGTTTTTGCGAGCGGCGGGTTTCAGGCGACGTTCGACGAACTGGAGCAGGCGAAAAAATGGCGGCCGGTCGAAGAAAGCCCGTGGTTCCGCTGCTATGCGATCGCCGAACCTGAGGCGCTGGTGAAGACATTTGTGTTCGAGGTGGTTTGAATACCGGTTTGCAGAACCCAGGTTCTGCGAACGCCGCCGCGATTGCCGAAAAGCCAAAACATTGGTATGAGCCACGCCATGGAACAGCTTTTTGGCGATCCGGCTTACAAGGGGTTCGTGCTGCAGGACAGAAAACGCCTGCCGTCGCGGTTCTCGGCGCGCGTTTCCGGCGCTCTGACCAGCCGACTTCGCTGAGATATCCGGGCTAGGCCGTGTTTGCCGGCTAGCCGGCGCTAGTCGCTTCCCATTTTCATATCGACGGATTTACGCACATGAGCGCACCGCGCACCATCTACGACAAGATATTCGACGACCATGTCGTCGACCGCCAGGACGACGGCACCTGCCTGCTCTATATCGACCGTCACCTCGTCCATGAAGTGACCAGCCCGCAAGCTTTCGAAGGCCTGCGCATGACTGGCAGAAAGGTCCGCCATCCGGAAAAGACGCTGGCCGTGGTCGATCACAATGTATCGACCTCGCCCGAGCGCAAGTTCGGCATCAAGAACGAGGAAAGCCGCATCCAGGTCGAGGCGCTGGCCAGGAACGCCAAGGATTTTGGCGTCGAATACTATTCCGAGAAGGATATCCGCCAGGGCATCGTCCACATCATCGGTCCGGAGCAGGGCTTTACGCTGCCTGGCATGACCATCGTCTGCGGCGACAGCCACACCTCGACGCATGGTGCTTTCGGCGCATTGGCGCACGGCATAGGCACGTCGGAAGTCGAGCATGTGCTGGCCACGCAGACACTGATCCAGCGCAAGGCCAAGAACATGCTGGTGCGCGTGGACGGCGTGCTGCCGGAAGGCGTCACCGCCAAGGACATTATTTTGGCGATCATCGGCGAGATCGGCACTGCCGGCGGCACCGGCTACGTCATCGAATATGCCGGCGAAGCGATCCGCGCGCTGTCCATGGAAGGCCGCATGACCATCTGCAACATGTCGATCGAGGGCGGTGCCCGGGCCGGCCTGATCGCGCCTGACGAGACAACCTTCGCCTATGTCAAGGACAAGCCGCGCGCGCCGAAGGGCGAGGCATGGGACGCCGCGCTCGCCTACTGGAAGACGCTGCAGTCCGACGAGGGCGCGCATTTCGACAAGGTGGTCGTGCTCGACGCGGCGAAACTGCCGCCGATCGTCTCCTGGGGCTCCTCGCCCGAGGACGTCGTCTCGGTCCAGGGCATCGTGCCGAACCCAGACGATATCACCGATGAGAACAAGCGTACGTCCAAGCAACGCGCGCTCGACTATATGGGCCTGACCCCAGGCACCAAGATCACCGATATCGCGCTCGACCGCGTCTTCATCGGCTCCTGCACCAACGGCCGCATCGAGGATCTGCGCGCTGTCGCCAAGGTGGTCGAGGGCAAGAAAGTCAGCCCTCACGTCGATGCGATGATCGTGCCGGGCTCCGGTCTGGTAAAGGAGCAGGCGGAGGCCGAAGGTCTCGACAAGATCTTTGTCGCCGCCGGCTTCGACTGGCGCGAGCCGGGCTGCTCGATGTGCCTTGCCATGAACGACGACCGGCTGAAGCCGCATGAGCGCTGCGCCTCGACCTCGAACCGCAATTTCGAGGGCCGCCAGGGTTTTAAGGGCCGCACCCATCTGGTGTCGCCGGCGATGGCGGCGGCGGCGGCGATTGCCGGCCATTTCGTCGACATCCGCGAGTGGAAATAACCCGCTGACGAGTTGCCAGAACCCGAACCGCGATGCGGTTCGGGTTCTCTTCACGCCGGGCGCCTGACGAATTCGTGGAATTGCTCACGGCGGCCGGGTTCATCCTTTGCCACCACGAGCGCCAGCTGCCGTTCGTCGAACAGCTTGAACCATTCGTCCCATTCGACCAGTTCGTAGCCGCCGGCGTTGGCCGGGCGTTCGGCCTGGTCCTGGTCCTGATAGGCATGCTGGCCGAAAACCAGCCTCAGCATGGCTTGCGTGCCTGTTTCGGGCGATACATCGACGATTGCCGGAAATCCGGCACGTGACGCGGCCCAAGAGCGAATTGCCTCGTGGTCGGTCAGCATGATCGTATCGGCCATGAAAGCGTCTCCATCGATTGCTGCTGGAAAACGCCGGTCGCGGTTTCAAGTTCCGTGCAGCGGCTTCATGGCAGCCTCACGCATATTCGACTTTGCTTAACCGCTTGTTGGGGCTTGCGCCCTAAGGTCTCTCTCACGGAAGCGTGGGGGTTCACGGTCCTTTGGACAACGGTCTGCTGACAGGGTTGCTCAACCCGACGATCGCGCTTGCGCTCGGCGCGGTGTTTCTCGTGCTGTGGTTTTATCAGCGTCACTGCGCCTATCTGGCGGTGCTCGCTGCCAGCTACTGGCTTTCGGCGGCCGGCTTCCTGCTGCAGTACTTCACCCTACCCATCGGCATGGCGCCGACCAAACTGCTCTCCGTCACCTGCTTCGCGATTGCCGCCAGTGGTCTCGCCGGCGCGATCGTGACACGCTATGGACGGCGCGTGCCCTTTGTTGCGATCGGCTTTCTGGCGAGCAGCGGCCTGGCCGCTTTTTGCTGGTTCATGTTCATCCAGCCTGATCTCACCTGGCGAATCCTGGCGATGAATTTCGCTTTCGGCGGGCTCAGCCTGGTTGTCGCCGCCGAACTGCGCGTGGTGCGCGACAGGGGCCCGACGGAAATGATGCTGTTCGTGCTGTCGCTGCTTTCCGGGCTGAATTTCGTCGCGCGCACCCTCGTTATCGTCATCGCGCATGGGCCCTACCAAAGCTATGACGGGTTCTATGCCTCGTCCTACTGGACGACGGCGTTGCTGTCGCATGCGCTGCTGTCGCTGCTCATCGCGCTTAGCCTGTTCTGCGCGGCTGCGCTCGACGTGATGAAAACGCTGAAGGCCGAGGCGTACACCGACCCGCTGTCGGGCCTGCTCAACCGGCGCGGCTTCGAGGAACGCGCCACGCATCTCCTGCGGCACTGCGCCACCGCCAAACTTCCGGTCGCGCTGGTGCTCGCCGACCTCGATCACTTCAAGGCAGTCAACGATCTGCACGGGCATGCGGCGGGTGATCGCGTGATCGCCGATTTCGCCGCCAAGCTTCGATCGGCTGCCGGCACCAGCTGCGTCGCCGGCCGCATCGGTGGCGAGGAGTTCGCCGTGCTTTTGCCACTGAGCGACCTTGGCGCGGCAAGGCTGTTTGCCGAAGCCATTCGCGCGGTCTATTCGGCAGGCAGCGTCGACGGGCTTCCGCTCGGCACAAGAGTAACGGCGAGCTTCGGCGTGGCGGCCCGCACCGGCGAGGAGGGGCTGGAGCCGCTGATGCGCCGCGCCGACGAGGCACTTTACAAGGCCAAACGGAACGGCCGCGACAGCGTGCGGCTATCCTATGAACGGTCGCCCCATGGACGGTCGGAAACGGCGCTGGTCGTGGAGCCGCTCAAAGCCGGCTGATCGTCCAAGTCTAGAGCATTTGCAGCCAAGGGAATCGCTTGGCGCCGCAGAAATCGCGCCAAACAAACAAACAGCGCGGGGTGCGCGGTTCAAATTCGAGCGCATTCCGTCCTACGCCCACGTTAACGTCTTTTTCGGCCGTTCGTGATTTGCTGTCGCAGGGAGTGTGAAAGACCACATGGGCGGCGGCGCAGAGTTCATCCTTGCTATCAACCTGCTCGTCGCCGGCCTGCTGGCGGCCGCCTTCATGACCATATCGTTCAACGACGTGGCGCGCGCGCCGGCGCGCTGGCTGGTCTTCGGTTATCTGCTCGGGATGGCCTATTTCGCCATCGAGTTCAGCATTCCGCTCTTCGACAATGCACGACCCGCAGTCGTCGCGGGCTTCGCCGTTTTCCTGGGCGCCACCATCGCCTTCAATGGCGGGCTTGCCCATAAATACGGCGTGGCGCCGCCTTGGCTGCCGATGCTCGTCTTCCTGTTTGCGGCCGCCGTGGCCGTGTATTTCGTGCAGGATCTGCCGCGCCAGTCGCTTGCCCGCATGATGGCCTACCAGCTTCCCTATGCCGCCATGCAGTTCGTCGGCGTCGGCATCGTCTGGTCGTCAAGGCAAAGACGCGACTGGCTCGATCATGCGCTGATGGCCGTCCTGGCGGCCAGCGCCCTGCAATTCGTGAGCAAGCCGTTCATCGCCCATGCCATGGGCGGCTGGGGAGCCAATCCGCAGGCCTATCTGCAGAGCAACTACGCTCTGGTGTCGCAATCGCTTGGCACGGTGTTTGCCATGACAATCGCGCTTCTCATCCTGATCATTCTGGTCCGCGACGTGCTCGCCGAAGCGACGTCGAAGTCGGAGACGGACACGCTGTCGAGGCTGCTCAACCGTGGCGGCTTCGAGCGTCATGCCGAGCTTGCGATGCGTGACGCCGTGCGCAGGGGTATTCCGGTCGCGCTGGTCATCGCCGACCTCGACCATTTCAAGAGCATCAACGACAGTTTCGGCCATGCATCCGGCGACAGGGTCATCGAGGCCTTTGCCGGCTTCCTGCGTGATGCGGCCGCCGAGCATCACGTCGCCGGCCGCATCGGTGGTGAGGAATTCGCCATCATCCTGCCGGGAACCAACCTCGCCGCCGCGCGGCTCTTCGCCGAAGGCACGCGCAGCGCTTTCGGGGCGTTGCCGATCGACTGTCTGCCGGCGAACCATCGTTGCACCGCCAGCTTCGGCGTTGCCGAGCTCCACCCGACTGAGAATTTTTCCGACCTGCTGCGGCGCGCCGACGAAGCGCTCTATCAAGCGAAGGGCAGCGGACGCAATTGCGTGCGGATCTCGATAGGATCAATCGCCGCCCGGCAGCCGGCTGTCGCCAATGCCGGGCCGAAGATCAGCGGCAGGGGCTAAGCTCCGGCATCTCGCCGTCGGAAAGACCGTACATATAGCTGCGGCCCTTGACGAAAACCGGCGGCCTGTAGCAGTCGCGGCTGCTGACATCGTCCGGTTCGTCTTGATAGACGATCTTGGGCCGGCCGGCGCCGACGTAATCCGACATTTCCTTGGCCAATTCGCCCTCGCCAACGAGGATGCGCTTGTAGCCGGCGGCGCTCTCGATGACGAGATTGCCGAACGAATCGGCATAGACGCGGTCGCGCGTCCCGGCGCGTGCCGGCGCTGCGAAGCCGATGGCCACCGCCACCAGGACGATGGCCATCGAGAGGGGCGCCCGAAGGCGCGATCTGGCTGAATTCGAATGCATGGCGTCCCCATTTGTCAGAGGCCGAGTCTTGCTCGAATCATAATTAACCTTTTATTAACGATTGTTAAGAGGCCAGCCCTGCTGGCCGCCAGGTCTCGGCAAACATGGTTAATATCCGCGGCCATCTTTCGGCCATGCTTGCCGCCACCATCGCAGCCGGCGCCGAGCGCGACATCGGTGATCTTGGCAAGGCATCGCGGCTGGATTGACGCGCAGGGAGGCAGCATATGGCGTTAGGCCGGACGTTTCGGGTGACGCTGGCCCTTTGTCCATTGCTGACCACAATTGCCTGCGTGTCTCAGACCAATGCGCCGAAGGCCGGAAATCCGCTCGCCGATTCACCGCAGCCGCGCACCGCGACCTATACTTGCGCCGACGGCGCCAGGATCACCATCGAAAATCTCGGCACTTCGGTGCGGGTGCTTGGCCCGGACGGCGCCAGCGAGGACCTGCCGGCCTCGCCAGCCAATCAAAACAGCCGCTTTGGCGCGGCGCATGACGCAATCGTGATCGACGGGCGCGACGCGCTGGTGATGAAGGGCGGGAGGACGCCGCTGACCTGCAAGCGCTAGGGGCATGCCGATATTCAGGTGAGGCCGGTCTGCAAACAGGGGTTTCCTGCGCTTCCGGTACTCATGTACCCAAAGGTACGCTCCGTTCCGGTTCTCGGAACCACTGTTTTCGCCACGGCCTGACCTGAATCTCAACATGCTCCAAGCCGTAAGATCGAAACCACATACCGCACCGCAGCGAACCTTGCGCCGGCTTTGGGTCGCGCCCTAATCGATTGAACCCAAACACCGCCTTTTGTCAGACTAAATTACGTTTTCGAAACGATTTTCCGGCTTTGACGCGGTGCAAAAAGAGCATTAGAAACCGGGCTGTCCAAAGTCGCAACCGGAAGCGGTAATGCCGCATTTCCACCTGGGGCTCCAGAGACGCCGAACTGGGGGAGCCATGAGCAAATCACCAGCCACCCGCGAATTTGCCAGACGTGAACGGCCGCTTTCGCCGCATCTGACCGTCTATCGACCGCCGATCACGATGACGATGTCGATCATCCATCGCATCACCGGCGGGGCGCTCTATTTCGGCACGCTGCTGGTCGCGCTGTGGCTGATGGCGGCGGCGAGCTCGCAATCCACCTTCGATGCCGTCAACTGGGCCTTCGGCTCGTGGCTGGGGCGGCTGGTGCTGTTGTTCTATACCTGGGCGCTGATGCACCACATGCTGGGCGGCGTGCGCCATCTGATCTGGGACACCGGGGCCGGTCTTGAAAAGGACACCGCCTCCAGGGTCGCCTGGGCGACGCTGGCCGGCTCGGTCGTACTGACGCTGCTGATCTGGATCGCCGGTTACATGGCGCGGGGAGCCTGATCGTGAGCCACCACAACAACGACATGCGCACGCCGCTGGCCAAGGTCCGCGGCCTCGGCTCCGCCCGCGAGGGCACGGAGCATTTCTGGCGCCAGCGCCTGACGGCGATTGCCAACATTCCGCTGATCCTGTTCTTCGTCGGCTTTCTGATCGCGCTGAACGGCGCCGGCTATGCGCAAGTGCGCGCCGCACTTGCCAACCCGTTCGTGGCGCTGGTCCTGGCCCTGGTGCTGTTGTCCGGGCTCTACCATATGCGGCTCGGCATGCAGGCGATCATCGAGGATTATGTGCATGGCGAGGGCATGAGGCTGGCGCTGCTCGCCCTCAACACATTCTTTCCCGTAGTGGTCGGCGTCGCCTCGATCTTCGCCCTGCTCAAACTGGCATTTGGAGGCTGATATTTTGGCCAAGGACGCGAACAACGCCAACACGGCGTCCGCCTACAGCTATGTCGACCACAAATTCGACGTGGTTGTGGTCGGCGCCGGCGGCGCCGGCCTGCGCGCCACGCTCGGCATGGCCGAACAGGGTCTGCGCACCGCCTGCATCACCAAGGTTTTCCCGACGCGGTCGCACACTGTCGCCGCTCAGGGCGGCATCGCCGCCTCGCTGTCCAACATGGGCCCCGATTCCTGGCAGTGGCACATGTACGACACCGTGAAAGGATCGGACTGGCTCGGCGACGTCGACGCCATGGAATATCTGGTGCGCGAAGCACCCGCCGCCGTCTACGAGCTCGAGCATTACGGCGTGCCGTTCTCGCGCACCGAAGAGGGCAAGATCTACCAGCGGCCGTTCGGCGGCCATATGATGAATTTCGGCGACGGCCCGCCGGTGCAGCGCACCTGTGCGGCCGCGGACCGCACCGGCCACGCCATCCTGCACACGCTCTACGGCCAGTCGCTGAAGAACAACGCGCAGTTCTTCATCGAGTATTTCGCGCTCGACCTGATCATGGAGCCGGACGGCACCTGCACCGGCGTCGTCGCCTGGAACCTCGACGACGGCACCATCCACCGTTTTTCGGCAAAAACGGTGGTGCTGGCGACCGGCGGCTATGGCCGTGCTTATTTCTCGGCGACCTCGGCGCACACCTGCACCGGCGATGGCGGCGGCATGGCGGCGCGGGCCGGGTTGCCGCTGCAGGACATGGAATTCGTGCAGTTCCACCCGACCGGCATCTACGGCGCCGGCTGCCTGATCACCGAGGGCGCGCGCGGCGAAGGCGGCTATCTCGTCAACTCAGAGGGCGAGCGCTTCATGGAGCGCTATGCGCCGTCGGCCAAGGACCTTGCCTCGCGTGACGTGGTCTCGCGCTGCATGACGCTGGAGATTCGTGAGGGACGCGGCGTCGGCAAGAACAAGGACCATATTTTCCTCCACCTCGACCACCTCGATCCGGCCGTTTTGCACGAGCGACTTCCGGGTATTTCGGAGTCGGCAAAGATCTTTGCCGGCGTCGACCTGACCAAGGAGCCGATCCCGGTGCTGCCGACGGTCCACTACAATATGGGCGGCGTGCCGACCAACTACTGGGGCGAGGTGCTCAACCCCACCGCCTTGAACCCGGACCAGGTGTCGCCCGGGCTGATGGCGGTCGGCGAAGCCGGCTGCGCCTCCGTCCACGGCGCCAACCGGCTGGGCTCCAACTCGCTGATCGATCTGGTGGTGTTCGGCCGCGCGGCGGCGATCCGGGCCGGCCAGGTGATCGACCGCAACGCGGCGATCCCGTCGCCCAACGAAGCCTCGGTCGACAGGATCATGGACCGCTTCGACCGGCTGCGCCACGCCAACGGCTCGACGCCGACGGCGGTTTTGCGCGAAAAGATGCAGAAGGCGATGCAGGACGATGCGGCGGTGTTCCGCACCCAGGAATCACTGCAAAGCGGCTGCAAGCGCATTTCGCAGATCTGGGGCGAACTCAAGGACGTAAAAGTGTTCGACCGCTCGATGATCTGGAACTCCGACCTGGTCGAGACGCTGGAACTGGAAAACCTGATGGCCAACGCCATCACCACGGTCTACGCCGCCGAGGCGCGCAAGGAGAGCCGTGGCGCACATGCGCGAGAAGATTTTTCGGCGCGCGACGATGCGAACTGGCGCAAGCACACGCTGTCCCGGCTCAGCGAGGCCGGCGAGGTGTCGCTCAGCTATCGGCCGGTGCACACCGAGCCGCTGCTCAGGGAAGCAGACGGCGGCATCAACCTGGCCAAGATCGCGCCCAAGGCCAGGGTGTATTGATGATGGCCGCCGTAAACGGGACTCGGTCCGGGCTGAAACTCGTCATCCGAAAGGACCTGAGATAATGGTCGAACTCACCCTTCCGAAAAACTCGAAGATCAAGGCGGGAAAAACCTGGCCGAAGCCGGAGGGTGCGACCAATCTGCGGGAGTACCGCATCTACCGCTGGTCGCCGGACGATGACGAGAACCCGCGCATGGACACTTATTTCGTCGACATGGACGATTGCGGGCCGATGGTGCTCGACGCGCTGCTCTGGATCAAGAACAAGATCGACCCGACGCTGACGCTGCGCCGCTCCTGCCGCGAGGGCATTTGCGGCTCCTGCGCCATGAATATCGACGGTTCCAACACGCTTGCCTGCACCAAGGGCTGCGACGACATTTCCGGTGCGATCAAGGTCTATCCGCTGCCGCATATGCCGGTGGTCAAGGACCTGGTGCCAGACCTCACCAATTTCTACGCCCAGCACGCCTCGATCGAGCCGTGGCTGAAGACGGTGTCGCCCGAACCGGCCAAGGAATGGCTGCAGAGCCATGAGGACCGCGAAAAGCTCGACGGGCTCTATGAATGCATCTTGTGCGCCTGCTGCTCGACCTCATGTCCGAGCTACTGGTGGAACGGCGACCGCTATCTCGGCCCGGCGACGCTGCTGCAGGCCTATCGCTGGCTGATCGATTCCCGGGACGAGGCCAAGGGCGAACGGCTCGACAATCTCGAAGACCCGTTCCGGCTCTATCGCTGCCACACCATCATGAACTGCGCCCAGACCTGTCCCAAGGGGCTGAACCCGGCCAAGGCGATCGCCGAGATCAAGAAGATGATGGTGGAGAGAAGGGTTTAGCTTCGGACGGGTTGCTGCAGGGATCATCTCGTCGGTAGTGATCCTTCGCGCCGGCGCTGTCCTGCCGACTTCAAAGGATAGCCGACCCATGACCGATACCGAACTCCCCATCCTCTCTCCCGTCGAAGCGCGCGTGCTCGGTTGCCTGATCGAAAAGAAGGAACTGACGCCCGACATCTACCCGCTGACGCTCAATGCGGCACTTGCCGCCGCCAACCAGAAGACGGCGCGCGAGCCGGTGATGTCGGTCGAGCTTGTCGAGGTGAGACGAGCGCTTGGCCAACTCGAGCACAAGGGGCTGGTCAGGCAGGTCTTTGCCTCGCGTGTCGAGCGCTACGAGCATGTCGTCGCGCAGCGCTTTTCGCTGACCTCGGCGCAGATTGCGCTGCTTGGGCTGCTGTTGCTGCGCGGTCCGCAAACCGCCTATGAATTGCTGGCGCGAAGCGAGCGCATGGCGCGGTTGCCCTCCATCGACGAACTTCGCAGCAACCTCGACCTGTTGATCGGCCGCAAGCCGCCGCTCGTTCAGCAGATCGATCGTGGTCCCGGCCAGCGTGAGGACCGCTATGTGCATCTCCTGGGCGGGCCGGTGCAGCTGTCGGCTGCCGCGGCCCCCTTGCAAGCGCCTTCGCCGGCCTCGGATCTCGAAGCGCGCGTGCAGGCGCTCGAGGAGGAGGTTGCGCAGCTGCGCGCACGCATCGACGCGCTGACCGGCGACGGACGCTGATGACCTTTTGAGGTGTTGGAGGGACGTGAAGGATCGCTTACGTCCCACAAATGAAAACGCCGGCCCTGGAGCCGGCGTTTATCACCTCATGCCATCTGCTCAGCCGAGCTTGGCGTCGAGCGAAACCTTTATGGCGCCGAGCGCCTTCGAGACCGGGCATTCGGCCTTGGCCTTCTCGGCCAGCTCCTGGAATTTCGCCGCATCGATGCCCGGCACCTTGCCGACCACCGTGAGCGCGCTGCCTGTGATCCCCGTGCCAGGGATCAGCGTCACCACCGCCTTGGCGTCGAGTTCGGTGGCGGGGGTGCCGTTCTCGGCCAGGAAGTGAGAGAACTGCATGGCGTAGCAGCCGGCATGCGCCGCTGCGATCAGTTCCTCCGGATTGGTGCCGGCCTTGCCGCTTTCGTCCTCGAACCGCGCCTTGAACGAGTAGGGCGTGGCTTTCAGGGCCGCGCTCTGCGTGTCGAGCGTGCCGTTGCCCTCTTTCAGATTGCCTTTCCAGACGGCGTTTGCGGTGCGGTCCATGAAGTCCTCCTTGATTGTGGTGGCTGAGCCGTGATCGGCGTCTGGTCGACTATAGCGCGCGCGGGCACGAAGGCCACCCGTGCTTTCGCGCCAATGGCGACGCGTAAAAAAAAATCCGCGTGCAAAAAATGTCGACTTCCATCTGCCTCGGCCGTCCTGCGGGCGGCCACGGGTTTCGTGGCCGAATGGAGGACACCATGAATAGTCTGTTTTCTGCTCACTGGAGTGACACCGGCCGAAAGGCGGCTGAACAGGAACCTGACCGGTTGGATCGGCAACCTTCCGGTTTCGGTCGACTGCTTGCTGCGGTCGCCATGATAGGGGTTGCGGTATCCCTTCTCGATCATGCGGCGGTCAAAAGCCCGGCTGGGACCTTGATCGCCAACAGTTCGTCCCAACAAGGAAGATGAGAGATGAAATATGTTTGCCTGGTTTATGGTGAGGAAAAAGACCTTTACGCAATGAGCCCGGAGAGGCTGGCCAGGCTCGACGCCGACTCGCTGGCCTATGACAAATCGGTGGAGCAAAGCGGCCGGCTGATCGTCGCGCAGGCGCTGCAGTCGGTAAAAACCTCGAAAACCGTGCGCCGGCGCAAGGGCAAGCGGCTGATCACCGATGGTCCCTTCGCCGAGACCAAGGAGCAATTGCTCGGCTTCGTCATGATCGAGGCGGGGGATATCGACGAGGCGCTGGAGATTGCCGGCGGGATTCCGCTGGCCGAAATCGGCACCATCGAGGTCAGGGCGATCTACAACGTGCCGGGATCCTGAACATTATTCCGGTTGCGCCCGGCGGAATCGATTTCTTCGGCGGGCGCAACTTTTGCGTGTTGAAGCGAGACAGCACTTCTCCTATCGTCGCTGCGGTTGGGGGATTTCGGGCATGCATATACTGATTGCTGCAATTGGGCTGTTGGGAGTGGCGGCGTTCTGGTGGTATCGGATGAAGGCCATGAACGATGCGGCGCGCGAGGTCGCGGACGTCGTCGGGCGTGTGCAAGGCAACATTCGGCGCAAGAGGTTGCGCAAGCAGGCGGCGCTCTCACCGCTGACGGCGATCGACGATCCGGTCGTGGCGGCCGCGACGCTGATCACCGCCATCATTGCCGAGAACGGCCCTGTCCTGCCGCAGCGCGAAGCCGTGGTTCGGTCGGTGATTTCGGAGATTGCAGACGACGAGAAGACCGATGAGGCCGTGGTCTACGCCAAATGGGCGGCGTCCCAGATCGACGATGCCACGATCGTCATCGACAAACTGGCGCCGTTCCTGCGCGAACGTCTCGATGTGACTGAGCGAAACGATTTGCTGCAGATGGTTAACCGCGCGGCGCAGGCTGGTGAGCAACCCCTAAAAATATCCGACCAGAGAATACTGCGGCTGCGCCAGAAGCTCGGCTTCGAGGTCAACTAAGGGTGTGCTGATATTCAGGTGATGCCGGCCCGTCAGTCGGGTTCAGATCGCCTCGCCCTTGAGCAGTTTCGGCGTGTCGCCGGACAGACCGGACGCTTGGCGGATGAAGAAATCCTTCAGCCGCGGCATGCGTTCGACGAGACCGAGGCCGATGTCGCGGACGGCGCGCAACGGGCCGATGTCGTTGGAAAACAGACGGTTCAGGACATCGGTGGTGATGCCCATCTGCAGCGTGTCGAAGCGCCGCCACTGCTGGTAGCGTTCGAGCACGTCGAGCGCACCGACATCCTGGCCGAGCCGGTCGGCCTCGACCACCACTTCGGCCAATGCCGCGACATCCTTGAAACCGAGATTGAGGCCCTGGCCGGCGATCGGGTGGATGCCGTGGGCGGCGTCGCCGGCGAGCGCAATGCGCGGCGCGACAAAATCGCGGGCGATGGTCAGGCCGAGCGGCCAGGCGCGCGGCCTGTCGGCGACGCGAATTTCGCCGAGCTTCAGGCCAAACCGCTGTTCCAGCTCGTGCTCGAAGACGAGGTCGTCGCCGTCGACCAGTTTTTCGGCGTCTTCCGACCGCTCGACCCAGACGATCGACGAGCGGTGGGTGCCGTCCTTGTCCGACTTGAGCGGCAGCGTGGCGAACGGGCCGGCTGGCAGAAAATGCTCTTCGGCGCGGCCATTGTGCGGCCGTTCATGCGCGACGGTGCAGACGATGCCGGACTGGCCGTAGTCCCATTTCACCGTCTTGATGCCGGCCATGTCGCGCAGCTTCGAGTTGACGCCGTCGGCGGCGATCAGCAGCCGCGCCTTCAGCGTCGCGCCGTCGGCAAGATGCACGGTGATGCCTGCACCGTTGACGTCGAAGGCACTGACGGCGACGCCTTCGATGATGTCGATGCCGAGTGTTTCAGCGCGCCGGCGCAAGGCGCCATTCAAATCCCGGTTGGCGACCATATGCGCAAACGCTTCGCCGGGCGCGACCTCGCCATCGAACGTGAGAAACACCGGGCGCAGCGGATCGGAGGTGCGCGAATCGGTGACGATCATCTCGGTGATCGCCTGCGCCTCGGGGGCGATTTCGGCCCAGACGCCGAGCTGGTCGAGCATGCGGCAAGCGGCAGCGGCAATCGCCGAGGCGCGGCCGTCCTTTTGCCAGATGCCGGCGGGCGCGGCGTCGACGACAGCGACGGCCAGGCTCGGTCGCGCCTGTTTCAGCGATACGGCGGCGGCAAGGCCGACATAGCCGGCGCCGGCGACCAGAATGTCGAGCGCGGTTCGGTTTTTTGCATCCGCCTTGTCGACCATGGCAAATTCCTTTCCGGCCAAATTCCTTTCCGGCCTTGACTGCCCGTCATTCCTGTCGGAAACGCCATAACACTTTTGCGGCTTCTGAAGCTCGCTTCGAGTGAAATATCGAAATTAAGGCGAACTTCGGAATCAAAACGACACGAGGGCGCGAAACATGACGGCGGCCATGGACGAGCTTCTCGGCATTCTCGACCTCGAGCAGCTGGAACACAACCTGTACCGTGGTCGCAGCCCCAAACTCGACTGGCAGCGTGTCTTCGGCGGCCAGACCATCGCCCAGGCGCTGGTCGCCGCCCAGCGAACGGTCGAGCCCGAACGCCACGTGCATTCGCTGCACGGCTATTTCATGCGGCCGGGCGACACCAAGGTGCCGATCATCTACCAGGTCGACCGCATCCGCGACGGCGGCTCCTTCACCACGCGCCGTGTCGTGGCTGTCCAGCACGGCCAGGCGATCTTTTCGCTGGAAGCCTCGTTCCAGCAGGACGAGGTCGGTCTCGAGCACCAGGTGCCGATGCCGCTGGACGTGCCGGCGCCCGACACATTGCTGTCGCAGCGCGAATTGATCGGCAAGTTCGGCGCGGCCGTGCCCGACGGCATCAGGCGCTACTGGGAGCGTGACCGGCCGATCGAGATGAAGCCGGTGATGCTGGAGCATTACACCAGCCGGGAGAAGCTGGAGCCGAAACAGAACATCTGGATCCGCACGACCGGCCCGGTTCCGGGCGATCGCGCCGCGCAGGCGGCCGTGCTTGCCTATCTTTCCGACATGACGCTGCTCGATACCTCCACCTTTGCGCATGGCCGCGCCATCTTCGATAGCGACATCCAGGCGGCGAGCCTCGATCACGCCATGTGGTTCCATCGCAGCCATGCGCTGGACGACTGGATGCTCTACACTCAGGACAGCCCGTCGACGCAAGGGTCGCGGGGGTTCACGCGCGGGTCGCTGTTTGCCCGCGACGGCACGTTGATCGCCTCGGTTGCCCAGGAAGGCCTGATCAGGCTGAAGCGGCCGCCCGCGGAATAGGCAATTTTGCAAAATTGCCTACTTTTTAATCAGCTGCGCTGCCGCGACTATGAACAGTCAGCCGACAAACCTTCCCCAAGTCGTTATTTAACAGCAGCTTAACACCCTGCTTCGGCAACTGGCACGGAGCTTGAATCCTAGCGGGCACTCTCCGGCTCTCATGGGGATCGGCGAAGTCGTGCAAACGCGGGGGACCCGCAACAGTAAAGGGTGAAACCTTATGAAAATCGTGATGGCAATCATCAAGCCGTTCAAGCTCGACGAGGTGCGCGAAGCGCTCACCGCAGTCGGCATCCAGGGCCTGACCGTCACCGAAGTCAAAGGCTACGGGCGTCAGAAGGGCCACACGGAAATCTATCGCGGGGCGGAATACGCGGTCAGCTTCCTGCCGAAGATCAAGATCGAAGTCGCGGTCGGCCTGGACATGGTCGACAAGGCCGTCGAAGCCATCACTGCGGCGGCCAAGACCGGTCAGATCGGCGACGGCAAGATCTTCGTTTTCGGCATCGACCAGGCGGTGCGCATTCGCACCGGCGAAACAGACACCGACGCGCTTTGAGCTGCGGAAACGTATTCCAATGGAGAGTTCAATGAATATTCCTTCTACTTTGAAGTCGGTGGCGCGCACCGCGCTGCTAGGCTCACTCGCTATCGCAGCGCTGGGCACGTTCGCCGCATTCGCGCAGGAAGCGGCGCCGGCCGCACCGGCCGCGCCAGCAGCGCCGGCCTTTACCGTCGACAAGGGCGACACGACGTGGATGATGATCTCCACCATCCTGGTGCTACTGATGACCATTCCCGGCCTTGCCCTTTTCTACGGCGGCCTGGTTCGCGCCAAGAATATGCTGTCGGTGCTGATGCAGGTCTTCACCATCACCAGCGTGGTCATGATCGTCTGGGTTTTCTACGGCTACAGCCTTGCCTTCACCCCCGGCAACGCCTTCGTCGGCGGCCTTTCCAAGATGTTTCTCGCCGGCGTCGACGTGACGACGGTGTCGGAAACTTTTACCAAGGGCGTCGCCATTCCTGAACTGGTGTTCGTCATCTTCCAGATGAGCTTCGCCTGCATCACGCCTGCCCTGATCGTCGGCGCCTTCGCCGAACGCGTCAAGTTTTCGGCCGTGATCCTTTTCACCATCCTGTGGGTCACATTCGTCTACTTCCCGATCGCGCATATGGTCTGGTTCTGGGGCGGCCCGAGCGCTTACAGCGACCCGTCGGGGCTCATCTTCAGCTTCGGCGCCATCGACTTTGCCGGCGGCACCGTCGTTCACATCAATGCGGGCATCGCCGGCCTCGTCGGCGCGCTGATGATCGGCAAGCGCATCGGCTACAACAAGGACGTCATGGCGCCGCATTCGATGACGCTGACCATGGTCGGCGCGTCGCTGCTGTGGGTCGGCTGGTTCGGCTTCAATGCCGGTTCGAACCTCGAAGCCAACGCCTATGCGGTGCTGGCCATGGTCAACACCTTCGTCGCCACAGCCGCGGCGGCAGTGACCTGGATCGTGCTCGAAACGCTGCTGCGCGGCAAAGCCTCCATGCTTGGCGCGGTTTCGGGCGCTGTTACCGGCCTTGTCGCCGTCACGCCCGCCGCCGGCTTTGGCGGACCGATGGGCGTCATCGTGCTCGGCATCGTCGCCAGCTGCGTCTGCTACTTCTTCGTCTCGGTCGTGAAGAACAAGTTCGGCTACGACGACAGCCTCGATGTCTTCGGCATCCACTGCGTCGGCGGCATCATCGGCGCGCTCGGCACCGGCATCCTGGTCAATCCCGCCCTCGGCGGCGCCGGCATCGTCGATTATTCGACGGCCGACTTCGCCGCCGGCTATGCCGGCACGGCGACCCAGTTGTGGTCGCAGTTCAAGGGTGTCCTGGTAACCGTCCTGTGGTCGGGCATCGGCAGCGCCATCCTCTACAAGATCGTCGATATGATCGTAGGCTTGCGCCCGACAGCCGATGCAGAGCGCGAAGGGCTCGACCTCACCGCGCATGGCGAAGCGGCCTATCACCCGTAAGCCAGGCCACCTGTGGGTCTTGTCTGGGGCGGCCTCGGTCGCCCAACACCTTCCCTCCCGTCGTGACGCTCCCGAAAAGGGCTCACGCATTGAGGCCCGGACCGGTTCCGGGCCTCTTTTTCGTGGGATGCACGCCGGTGGCAGTCCAGGCTCGGTCACAATCGCTTGATCGGGCGCCTGATCGATCTTGGGCGATGAAACATCGGCCGGCCAGCGTGCCCGCCATTTGTGTGACCGGTTTCCACTCGGGGAGCGCCGGCACGCACCCATGGTTAATGCGGCCTTAACCTTCCCGCCGATAGTCTGGCATCCGAATCTGCCGGAGTACGTCATGCGTCCGGCCAGTCCATGACAGACGGGGAACGACGAATGCGTTCAGGGGCTTCAGCACCGCTTGCGCTGGCCGATACGGGGCACGGCATCCAGGCGTTCGCGCGGCGTCAGGTCGGCCGGCTGCTCGGCGCCGGCCTGTTTGCGCTGGTCGCCTTCGGCGTCGCCAGCCTCGCCACCTGGAACGTCGCCGACCCAAGCTTCTCCCATGCCACCGACAACATCGTCACCAACGCCATGGGCTATGTGGGCGCTGTCTTCTCCGACCTGGCCATGCAGTTCTTCGGCCTTGCTGCGGTCGCGGCGCTGGTGCCGGCGGTGGTGTGGGGATTTCTGCTGTTTTCGGCGCGCGGCGTCGACAGGCTGCCGAAGCGCGGGCTCGCCTGGTTCGGCTACGCGGTGCTTGCCGCGGCCATGGCCGGTTGCGTGGTGCCGCCCAAGACCTGGCCGCTGCCGACCGGTCTCGGCGGCGTGTTCGGCGACATGGTGCTCAAGATCCCAGGCTTCGTCGTCGGCGGCTATCCGACCGGTCTCATCGCCAGCGTGCTCGCCGTGCTCCTGGCCGCGCCGGCGCTGTGGCTGTTTGCCTACGGCTCGGCGCTGATTGCACGCAAGAACGGTTTCGCCGTCCTGGAGCAACCGGCCGCAGCCGATCCGAGGGACCAGGACGACTTGCTTTTCGACAATGACGAGGATGAGGGCGACGAGGGCATTCTGGCGCTAGGCGCGATCACGCATTGGTGGCTATCGTTGCGAGCCTATCTCCGCCGCCGCGCCGCGCGCCGCCGCGAGCGCGACGATTTCGAACCGGAGATGGAGCGCGCCAGCGCCTGGCGGCGCGCTGCCGAACGGGTCGAATCGGCCGAATTCGCCGAGTCGCGGATGAGTGCCGATGGCCGGGCCCGCGTCGAGCCGGAATTCTTCGCCGCCATGGTCAACGACCGTAGCGCCTCGCTCGACGACGCCGATGTTTTCGACGATGACGATGACATGGATTTTGCGCCGGAGCCTGCGCGCAGCGCTGCGCTCAATGCGAAGGTGCAACCGTTCCGCTCCGATGCAGCCACCCGCGTCGCGGCGCCGGCGCCGCGGCCGGTTCCGGGCGCGCGTGTCCAGCGCGAAGCGCAGTCCTCGCTGATCGGCTCCGAACAATTCGAAATGCCGTCGCTGCATTTCCTGTCCGAGCCGAAGAACGTCGTGCGCGACGCCAGCCTGTCCAAGGACGCGCTCGAGCAGAATGCCCGCCTGCTCGAGGGCGTGCTGGAGGATTTCGGCGTCAAGGGCGAGATCATCCATGTCCGCCCCGGCCCGGTCGTCACGCTTTACGAGTTGGAACCGGCGCCCGGCATCAAATCGTCGCGGGTCATCGGCCTGTCTGACGACATCGCCCGCTCGATGAGCGCGATCGCCTGCCGCGTCGCCGTGGTGCCCGGCCGCAACGCCATCGGCATCGAACTGCCGAACGCCAAGCGCGAGACCGTCTATCTCAGGGAAATCATGGCCAGCCGCGATTTCGAGACCACCAAGGCCAAGTTGGCGCTGGCGCTCGGCAAGACCATCAACGGCGAGGCGGTCATCGTCGACATCGCCAAGATGCCGCACGTGCTGGTCGCCGGCACCACCGGCTCGGGCAAGTCGGTCGCCATCAACACCATGATCCTGTCACTGCTCTATCGACTGACGCCGCAGGACTGCCGGCTGATCATGATCGACCCGAAAATGCTGGAGCTCTCGGTCTATGACGGCATCCCGCATCTTTTGACGCCCGTCGTCACCGATCCGAAGAAGGCGGTGGTGGCGCTGAAATGGACCGTGCGCGAAATGGAGGACCGCTACCGCAAAATGTCGAAGGTCGGCGTCCGCAACATCGACGGTTTCAACGCGCGGGTGCAGCAGGCCGAGAAGAAGGGCGAAAAAATCTCGCGCACCGTGCAGACCGGCTTCGACCGGCAGACCGGCGAAGCGGTCTATGAGACGGAAAACCTCGATCTCGAGCCAATGCCTTACATCGTCGTCATCATCGACGAGATGGCCGATCTGATGATGGTCGCCGGCAAGGACATCGAAGGCGCGGTGCAGCGCCTGGCGCAGATGGCGCGCGCTGCCGGCATCCACGTCATCATGGCGACGCAGCGGCCGTCGGTCGACGTCATCACCGGCACGATCAAGGCCAACTTCCCGACCCGCATCTCCTTCCAGGTGACGTCGAAGATCGACAGCCGCACCATTCTGGGCGAGCAGGGCGCCGAACAGCTGCTCGGCATGGGCGACATGCTCTACATGGCCGGTGGCGGCCGCATCCAACGCGTGCACGGTCCCTTCGTTTCCGATGACGAGGTCGAGAAGATTGTCGCGCATCTGAAGCTGCAGGGCGTGCCGGAATATCTCGATGCCATAACCGAGGATGATGACGAGGACGACGACGAGCCGTCGGGCAAGGGTGGCTCGGGCGGTGGCGGCGGCAATTTCGAGGATTCCGACGATCCCTACGACCAGGCGGTTGCGGTGGTGCTGCGTGACGGCAAGGCCTCGACCAGCTACATCCAGCGCCGGCTCGGCATCGGCTACAACCGCGCCGCCTCGATCATCGAGAAGATGGAGAAGGAAGGCATTGTCGGCCCGGCCAACCATGCCGGAAAACGCGAAATTCTGGTGCCGACGGAGGACGACAAGTTCTGATCCGCTCGCCAAGCCGACGGGATTTTCGCGGCTGCAACCTGACGGCAGCAACTTTGAACCTTCTGGCGCGTTTGCAACGACCAAGCGCTGTTCGGCCGCCAAACTTAAGCCCAACTGGGGGGCCAAACACTGCGACAACAGATGAACCAGACGAGAGTAACCGGCATGAAAAACTCTTCTTTCGCCACGATCAGCGATTTTGCCCCGACCCGCCGCCAACTGCTTGGCCTCGGGCTGGTCCTGGCCGGCGCCGCGGCCATCAATGTCGTGCCCGGGGTCCAGTTGCTGGCGTCGGCGCAAGCGGCGGTGCCAGCCACCGCGCAGAAGATCGCCGACCATTTTTCCTCGGTCAAATCGATGGCCGGCGAATTCGTGCAGTTCGGACCCAAGGGCGAGCAGACCGGCGGCAAGTTCTTTCTGGAACGGCCGGGCAAGATACGCTTCAACTATGATGGGACGTCGAATTTCCGGGTGATTTCCGACGGCAAGTCGGTGGTCATCCTCAACAAGCGGCTGAAAACGTCCGATCTCTACCCATTGTCGAAAACGCCGCTCAAGCTGCTGCTCGACACCAGGATCGACCTCTCCGGCGGCCGCGTCAAAAGCGTCAAGGAAGAGAACGACGTCACCACCATCCAACTCGCCGACAAATCGGTGTTCGGCAGTTCGAAGATCACCATGATGTTCGATCCGAAAACCTACGAATTGCGCCAATGGACGATCACCGACGCGCAAGGCAAGGACACGACGGTGATGATCTTCAACGTCAGGGAAGGCGTAAGCTTCGCCCCCGACACCTTTGCCATCGACTACACGGCCAACCGCGAACTGAACACCAAGTCGCGGTAGGATCCGCTGTTATTCAGGTGAGGCCGGCCTGCGAATGGCGGTTTCCTGCGCTTCCGGTGCTCACGTACCTTAAGTACGCTCCGCTCCGGTTCTCGGAACCCACCATTCTCGACTCGGCCTGACCTGAATCTCAGCGAATCCTGGTGCCAGCCCGGGCCGCGCTTCGGGTGCGGCCGGCTTGTTTTTGCGGTGCGCGGCTGGCAGTAGTTTCCGGGATTGACTTTCCGTCGGAGCCATCTGGCGGACCTTGCGCTGTCCCGGAATCCCAAACATGCCCTTTTCGATCGCGACCTGGAACATCAATTCCGTCCGCCTGCGCATGCCGCTCGTCGAACGCCTGCTTGTCGAACAGGCACCGGACGTGCTCTGCCTGCAGGAAACCAAAGTTCCGGACGAACTGTTTCCTGAGAAGGCGTTTCGCAAGCTCGGCTATCAGCACATCGCCTTCCACGGCCAGAAGGGCTATCACGGCGTGGCGACGGTGGCGCGCCGGCCGATCGCGATTGTCGAAAAGCGCCGCTTCTGCGAGATCGAGGACTGCCGGCATCTGTCGGTCACCGTGCGAGCCGGCGGCAAGGCGATCCTGCTGCACAATTTCTACGTTCCGGCCGGCGGCGACGAGCCCGACCCCGTTATCAACCGCAAGTTCAAGCACAAGCTGGATTTCGTCGCCGAAATGAACGCCATCCGCGCCGAGCACGACGAAGTGTCCGGCTCGATCCTGGTCGGTGACCTCAACATCGCGCCGCTCGAGCACGATGTCTGGTCGCATAAGCAGCTCCTGAAAGTGGTCAGCCATACGCCGGTCGAGACGGAAAATTTCGAGGCGATGCGGCTCGCCGGCGACTGGGTCGACCTGATGCGGCTCAACGTGCCTTACGAGCAGAAGCTCTACACCTGGTGGAGCTATCGCGCGCAGGATTGGCAAGCGTCGGATCGCGGCCGGCGGCTCGACCATGTCTGGTCGTCGCCGAACCTGGTGCCGAGCTTTGCCGGCTACGAGATCCTGCGGCCGGCGCGCGGCTGGCAACGGCCGTCGGACCATGTGCCGGTCATAGCGCGGTTCGACCTGGATTAGGTGTATCGATATTCAGATGAGGCCGGCCTGCGAATGACGGTTTCCTGCGCTTCCGGTGCTCACGTACCCAAAGTACGCTCCGCTCCGGTTCTCGGATCCCATCATTCTCGGCTCGGCCTGATCTGAATCTCGGCACACCTCAGCCCTTGCCGCCCTGATCCGACTGGCTTTCACGGTCTGTCTGAGAGCGAGTTGAAAGCATCCGGGTTCAGTCGTCGAAACGCGGCGCCAGCTTCTCGATGCGGCGGATCATTGCCAGAAAATCCTCGGAGATGCGCTGGTGCAGGTGGACCGCGATATCGGGATATTCCTCCAGGATGCGGTGGAACATCTTGCGGCTGAGCCGCAGCACTTCCGAATCGATCTCGGCAGATGCGCTGGTCAGCCGGTTGGTGTCGGCGATCAGCGCCAGTTCGCTCAGCATCGTACCGGGGCCGGCCGTGCCTATCGGGACGCGGGTGCCATCCTGCTCGCGATACAGCACGATGCGCCCGCTGACCACGATATAGGCGCAATCGGCCTCGTCGTCCTCGCGGTAGAGCTTGTGGTCGGCCTGCAGCCTGGTGGTTTCCGCGCCAAAGGCGAGCAGACGCAGCTGTTCCTCCGTGAAGCTCTCGAAGAGCCTCACGGCGGACAGGATGCGGATGTCGTCATCCAACGCCATCTAGCTGTGTCCCCGAACGGCCAGTCCCATCCCTCCATTGGAGCGCCGAGCGTTCCTTTGGACGCGGCAAAGGACGCTCTAAACGCTTTGAAATCGACGCACCGGGCTTTCCAAAAAACGAATCCGGTTTTTGGGCCGTTGCGTCAGCGAGCTCGATCCAGAACCACCTCCAGTCTCAGGATCGTACCCGAAAGCGGCGCCTCCCCTAACCGCTGATTGAATGATTAAATATTTAAGGAACCAGCTTGTAGCCACCACTTTCTGTCACAAGAATTTCTGCGTTAGAAGGATCGCGCTCGATCTTCTGGCGCAGCCGATAGACATGGGTTTCCAGCGTGTGCGTGGTGACGCCGGAATTGTAGCCCCACACTTCCTCGAGCAGCACATCGCGCGTCACCACCTTCTGGTCGGCGCGATAGAGATACTTGATGATCGAGGCTTCCTTTTCGGTTAGCCGCACCTTGGCCCCGCGCTGGTCGATCAGAAGCTTCTGGCTAGGCTTGAACGTGTAGGGGCCAACCGAAAAGGTGGCGTCTTCGCTCTGCTCATGCTGGCGAAGCTGGGCACGGATGCGGGCCAGGAGAACCGCGAAGCGGAACGGCTTGACCACATAGTCGTTGGCGCCGGCTTCGAGGCCGAGAATCGTGTCGGAATCGGTGTCGTGTCCCGTCAGCATGATGATAGGCGACTTGTAGCCGCCCTTGCGCAGTATCTTCACCGCCTCTCGGCCATCCATGTCGGGGAGGCCGACATCCATGATGAGCAGATCGATGATGCCGCCGCGGGCCGTGGCGATGCCTTTGGCGGCCGTTGATTCCTGCAGGACGTCGAATTCTTCATAGAGAGACAATTGCTCGACGAGCGTGCCGCGCAGGTCGTCATCGTCATCGACGATCAGAATGGTGCGTGAAGTCATGGATCAATCCGTTGTTTTGAAAAGAAAATTCAGTTGACCGCTGCCTGTTTATGCGGAAGCTGACCGGCACAACAGCCGATCACAATGATTTGTTCCGTGGCACGATCATACAAGAAAAAACGCGCGTGCAATGAGGCGAGCGCATTTTTGCGAAAAGGGCTTCGTGTTCTCACCGTGCGCGCCAGGCCCGGCCACCCCAGCCAGGGACTTCTGCAGGCTGGCAAACTGGTGTTTTCCTGTGCGCTGGGGCGCGGCGGCATATCGGCCGGCAAGCGCGAAGGCGATGGCGCCACGCCGCTTGGGTCGATGCGGATACTGTCGGGATATTTCCGCAACGATCATTTTCCCGGCGGCCGCAAAACCCGGCTGGCGATGGCGCCGATCGGTCGCGATCTCGGCTGGTGCGAAGTGCCTGAGGACCGCAACTACAACCGTCCGGTCAAGATCCCCTATGGCGCCAGCCACGAGCGGATGCTGCGCGCCGACCGCCTTTATGACGCCTGCCTGGTGCTCGACTGGAACATTGCGCCGCGTCGCCGCGGACGCGGCAGCGCCATCTTCTTTCATCTGGCCCGCCCCGACTTCACACCGACGCAAGGCTGCGTCGCGGTGACAGCACGCACGATGGCCCGGCTGTTGCCGCTGCTGTCGGACCGCACGGTGATGAGGGTGGTGAGGTAGGGCAATAGGGGAATAGGGGAGTAGGGGAGTAGGGCAGTAGGCAGTAGGCAGTAGGCAGTAGGCAGTAGGCAGTAGGCAGTAGGCAGTAGGCAGTAGGCAGTAGGCAGGAGAAAGTGTCAGTAGGATTGCGCAGGCGCGCCGCTTCCTTTTCGTTTTCCTACTCCCCTACTCCCCTACTCCCCTACCTGCCTCTTATAA
>NZ_JBVVQN010000025.1:61891-102260 GCF_055811075.1 Mesorhizobium sp. WSM4820 | reverse complement strand
GCTCCCTTGTTTGAGATCTGACGACCTCACTCTGGCACATCCGATGCCGTCGGGCGCCGTCCACCCCATCATGCCGTGACATCAGAGCGTCATGACGGTGCAGAACCTTTGATGGCGGAGCGAGGCGCCCCCCTCTGTCCTGCCGGAAATCTCCCCCACTTGGGGGGAGATCGGCCTTCATCAATGATTTCGCCAACCACCAACCTTGCAAAAAGGACGCTGCCTCGAAGCTGCCGATCTCCCCCCTCGTGGGGGAGATGCCGAGTCTTGGGCAAAGAGGGCAGGACAGAGGGGGGCGCGAAGGATCGCTACGGAGCGCTTTTGTTCTGGTCCGCTGCATTCCTCGGCTGAGGTAACGGCATGCATCCCAAGGTCTGCGCCGCGTCGCTCCGGATGGAGGCCATATTTTTTCTGACCTTCCCCGGAAACATTTCCGCCATGCCAGTGTTTAACGCACTGAGTGGGCGCGAGGCGCAGTTCCTCTGCTGCGATCCTCCCTTTGGAGTGTAACGATGCCGGCAACCGCCATGACAGAGGTCGAGGAGGTCAGGATCGAGCCCGGCGGGCTCGTCGGGCTGCTGGGCGTGCCGCACGGTGCGCAAGGCATCGTCATCTTCGCTCATGGCAGCGGAAGTGGACGGCTCAGTCCGCGCAACAATCACGTGGCCGCTGCACTTCGGCAGGCCGGACTGGCGACCCTTCTCGTCGACCTGTTGACGTCGATCGAGGAAGGCGACAGGCGAAACGTCTTCGACATTGACCTGCTCGCATCGCGGCTCGCGCTGGCCACGCATTGGGCGGCTGCCGAAGCCCGTACCAGAAGGCTTGTTCCGCTCTATTTCGGGGCAAGCACTGGCGCCGCAGCCGCGCTGGCGGCCGCCGCACGCCCGGATGCAGCTATCGCGGCTGTCGTCTCGCGCGGCGGCCGGCCCGATCTGGCGATGGACGTGTTGCCGGCCGTGCGTGCCCCGACACTGCTTCTGGTCGGCAGCCTGGACGGGCCGGTGATCGGGATGAACCAGCGGGCCCTTGCAGCGCTGAAGGGCGAGAAACAGTTGATCATTATCGACGGTGCCGGCCACCTCTTCGAGGAGCCGGGCACAATGGATGAAGTGATCAGGCACGCCACGCGATGGTTCCTCGATCATCTCGCGCCTCCGGAAAGGCCGAGGCAATGATCCTGGGCAGGTCAAAGCGCGAGAAACAAAATGAATCCAGTTCCAAGTTGCCGGGCGAGCCGAGCAAGGCCAAAGCGCATCGCGCCATCGGGCCGCTCTTCCAACACGGTCGGGCCTGAGCCATGGCAAATCACGGCACGACCCTTCCGACGGTTCTTGTCACCGGCAGCAGCGGCTTCCTGGGGCAGGCGATCGCGCGAGGCTTGATCGACCGCTATCGCGTCATCGGCCTCGACGTCGCAAAACCCAAGCATGCCCCCGCCGGCATGGAGACGATCGAGATCGATCTCACCTCCGATGAGGGCGTGAGCAGGGCTGTGCAGGCGGCACGGGAGCGCAGCGGCGGCCGCATCGCTTCGGTCGTCCATCTTGCCGCCTATTATGACACGACCGGCGAGGACAACCCAAAATATGACGCCGTCACCGTGCAGGGCACGCGCCGGCTGCTGAAGGCGCTGACGGCGGTCGAGAGCGAACAGTTCGTGTTCTCCAGCACGCTTCTCGTCCATGCGCCAAGCCCGGAGAAGGGCGCGAAAATCAATGAGGACTCGCCGCTTGACCCGGCCTGGGCCTACCCAAGATCGAAAGCCGAAACCGAGGCGCTGATTTCGCGGGAGCGCGGCCAGATCAAGACGGTGACCCTGCGGCTCGCCGGCGTCTATGACGAAGACTGCCGGGCCGCCTTTATTGCCCAGCAGATCGCCCGCATCTTCGAACGCTTGCCGACCGCGTCTCTGTTCGCCGGCGATATCACCGCCGGCCAGCCCTATCTGCACAAGGACGATCTCGTCGATGCAGTGGTGCGCACCGTCGACCGGCGCGCCGAACTTCCGGCCGAGACCGTGCTTCTGATCGGCGAAGAAGACACACCGTCATACGAGGAGATGCAGAAGCGCATCGGCCGGCTCATCCATGGCGAGGACTGGCGCACCCTGGCGCTGCCGAAGCAACTGACGAAGCTCGGCGCGTGGGTGCAGACGGAGGTGCTCGACCAGGACACCGACATCAAACCGTGGATGATCGAGAACTCGGACGATCATTACGAGATCGACATTTCGCGGGCCAAAACCCTGCTGGGCTGGGCGCCCAAACACAATCTGCTGGACACTCTACCGGAGATGATCCGCCGGCTGAAGCAGGACCCCACGGACTGGTATGCGGCCAACAAGCTCGATCCGCCCGTTGTCGCGGCTTCTGACCCCGAGATCGAGCAGGCCGAAAGGCGCCTCAAGGGACCGCTCGAGCGAAACAAGGAAGAGGTCGAAGCGGCGATAAAACGGCATCGGTCGAGGACGCTCTGGGCGCCGATGACCAACGCTGCGCTTGGGCTGTGGCTGGTCACCTCGCCAATGACAATTGGCCTGTTCGATCCCGTCACAGCCGCAATGCCACCCGCTCTGGGGCACGCTGTCGCGGAGCCGCAATTGCGCAACGCAGGCCTCGGCGTCAGCGAGATCGTTTCCGGCCTGCTGGTGACGGCCTTTGCGTTGATGGGCATGTCCCGACGCTGGCGCTGGGTGCAGTGGATCACGGCGTCGCTCGGCGTTTGGGTGATGCTGGCGCCGTTGCTGTTCTGGACGACCAGCGCCGCCGCCTATGCCATCGACACGCTCGTCGGCATGCTGATCGTCGCCTTTGCGGTGATGATCCCGCCGACCCCTGGCATCAGCCGCCGCGCGCTGGCGGCCGACGACGACATTCCGCTGGGCTGGACCTATTCGCCATCGACCTTCACGCAGCGGATACCGATCGTGGCGCTGGCCTTCGTCGGCCTGTTCGTCTCGCGCTATCTCGCCGCCTTCCAAATGGGCCACGCGGATGGGCTGTGGGATCCGTTCTTCGGCCCCGGCGGCGCGCCGGTGCGCAACGGCAGCGAGGCGGTGGTGACGTCATGGGTCTCGAAGGGTTTTCCAGTCGCCGATGCCGGGCTCGGCGCCTTCGCCTATTGCCTCGATATCCTCGCCGGTGCGATCGGCGACCGACGGCGCTGGCGCACCATGCCGTGGATGGTGCTCCTGTTCGGCCTGCTGATCGTTCCGCTTGGCGTGGTCAGTGTGTCCTTCATCATCATCCAGCCACCGCTGATTGGCGCGCTGTGCACGCTCTGCATTCTCCAGGCCGCCGTCACGGTGGTGCTGATCCCTTACTCCGTCGACGAGGTGCTGGCGACCATCCAGTATCTCTGGGGCGCCACGAGGGCAGGCGAGCCGTTCTGGCGTACCTTCTGGATGGGCGGACCGGCGCTGTCGGAGAACCAGACGCCTGGCGCCGATCTCGACCGTCCGGTTTTCGAGGTGCTGAAGGAATTTGTCACCGGCGGCGTCAACTTCCCGTGGACGCTGGCAGCAAGTACGCTGCTCGGCGCCTTGCTGATGACCACGCCATTGATCTTCGGCACGCAGCCACCGCTTTACTTCAGCGATCATGTCGTCGGCTGTCTCATTATCATGGTCGCAGTCACGGCCATGGCCGAAGTGGTCCGGCCGCTACGCTTCCTCAATGTCGTGCTTGGCGCATGGGTCGCGGTGTCCCCCTTCGTGCTTGCCGGCGGTGAAACCCCGGCGATGGTGGCGGACGTTGCGATCGGTCTGGCGCTGATCGTGCTCAGCCTGCCGCGCGGCACGCGCAGTGACCAGCACTATGGCGGTTGGGATCGAGCGATTGTCTGAGCAACTCGACCTCAGCGCCTGGCAAGGCGAAGCGCGCGTGACGATCTGCAGGAGCAGGTCAAGGAAGAGATCGGATGGCCTGACAAGGCTCTGCCTGACGGGGCTAGATTTGTTCGCCGAGCAGGATCCTCGCGTCCTTGGCCGCGACGATGAACGCCTGGCGTGCGACCCTTGGCGGCTTTTCGCCGCGGATAACAGCAAGGCAGGCTGCGATTGCAGCCAGTCGCGTCTTGGACGCTGGCGTCGGCCAGTCCTTCAGCAGCACTTCAGCCGCATCGGAGACAGACAAGACAACCCTGTCACGATCGATCCGACCGGGTTGAACGACAATTGGCTTTCTGAAACGTCTCGTGCGCACGACACTCTCCAAAGCGAGGAGTATGTTAGCCGCGTCTGATCTTGTTGGCCACCTCAAATGTTAATTGCGGGAAGGCGAGGTTCGGACAACGTCCGCAAAGGCTGTGAACGACCATGATCTATTTCACGGCCGACACACATTTCAGCGATCCCCGCATTCTGCGCATCGATCGCCGCCCGTTCGGCTCGCTGGCCGAACACGATCGAGCGCTGATTTCGCTCTGGAACGAAACCGTCAGCCCGAGTGACCAGATCTGGCATCTCGGCGACTTTGCCAAGGGATCGGCCGAATTCGTTGCATCGCTGCTGTCGTCTCTTCATGGCGAGAAGCATCTTATTATCGGCAACAACGATGGCGCGGCGACCATAGAGGCTGCGGGTTGGGCCAGCACACAGCATTACAAGGAACTGACGATAGACGGCAGGTTGCTGATCCTTTGCCACTATCCTTTTCGCACCTGGAATCAGATCGGCAAGAAATCGATCAATCTGCATGGCCATTCCCACGGCAGGCTGAGCCCGGTCACACGCCAGTACGACGCCGGCGTCGACAGCTGGGATTTCCGCCCGGTCACCCTTTCCGCCATCCTTGCAAGCCGACGGCGGCACCCCTCCACTTCGTCATCCCAGGGCGGAGCAAGGAGCGAAGCGACGCGCGCAGACCCTGGGATCCATTCCGTGACGTCAGCCGAAGAATGCAGCGGGTCAGAATAAAAGCGCTCCGCAGCGATCCTTCGCGCCCCCCCCTCTGTCCTGCCGGACATCTCCCCCACGAGGGGGGAGATTGGCCTTCATCACTGATTTCGCCAACCACCAACCGTGCAAAAAAGGGACGCTGTCCGCGAAGCTGCCGATCTCCCCCCGTGTGAGGGAGATGTCCGGCAGGACAGAGGGGGGCGCTGTCCGTCGGCGATCAAAGGTTCTGCACCGCAGCGCGCTCCAAGGTCACGGCTGGATACCAGCGTCTGCGCCCGCGCGGCGAGCCTGCCAATCCGGGCTGAACGTTCTGCCATCTGCTGCGTTCTCCCGGGGACAGGGCGCGTAGGACCGCAACATCGGCGCCCAATGCCCATAACGAGGAAGCACCGGAACGACCGATATGACCGAGCACAGAGGCACTCAGCCGAGCCAGCCAAAAGGCACCGTGATCGCATTCTCCGAGCCGGGCTGCGAGCCTCTCTACGCTCACGAGCGGGAAGCCATAGCTGCCGTCGCCCGCACCATTGCCACCCTCAAGGGGTTTGCCTTCCGGCAGGGTCTAGGCCACAGCAGCGGCAATGGCGGGCGCTTGTACTTCGTGCCGGACGACAGCTTGCTTGCCAGCGATGCGGCACGGCTGGGTATCAACGGGCCGCAAGACCTCTTCGGCGGCGTGGTGCCTTGGCGATTCGCGACCACCAAGGCCATAACCCACGAACTGGTCGACGACCTGGCCGAACGACCGAAGGAATGGTCAACCGGCTTCGGCAGAACTGTCGCCGCCGCAGTATTGCCTGGCTACACCGTGTTTTCGCGGCACGATGCGCTGCGAGCAGCGCAACGCCTGCTGAGGCATGGGCTGGCCCGGCTCAAGCCACCGCTTGCCTCGCGAGGCCAGGACCAGCACATCGTTCGCACGGTTGCTGACGTCGAGAGACTGCTCGAGCGATACCGCTCCCCCGACTTGAACGAGTACGGTCTGGTGCTCGAAGCTGACCTTCGTGACGTCGTCACTTTGAGTGTTGGCAGAACCGAGATCGACGAAACCATGGTCGCCTACTACGGCACTCAAACGACGACGACTGATAATGCGGGACAATCCGTTTATGGCGGGTCGGACCTCATTGTCGTGCGCGGCGGATGGGAAGCTCTCGAAGACCTTCAGCTTCCCCGCGCACTGGGTTCGGCAATTGCGCAGGCGAGGGCCTATGACGCGGCGATGGCTGAGTATCCTGGATTTTTCGCCTCGCGGCGTAACTACGATATCGGCCAGGGTGTCGATTCGTCGGGTATCTGGCGATCCGGTGTGCTCGAGGCCAGCTGGCGCATTGGCGGCAGCAGCACGGCCGAGCTTGCGGCAATAAAGATCATGAAGCAGGACCCGGACATCCAACTGGTGCGTGCGTCCGCGGTCAAGACGTTCGGCAATACCAGCCGGTTGCCTGACAACGCCGACGTTCACTTTCAGGGAGAAGACCCCGATGAGGGTCCGATCACGCGCTATACCGTCGTCACGAATGCGACCCGGGAGCCGCCAAGGAAAGCGGTGGTTTAGTGTCTAAAAACGCTTAGGACCAGGGAACATCCGTCGGCGGCTTGAGTTGTTCGGCATGATCCCGAAAACCAATCCGAAGGAGGAAAAAGTGATCGAGGTTATTTCTGCTCCTGAGAATGTCGCCGCATTTCGCGTTGCCGGTACCGTGACCGCGGAGGACTACGACAAGATCATCCCGACCATCGAAGAGAAACTGAGCGAACATGAAGAGATCGGCATCCTGGCCGACCTTACCGATCTGGAGGACATGACGGGCGACGCGTTGCGCCGCGATCTGCAGTACGGCTTGAGCAAACTTGGCGAACTCCACCGCTTCCAGCGTGCCGCAGTGGTGTCCGAAAAACAGTGGATCAAGGCAGCTACCGAAATGACGGGCGCACTGTTCCCGCAGATCGAGGCGCGGGTGTTCCCGGCGGACGAAAAGACCCAGGCTCTGGAGTGGGTAGCACGCGTTCAATAGCGGTATCTAGGGGAGCGGCCATGCCAACCATCTACAACAAACGACAGAATTCGGACGGGCTGTGGGAAGTCTACGACGACGAGAGTGAGGAAGCCGTCGTGGTTGACGGCATGCCGCTTTCCGGCCTCGATGAATTCGAAGCCAATGAGGCCATTCGAAAACTCAAGCGGGGTGAGGTGACTTCCGACAACATTCCGCCGACTGCCCAGTCTGGCTGGCCTCCGACCAAAGACGGCATATAATCAATGCAAGCGTCCTGCCCCGGCGCGAGCAGGTTGCAGGGGCGACGTTTCCAGTGCATTCTTGCTGTCGTCGATGACCACACAGTATCTTAACCACCAGTTGGAATGCCCTTATTGCTTGACGATAAGGCTGAGGATTCCGGCCGACGCCGGTCCTGACGACCGGATCTTTTGCGATGACTGTGGCGAATTCCTCGGGACCTGGGACGATCTGCTTACCGATTTTGAGAGGCAGGGCGGCCAGGATGGAGTGTTCCGTCTCGACAAGGGCCGTATCAAGCGGATCGATTGAGCCGATTGCTGGCGAAGCCATTTGCTCGCACCGCCGTCTCGCCAGCGTAAGCCTTGCAGCACCTGCGCGGCCTGAGGCGAAAAATTTCCAGCGGCTCGAATCATCAGGGAACTTGTTGCCGGCCGGCGGGGTTATCGGTCGCCTTCCCAGTTAGGGAGGCTAGCTCCAAACCTCAGCGGGAGACGACCATGGCAACTGCGAAAAAAGCCGCGAAAGCGACAACCAAGGGCCTTGAGGACCTGTTCCTCGACGGGCTGAAAGATCTTTACTACGCCGAAAAGAAAATACTGAGGGCGCTGCCGAAAATGGCCAAAAGCGCGGAGTCGGAAAAAGTGACTGCTGCCTTCGAAAAACATCGCATGGAGACGGAAGTTCACGTCGACCGGCTCGAGGAGGTGTTCGAGAAATTTGGCAAGGCGGCACGCGGCAAGACCTGCCCGGCGATCGACGGCATCATTGAAGAAGGCTCCGAGATCCTCGAAGACTATGACGGTGCTCCTGCGCTCGATGCCGGACTGGTCGCAGCGGCGCAAGCCGTCGAACATTACGAGATCGCCCGGTACGGCACTCTTGTCGCCTGGGCGGAACAGATGGGAAAGGCCGACGTCGCCGCCCTTCTCAAGGCAACGCTCAAGGAAGAGGTCGCGACAGACGAAGCGCTGACCGGGTTGGGCGAGGGTGGTGTCAACCAACGTGCCCTCCAAGCCGCCGCCTGATTCCTGGTGGTGACAGGCTTGCGGAGCCCAGGCGAAGATCGCCAGGCTCCGCTCGCAAGATGCAGGTAGTGCCTTGCCGTCCGGGATTCTTGAACCGGCGTGGCCGACTGGCCATTGCCAGGCTTGAATTAGCTTGAACCGGAATCTTCAAGAAGACCAATGGGTCAAAGACATTGCGCAGATGCCAGGTGAGAGAGCCCGCTATCGTTGGCGTTGGCGTTCGGCATGGCGTTGAGTGGCCGAGCGACCCGTTTAGCGAGCCCGGTTGCGGGTGATTGGAACATCTGCCGACCAACGCCGTTGATATGCTCGGCAGGCGAAAGGGGCTGCATATGTCAAAACTTCAGGCGGTGACTCCAGAGCATCTGCAGCGGCTCAAGCTCGAGGCGTCTGCTTATTTTGGTCCGAAAGTACTCCACGAAGCATTGTTGCGTCTTTGCCAGGCTTGCGGACGCGATAGCCTTGACCGGTTCGAGAAGACCATGGTCGATAAGATCGAGGCAATGCGCGATGAGAGGGCCGATTTCGAGACAATGAAGGAATTTGCCATCGAACAGCTTTACGCCTGCGTTCGCGAGGTCAGTAGTTCGCCTGACATGAAACAGCCGCTGGAGGGAGCAGAAGCCCGAAGGACGCCTGGTCGGTCGGAAGAGCCGAAGACCCTGGAAGACCAGTTGCAGGCCGGGCTTGAGGATTCTTTTCCCGCGAGCGACCCGCCGGCGGTGGTGTCAACAGCGATATCCGGCGGGGCGAAAAAGCTGGTCGGGACTGACGAAGTCCTGAAAAAGCAGCGGGAAGAGGCGGCCAAGAACAACGACCGGTCATAGACGGCCGCCCGCCCAATCCGAGATTTTCCAGCACCTAATTTCGATGTCCGGAACGATCCAAACCTTCATGCATTTAGCTAGGTCTGCGTTCATCAACTCTTTCTTGCTGGGAGCTGGACCATTGTCCTCCAGGGGCTACCCCTTGGCCAACCAGGAAACGGACGACGTTTCCATCGTTGACCTGATACCTGCCTTGCGAGCCTTCGCCCGCACCTTCTGCCGGGTTCCCGACGATGCCGACGACCTGGTCCAGGAGACATTGACCAAAGGGCTCGCCAACATCGACAAATTTGAGCCTGGAACGCGTATGAAGTCATGGCTCTTCACCATCATGCGCAATAGCTATTATACGCGCATCAAGGCCGCCGACAGGGAAAAGCCAGGCCTGCTCGACTGCGCCTCCGCAATCCCGATTACGGAAGCGACGCAGGAGTGGTCCGTTCAGAGCAAGGAAGTCTCCAACGCGGTCCAGAGGTTGCCGGAGCATCAGCGCGAGGTCCTGATGCTGATCGGGGTCCTTGGCGTCAGCTATGAAGAAACTGCCGAAATATGCGGTTGCGCGGTTGGAACGGTAAAAAGCCGCCTTAACCGAGCGCGTGCCAGCGTGCTGGAATACCTCGGCGAAAGTTCCTTGCAGACATTGGTGGAACGACGCAATCACCTGTCAGCAGCACAGGGAAACTTCGCAGTCGACAGGCGCCGATAGCTAGTCCTGTTTCTTTGCTTTGCATCGACGCTTCTCGACAAGCGCATTCTGCAATTGAACCGCAAGGTCGGTCAGCTGGTCGGGGACCTTTTCCTGCTCGATAGCAGTCAGCAGAGATGCAATCTTCCGGTCTATTGCCAGCCGGAGTTTCGGGCTGATGCTATCGTCGCTCGAGCGAGACATAGTGTTCTCTTAACGAATCAGTCCCTTCACCAGTGTGGTGACGGCAATCAGAGTTTGCAAGGATTCGCGCGGCCTCACAGTCAGCGCCGTCCCTTGCACAGCCCGTCCTTTGCACAGCATTGTATCGAAGCTGCCGATCTCGTCGGGGAAGCCTATGCTTTCCCCTCGGGTCTTCCCGGCGCTGTTGCCGGGTGCGCTCGACATTTCGACTCTCGTGACCTCGACTGGCCACTGGTCATGATTGGCGTTTGCGGTTGCAGCAGTCAGTCTTGGGAGAGACGATCTGCGGCGTGATACTGATCGGAGTTGATCCGATTGCCATCGAGCCGGCGTTGCTCGGTGTGCTGCTTCTCAGGCTCTGCTGGACAAAGCAAAGCCGCGTTTCCTTGACCTTGTCCTTGGCCAAATCGGTCATCGCGCCGGCCGCCGGAGCCTTTATCTTGACGGCAGAGGTGATGTCTATCTTGCCGCCGGATGCCTTCTAGTCCTCCTTCGGATTGTCGGCACTCACAGGTGCCCTGTCTGTTTGGTGCGCGTGTCTCATTGACGCCCTCGTCTCTTTGACTCCCGAACAATCATTGCGCCGTAATGTTCCCTCGGATGCCACAAGAAGAAAGGCATTGCCGTCCCACAGCCGGAACGGCTTCGCGCCGTCAGCCACGACCTGCATGCCATGGGCTTCGGCGAGGCGGTGAACATCGGCACGATCCAGCGCCGTCGATCCGCGATAGGAGTAATTCAGAAGTGCTGCCACGCCTGACGGTTTCAGAACACGCGCAATTTCCTCGAAATACCGCTCCGCCAGGCCAGCCAGCACCAGATAGGGGAAGCTGTCGACAGCCAGCACGCAATCGAAGCTTGCGTTGGTAAAATCGGCGAGATCGAGACCAAAGGTCTGCCGCAGATCCACATTGCGCAGCCCGGCACATCGCCGACGAGCGACCGAAATCATCTCCAGGGATATGTCGATGCCGACGATCCGGTGCGCGGCATCCGAGAGCGCGCTTTCGAAGCGGCCGATGCCACAACCAATGTCCAGTATGTCCTGGTCGCGGCCGGTGAAGCCTTGCCGCTGCAACCATGCGACGATCTCGTCGGTGGCGGCGGTGAGTTTCTCCTCGTCTCCCAGCGAAGACAGTTGAACGCTCGCCGCCTGGGAAATCGTCGCCGCGGCATCAAAGCCGGCGGCCAGCCGCCTGACGACCGCGGCGTCAGTTTCCCATTCATCGCGTTCGTGGCGGACGGCGGCACCTGTTTGGCGCAGCGTGGTGAAGATGTCAGGCCTGTGACGAAGCAGATCGGCGATCCGCTCCAGTCTGTCGCGTTTTCGCAGGTCGGCTGAACGCATCTCCAGCGCCACATCGGCCAATTCTGCGGCATCGACCCCGGTCTCGAAGCGCAGCGCCAGTCTGGCAATGATGGCGTCGACGCAGGCGCCGTCGGCCATGCACTCCTCGATCAGCATTTTTGCGGTCGATGCCGCCTGGGGCGATGGCTTTCGTCCGGTGGCGCTCATCGAGCCATGCTCCGCGTCCAGACCTTTCGCATTGTCCATTGGTCGACGGCCCCCCAGCCATACTTGTAGCTCTCCTGGCCGCGCAGAAAATCGAACTCCCGCGCCCCTTCACGAGCCGCTTCGGCAATCGCGTGACCGATCAGGATTGCGCCGGGACTTTCCTCGGCATAGGCCGGATCAAAACCGCCAAGGTAGGCGTAGGCGCGGTGGCGATGATGAAATCCGTAATAGGCGCCGACGACCGCATCGTCGATGGCAACAAGCCAGCATCGGACAAGACCCTGTGCGGCAAGCATGGGAAGCGCCTGCCGATGGAATTCTTCTGCAGCCGGATCGGCCAGGACGCCGTCGCCGCGCCCGGCCCAACGCGCGCCGTGAAGGCGGATCAGGTGATCGAAAAACGCTTTGAGATCGGCCTGCGCCGGTATGATGGAGACGCAGCCGCGCCGGCGTGCGGCATTGTGCGCGCGGCGCAACTGGCGTCTTCGCCGCGCCGGAATGCAGACCGCGAGCGCATTGTCGCCAGCGATCGGCAGCACGGGACAAGCGGCGTGGTCGACGGGTTGATCCGCCTCCAGCGCAGGGTGCGCGATAGTGAGACCGGCAGCACCGGCCGGCAGGTCCGGTAAGATCCATTGCGACCAATTGATCGCCAGAACCCGGTCGGCGATGACGGCGGCGACAGCCGCTTCGATGCCGGGGCAACACAGGACATCCAGGTAGTCGCTCAACGAAATCCCAACCGGAAGCAGTCTCGACCCGCAAGTTGCGTGTTCCAGGTAAAGCGGTGCCAATCCCACCAGATCGTCGCCTCGCCAGACGGCGATCGTCGCCAGCTCTCCGGGCGCGAATGCGCGCCACCACGGCACCAGCCAGGCGGGGCTTTGGAACGGCGTCGCTGTCCGGCTGTGCGCCCACAGCTCCCGCCAGCGCGGCGCCAGCGCCTCAAAGGCGGCCGGATCGTCGATGATCTCGGAGCGGAGCATGAAAGCCGCTCACTGCACCGCCGCCAGGCGCCTGCGGCCGGCACCAAGCCCTGCCAGCGCCTGGTAGGCGTCCATGTAAGACGAAATCATTTGGTCGAGCGAAAAGCGCCGCCGCGCCTCGGCCCGGCATGTCTCGGCATCCAGGCCGGAGGCTGCGACGATGGCCTCCGCCATCTCATGGATGTCGTTGACCAGAAAGCCCGTCTTGCCGTGTTCGACCACATCCGGCAGCGCACCGTTTGGAAAGGCGACGACCGGCGTGCCGCAGGCGAGAGCCTCCATCGCGACAAGCGAGCTGGTTTCCGCGGCAAGGCTGGGAATGACCAGGCAGCGGGCGGCGTTGAGAAAGTGCCGCTTTGCGACGAAGCCGAGCGGACCGAGGAAGCGGCGGCGCTGGTCGAGGCGCGGCTGGACTTCGTCACGAAAGTACAGCGTGTGCGTTTCGTAAGGGTAGACCTTGCCGCCGATGATCAGCCGCACGCCAGCCTGTTTGGCCGCGTCCAGTGCCAGGTGGATGCCCTTTTCCGGGCAAATGCGGCTGAGCACCAGCGCGAAGTTGCGCTTGAACTGCCGACCGCTCAGCGCATCGATATCCACGCCGTTTGGAATGGGTGCCAGCAGCCTGGCACCCGGCGGCGCGGTCCTCTGTTGGGCCATCGAGACGGCGTGAAGCCATAGATCGTCGCGGACCGTGCGCAAGGCATCGGTGGGATACCAGTCGAGCGGCAGGTGCAGGCTTACCAGGGTCGGGCCATCATCAGGCAGATAGGCATCAAAATCGATGCCGTGCAGATGAACCACGTCGATCGGCCAACGGGCGCGTGCGACTTCTATCGCGGTGCGGTGAGAGCGCTGTGCCCGTTTCTTCGCCGCATCGTCGAGCACACCTGGTTCAGCAGGCGTCTCGATGAGCACGCCCGCCGCTTTCGAGCCCTGGCAACCGATCACGATGGAAGCGTGTCCCGCGCGCACGAGCGCCTGGTCGAGCATCGACAGCACCTGCTCGGCACCGCCAACCGCATCCGGGCCGACTGGCGCGAGAGGGTAGGCGACGTTCAGGACGGTGAGGGTCATGGCCGGTCGAGCCCAAGCTCCTCATGCGCAGCGGCCGCGGCGTGAAGCCAAACCGCCGGCTCGAAGCCGAGCGGCAGCGCCTCGTAATAAAGCCTGCCGCTGTTCGGCAGCGCCAGGAAATCATAGGCAGGCGCCACCCGGAAACGTTCGATGCGCGCCGTGAACGGCGCCAGCGTCCGTTGCTGTGTCCGGTGGCAGGCCAGCATGCACTGCTTCCGTTCGAAAGCCGCTTCCGTAAGGTGCAATTCGATGCGCTCGCTGCCGGAATGACTGTTGAAATCCTGAAGGATCGTACCCTCAGGCCCGGCCGAATAGAACGCCATTTCGACGATGGCCGGTGCCTGGCGTCCGTCGCGGCGCAGCAAATGGCAGGCCGCATGGACGGCAAAGGCGGTCGCGTCATGATCGGGGTGACCACCTTCATAAGGATGCGTGCAGACGAAGCTGACATCGCGCTCGGCCAAAAGGCCGGTCAGTTCCCGTGCGAGCGAGCCAAGATTTCCGGCCGCCTGCTTGTCGGGATAACCGAGGCTGATCAGGGCCGTCGACGGCAATCCCGCTGCCGCCAGCACCGCCTCCAACTCCCGATGGCGGGCCTCGGCATAGTCCTGCCACGTCTCGAAGCCGTATGCTCGCGCGTCTTCAAGGTCTCGCGGCGCGCCATCGGTGACATGAACGATGCGAGATCCGCGCAAGCCGGCAAGATGCCCGCCGATGCCGATGGTTTCGTCGTCCGGATGCGCGACAACGATCATGATCTCAGCACCGTCCGAGCGGTGCGGAGCAGCACTTAGCAACAAGGCCGCGAATTCGGCAAGCGGTCCGGACCTGTCAGCTGCGTGTTGCATGACACACTCATGCTGCCGAAGCCCGCACCGCTCTGACCGGCGAGGCAGCCATGGCGGGAGCATAGCGGCGGGTCATCGTCGCGCAAAACTCCGCAAATTCCTCCGGCACCAGCGGCGGACTGGTGTGGTGCGGCATCACTCCGCGGTGCTCCGGCGTGAAGCAGAAGGTGATGGTCACGTCGAAATCGGCAAGTGCTTCCATCTGCCGGTCGTACCAATCCAGCGCATTCGGCCTGAAACTGTCGGCCCAGGAAAGCCCGGTGCGCAGATTGGTGACGCCCAGCCGTTTCATCCAGGCGACGGCGTCGTCCAGCCGGGGATCTTCAAAGTGGAACCATTGCACCAGCCCCATCCCGGGTGCGTAACGCAGGAATTCCTCGAGCGCGGGTTTGGGCGTGCCATCTTCGCGGAGCAGGCCCATGTAGAAGTGGCGATAGTAGGAGGAGCCTTCGGCCTCGCGATGACGCGTCGTTGCCCCCCATTCGCGCGGAAGATCGTAGAGGCTGTACCATTGCACGCGCGAGGCATTGCCGAGCAGCAGTTCGGCGCTCCGACGCAAACCCCAGAGCTGGACCTCCTCCGCCCCGAAGCTCGACACACCAACTTCGCTGACCCACACGGGAAGATCGGTGACGGTCGAAATCTCGCCGATCTTCTGGGGCCATTCCTGAATCTGCCAGAGATTCCAGTCGAGTGGGAAGCCATGCACACCGACGGCATCGACATGATCGAGCACCCCGTATTGCTTCATGAGCGCCATGAAATCGGCATCGATCGGCGAAATGCCCCCCAGTATCCTGGTCACGGCCGGGTTTGCCGATGCGATCGCATCGGCGGCCAGTATTGCCATGTTGGCGAAGCGGCTCCAGTCGGGGTCGAGTTCGGGATCCCAATGGGATTTGTTGTTCGGCTCGTTCCAGATCATCGCGGCTTCAATCATGAAGTTGTCCTTTCGACGGGTAGACGGCGCTGCCGCCGGCCGGCTCACCGGCGGCGCGGCAGAAATAAACCTCTTGCTCCGGGTGCAGCACGATCTCGAAGCCGGCGCTGCGCAGTATCGCTTCGGTGCAGGCGCGATTGGGAATCCACCAGTTGGTCGGGTCGTCGGCATAGCGATGCTCGACGAAATGCAGCTTCGGAAACTCCGGCCGGTCGAACAGATCGTGGGTCCAGAAAGGATAATTCTCATCGAGCGCAGGCAGTTCGATGCTGCCCCGCTGCATGGACTGGAAGATCATCAAGTCGCCGGCAACGTGCTCCCGGATCAGATCGAGAGCGAGCAGCGGGTGGCGCAGGTGATACAGCACGCCCATGAACAGGACGATGTCGAATTTCTCCCGCAAGGCGCCAACGTCGTAGACCGACAGCAGCTGGAATTCGATGTCGCAGTCCGCGATTTCGGCGGCGAAGCGCGCCTGCGCCAGATAGGCTTCATCGAAATCGATGCCGAGGACGCGGCCGGCGCCGCGTCGCTTCATCTCGATCGAGTAGAAGCCGGCGTTGCAGCCTATGTCGAGCACGGCCTTGCCGGACAGATCGGCAGGAATGGCGTCGGCGAACTTGCGCCATTTGATCAGCGGGTAGTTGCCGAGGAAATGGTCGGGGGCGGTTTCGACGCCCGCCAGCTCCATGTTGTGGAACCACGGGCCAAGGGCATCGATGCGGCGGCGTATTTCGGCGCTCGAATGCAGCATGGCTAGCCTCCTTCGCCTGGATGGCTTGGTATTGCTTGCCCCGGCAGCACGAACATGAGGTTTTTCGGGTCCTCCAACGTAGTGTCGTTGTTCTCGAGCAGCCGAAGCGCCGTGCGGTAGCCGTTGAACGTGCCGACGTCGACATAGGCGGTGCCTGCCTTGACGCCGCAAGCCTCACCGCCTGCCGCCAGATAGGCGTTGATCAGGGTGCCGACATATTCGTCGCTTTGATCCCGCTCGCGCCAAAGCGCGGCAAGCTGGTGAAGTATGCAGCCCGGCATCTTGAACGCCCCCCAGATCCAGTTCGATGCGGCGCCTTGTTGCTTGACCTGGATCTCTTTCACCCGGTCATCCCCGTCGAGAACGACGGCATCGAAGAGTTCCGGGTGATCCACTGGGAAGAGCAAAAACGACAGCCGGTCGTCCGGCAGGCGGCAAAAGCCATCTTCCGGAAACCAGATCGTGTCCGGCAGGCCGACCAGAACCGTCTCGTCCGCCGCGACCAGCGGCGCGGCGCGGAAGATCGCGTCGCAAAGACCGACGGGGTTGGGCTGCACGACAAACAATGCGGCGGCGTCGCCGTAGCCGGCGGCGTAGTATTCGAGAATGTCCGATTTTCCCGATCCGATGACAAAGCAGATCTTGTCGACCCCGTTGCGCACCATGCGACGCACCAGATACTCGCTCACCGCGCAAGGACGCTCGGTCTGGCCGTCGATTCGGCTGCCGACCGGCAGGAGCTCCTTCGAGAAGCCGAGCGGTTGAATGCGGCTGCCGCGGCCGGCGGCGGGCACGATGCCCAACATCAGATTGCTTCCTTCAACGGCTCGCCCGCCGCCAAGCCCTGCCCCAAGCCCGGCAATGAATCGGACAGGAGGCGGTCCAGTTCCCTGGCGCGCTGCGCAGAGGTGTGTTCGTCCAACACCCGCTCGCGCGCCCGGCGCCGGATGGCGTCGACTTCGCTGTCAGGCAAGCCGACTGCCGCGACCACGTCGTCGGTGCTGTCCGCCAGGATGATCTCGCTGCCGGGCTGGAAAAAACTGCTCAGCCCGGGCCAGGTGTCGCTCACGATCGCCGCGCCGCAGGCTGCCGCCTCGAACAGCCTGCCCGAAGGACACCAGCCCCTCTTGGCCATCGCCTCGCGCGTCACGTTCAGCGTCAGGCGCGATGAGCAGAAGAAGGCCGGATGATCCGCAGGCGGAAGGTGCCTGACAAAGAAGATGTTTTCGCTCCACGGAAATTCATGCGGATATTGGGCGCCGCCGATGACGAAACGGCGGTCCGGCATGCGCGCTGCCGTGCGGACCAGCAGCTTTTCGACGCCGGCCTGGCGATCGGCCGCATACGTTCCGAGATAGGACAAATCCCCGGCGAATTCAGCCCGGGGCTGGGCCGGCCGGTGTCGGTCGGGATCGACATGGCCGTAGAGAGGCAAGACTCGGCGGGCGCCCAGCAGCGTTTTCAGCGCATCGATTGCGGTTCCCCCCGTATAACTGAGGGCGAGGTCGAAATCGTGAAGGCCCTCGGGCCCGTAATAGGCCGGTCGTAGACCTTGTTCTATCCGGGCGAGCGTGACCGGGGTGTCGAGATCGTAGAAAACCTTCAGCCCGCGACAGGCCTGCTGCGCCAGGCGCGATGCCTCCACGGCGTCGGGGCAATAGGACGTGACGATGACGACGTCGGATTCCCCGATAGCCTGTTCCGCGACACGGCGAATGTCCTCCCACTCCGGATAGAGAACGACATCGCCGCCATCGAGATGGTCAAGATCGCGTGCGCCGGCATAGTACGGGGTATTGCGTTCGAAAAAGCTGACCGACCAGCCCAGGCGACCGAGCGCACGGATCAGCCCGCGCCACAGCGTCGCGTGTCCGTTTCCCCACGAGGAGGTGACGGTGAGACCGAAAATGACCATACGCATCCGGCAGTCCTCGTCAGGCGGCTTCGTTCAGTCGGATCAGCTTGGAGCCCCAGTCACCGGACACGACCGTGGTGATCGAAGCGGGGTCGATATCGAAGCGAAAACAGTCTCCCAGCGGCAAGCCGAGCACCTTGCAGACGGCGGCTTTGATCACGTCGGCATGGCTGACCAGTGCCACGGACTGGTTTTGGTAGCGTTTGCGAAGCTGCTGCATCAGCGAGACGACACGTTGCTGGACGTCCAGCATTGTCTCGCCGCCGGGCGTCCTCGCCTGCTGGCGTTGACTGTTCCACGTCAGCCAGTCGGCGTCCTGGCTCAACTCTTCGAAGGTCTTGCCCGACCACGCGCCGAAGTCGATCTCATCGAGTTCCTGGCGGATTGTAATCTTCTCGCGATTGCAGGCGATTGCGATCGGTTTTGCGGTTTCCAGTGTTCGTTCGCGCGGGCTGCAACTGATGGCCGCCAGCGGCCGCGCCGCCATGTGGCTGGCCAGGCGCGAGGCTTGTGCCCTGCCGGTTTCGCCAAGGCAAACTCCAGCCATGCGTCCGGCAAGATAGTCGCCGACATTGTCGTGCGCCGCATGGCGGATCAAGAAGAACGTCGTCGTCATTCCGCGGCATCAAGCATCGGCTCGTCCCTCCCGGCGATGAAAGACAGCGTGCGCAGGCGTGCCTCGGCATCGGTGAACTGCTCGGGCGGCGACTTCATGAAATAGCTGCAAGGGCCGGTCAGCGCCCCCGCGATGCCGCGGTCAAGCGCCAGTTTTGCGCAGCGGACAGCGTCGATAACGACTCCGGCCGAGTTGGGCGAATCCCATACTTCCAGTTTGAGCTCTGCATTCAGCGGCACGCCGCCGAACGTCGTGCCTTCAACGCGGATGTAGGCCCATTTTCGATCGGTAAGCCAGGGCACATGGTCGCTGGGGCCGACATGGATGTTGCCGGCCTCCAGGGGGACGTCGAACTGGCTGGCTACGGACTGTGTCTTGGAGATTTTCTTCGATTCCAGCCGCTCCCGTTCCAGCATGTTGAGGAAATCGGTGTTGCCGCCGAAGTTCAGCTGGTAGGTGCGATCGAGGCGGACGCCGCGCTCGCGGAACAGATTGGCGAGCAACCGGTGCACGATCGTCGCGCCGACCTGGCTTTTGATATCGTCGCCGACCAGCGGCAGGCCGCGCTGTTCAAAGCGCCGGCGCCATTCCGGCCGCGATGCGATAAAGACCGGTATGCAGTTGACGAAGGCGCAGCCGGCCTCGAGCGCGCACTCGGCATAAAAACGCGTGGCTTCTTCGGAGCCGACCGGCAGATATGAGACCAGTACGTCCGCGCCGCTTTCCCGAAGCAGCGCGCTGACATTCGCGACCGGCTCTTCTGCCTCCTCGATCGCATCGCGCAGATATTTGCCGATGCCGTCAAGCGTCGGTCCGCGCTCGACGCGAACGCCGGTTGCCGAAACATCGGCAAAGCGGAAGGTATTGTTGGGCGCATTGTATATGGCTTCGGCCACATCACGCCCAACTTTGCCCTTGGCGACGTCGAAAGCACAAACCACCTCGATCTCGGCGACATGATAGCCGCCAAGATCAGCATGCATCAGGCCCGGTATCGGCTCATTGCCTCTGGCGTCCCGATAATATGAGAGGCCCTGGACAAGGGAGGATGCGCAATTGCCGACGCCGGCTATTCCAATCCGTACCTTTTTTGATCCCACGAAACTGCCGCCATCGCTGTTGAAGGTAAGTTCCTCGCGCCGAACTGTCAGCTGCCAGGAATGTTCCTTGCGACCTGGAAAAATCACCAACCTCTTCGGATCAAAGTTGCGCCCTGTATTTTACGTTGCCTAGGCCGATCGAAGCCTGAGCGACGCGAGCCTCAATCGAGCGTTCGCAGCATATCCGCTTCTTTTTCCAGGATGGTGGCCACTTCCTCGCGCTCAAGATGCGTCATCATCAGGCTCACACAGCATTCGAGGTAGGTGATCGAGGCACGTCTCAGAAAGGCAGCCGCTTCCCGTTCTGCCATTTGCTCGATGTCCCTGGCGGATCGTTTTCGATGCACGGGTCCGTTCTCCCTGCCGATATTCGCCCAACGGCGAGCTAGACCGGATGTTCCCACAACGAGAAAAAGTGAAGACGCCTGTCGGGATGGTCTCACCATGCCCGAGGGCATAGCTCTCCCCGACTTCAGGCCGGCAGGTTTTGCAGTCGGCCTGAAACGGACCTCACGCTTGTCGCAGTTGGGGAGATTCGATCCTCGTTACGGCTGGCCTCGAGCTCCATGAAATAGCTGATCGTCTGCATCAGGCCTTGCTTGAGTGGCACCTTTGGCGACCAGTCGAGAAGGGCTTTTGCACGGGAAATGTCCGGTTGCCTCCGGCGAGGATCGTCTTGCGGCAGTGGCAGGAATTTGAAGGCCGAGTTGCTGTGGGTCATATCCCTCACCAATCCGGCCAGTTGAAGAACGGTGAATTCCCCGGGATTGCCCAAATTGACCGGTTGGTTCGGATTGGGATCGACATCCATGAGGCGGACCAGACCCTCGACCAGATCGGAGACGTAGCAGAACGACCTGGTCTGCAGCCCGTCGCCGAAAATCGTCAGCGGTCTCTTCTCGAGCGCCTGCATCACCAGGTTCGAGACGATCCGGCCGTCGGCAGGATCCATCCGCGGACCATAGGTGTTGAAGATGCGCGCGACCCGGATGTCGGCCGTTTCGGTTCTCAAATAGTCGAAGCACAAGGTTTCGGCGGTTCGCTTGCCCTCGTCATAGCAGGCACGAGGGCCGGTGCAGTTCACGTGACCTACATAGTCTTCCGTTTGCGGGTGCTGTTCCGGATCGCCATACACTTCGCTTGTCGATGCCTGCAGGAGGCGCGCATTGTTTCGGGCGGCAAGCTCAAGTAGATTGAGGGTTCCGATCACGCAGGTCCGCGTGGTGTGAATCGGGTCAGCCTGGTAGCGCGGCGGCGATGCGGCGCACGCCAGGTTGAAAATGCGGTCGACCGGCTCAGCAAGGTCCAATGGTCGGCAAATATCCTGCTCGATCAGCCGGAAACGAGGACTGTCCAGCATCGAGACGATGTTTTCCATCCGACCGGTTAGAAAATTGTCGACACAGATCACACGGCACCCGGCCTGAAGCAGTGTCTCGCAAAGATGCGAACCGAGGAAACCCGCGCCGCCGGCGACAAGCGCCGTTCTGGTCCGTTGTGTCCTTCTTGATTGCCGCATCTCTATTTTCTCCTGTCTGCCAGTCATGCTGCACTTTCGATGTTCAGATCGAGCGCTGGACGTGCCGATCTTGGCCGCGCCAGCAGCGAAACGAATTCGCGGGCTCTCGCGGCGCTTGTATGTGCCGCCAGGATCGTTGCACGCGCTCGCTTGGCCAAAGCAAGCCTGACGCGGTCGGATTGGCTGGACAGGATATCGATCACGTCTTCGGCTTGGCCCGCCATGTTGATCGTGGCTGTCGGAAAGAAGCTGTCCAGACCGGTCCAGCGATCGCTGATGATCGCTGTGCCACAGGCAGCCGCCTCGAAGAGGCGTACGCTGGGAGACCACCCAGCCGCTATCATGGAGCTGCGCGTGACGTTCAACGTATAGCGCTGGCGGCTGTAGAACGAGGCGTGGTCCGCCGGCGGCAGGTGCTCGATGCGATCGACGTTGCTTGGCCAGACGGTCTCGGACGGGAATTGCGAGCCGGCCACGACGAAGCGACGGTCCGGCATGCGTCTTGCCGGTTCGAGCAGGAGAGCATCCAGCGTCGCCTGCCGGTCCGAGCTGTAAGTGCCGAGATAGCCAAGGTCCCAGCAGATCGGATCGGCCGTTCGGCGATGCCGCTCCGGGTCGACGGAGCAGTAGAGCGGCTCGGCGCACCGTGCACCAAAGTCCGCCGCCAATCGGGCGAGTGTTGGCCCGCCGGTGAACGAGAAATAGACGTCGAAATACGGGATCTGCCGCCGGCATAGGTAGTCGCAATCATCCGCGGCGAGCTTGGCCAGCGTGACCGGCGTGTCGATGTCGTAGAAGCAGAACTGGCCCGTGCACAGGGACGCGACGATGTCGATGACGGCTCGCCCCTCCGGAACGAACGACCCGACCACTACGACATCGGCCTGTTGCAGACAGCCGGTATAGGTCCGACGAAGATCGTTCGTCGTTTCGTAGTAGCGCAACGTGCAGAAATCCGGGTCGCGCAGATCGCGATGGTTCGCATACCACGGCACGTCGCGCTCCAGGAAGGTGACGCGATGGCCGAGCTCGTGCAGGCCCTTCAGCAACCCCCTAAAGGTCGTGGCATGGCCGTTTCCCCATGAAGAGGACAACGACAGGCCAAGAAAGACGATGTCGAGCCGCTGGGTCATTCCGCTGCCTCCACGGTGGGGCGCTCGAAATGACGCCTGAAGACAGCGTCGGCGACAGCGGCCCTTAACGCATAGGTATGCTCGGCGAGAACACGCCGAAGCGCAGATGCGCCGATCGCCCTTGCCCGCTGGGGGGTGAGGGTGCGCAAGATCTCAGTGACATCATTACCATCGCGCGCCACCAGGATCTCTTCCCCGGGGGCCAGGAACAATTCGACGCCGAGCCAGGCATCGGTGATGAGGCATGCGCCGGCACCGGCAGCCTCGAAGACGCGCGTGGCAGGCGAAAAGCCGTTGGCGGCCATGCTGTCGCGGCTGATGTTCAGCACCGCCTTGGGGGTGACGTTGAACGCATTGTGGTCCCGCGTCCCGACGTGGCCGAGCCATGCGACATTTGCCGGCAGCTGCTTGTCACCCCAACCAGATCCGCCGAGCAGGAAACGCTGATCGCCCGAACGGTTGGCCGGATCGAGGAAGAAGGCTTCGACGCGTGCTTCACGGTCCGGCAGACGGTTGCCGAGAAAGGCGAGGTCGCAGGCGAAACGCTTGTCCTTCGCGACCGGATGGTGCGTTTCGGGATCGAGCGCGTTGTAGATCGGCACGCATTCGGCAGCCCCCAGCGCACGATAGGCCCAGACGACCGGATCGCCGCCGCCATAGGTGAGGACAAGGTCGATCTCCCGCAACGCGCGGTGCAGGGGGTGATCCGGCTCGTCGCGCAATTGGCCCAGAGTGGCCGGTGCGTCGACATCCCAGAACACTGTCAGCGCATCCGTCCGGGCGTGGTCGAGTACGGCGCGCAGCAGCGCCTCGTCTTCGAAGCCGACTCCGCTGGCCTTGACGACGATATCAGCTTCGCCTGCGCTTGCTGCCACCTGCATCAGTGCATGCGGGGTCGCCTCGTAGATGACGACGTTGCACCAGTCCGGTGCCTCGATATCGCGGTTCTTCTGCCGGTCGTAGACGTCCGGTTCATAGAACGTGATCTCGTAGCCAAGTTGAGAAAGAGCCTTCAGCAATCCGCGGTAATAAGTCGCCGCGCCGTTCCAATAGGACGACAGCAGGCTCGATCCATAAAATGCAATCTTCATGCGACTGTCTCCTCTTTGGCGATGCGATCGATGGCTTGGCGGTTGCCGCATTCGGCGAGCACGTCGAACAGCTCGTCCGCCCGGTGCCGGCAAGTGTGTCGCCTCCCGATGGTTTCGAGGCCGGATCTCACCAGAGAGGCGGCCAGGTCAGCATCGTCCAGCACGTCGCGAAGATGGCGGCACATCTCGGAACCGTCGCGCGCGAAAAGAAAGTCGATGCCTGGCCTGAAGAGTTGTTCGACATCGGCCCAAGGCGCCGAAACGAGCGGGATGCCACAGGCGAGCGCCTCGAACATGCGGATCGTCGGGATGCCGGGCAGGGTCTCCCGATATGGGCGCCGCGGGATGTGGACGGTAACGCGGTGGGCCGCGAATGCCTTGGGCACGTCGGCATTGGCAATCCAGCCTTCGTAACTCAGGCCGGCGGCGGCAAGATCGGCGAGCGCTTCGCGTGGATAGCGCACGCCATGAACAGTGCCACGCAGGCCAAGTTCTTCGACTGGATCGATCAGGAATTCCTTGATTTCGGCACTGCGCTCATCATCGCCCCAGTTGCCGATCCAGATCAGATCGGCAGTCGGGTCGATCTCCGGGTGAGGCTTGAACAGGCGCTCATCCGCCGCCTCGTGCCAGGTGAAAGCACGTTTGCCCCAGCCGGCGCGCAAATAGCTTTGCCGCAACGCCTCGCCGAAAGCCAGCACGCCGTCATATTGCTCCAGCCGCAGAGCCGAGATCGCCTGCGTCGCCGAGACGGCGCGATGGTGGGTGTCATGGAACAGAAGCGTGAAACCGCCTCCATTCGCCCTGGCCCTGCCGATGCGCGCGACAAGGTCCGGGTCGGTCCATTCGTGGACGATCACCACATCGGCGTCGGCAATCCAGCCTTCATGGTCGAAGGACGCGTCGTAGGTCACCGACATCAGCTCCGGAAAATCTTTTCTGAAGCGCTCGACCGCGTAGGGCCCTTTCTCTGCCAGCAGGTTCGAACGGCTCCAGCCGTCTGCTGGCTCCAGCGCGATCGCCTGGTGCCCGCGTGCAACAAGCTCCCGCATGATGCCGCGCAGAAAATGTGCGTTGCCGTGGTTCCAGTCGGAAACGGCCGAATGGGTATAGAACAGGAACCGCATTGTCAGCGTTCCGCAACGGCCAGGGCGGCCCGATCGTAGATGTCGTGCATTGCCGCCGCTTGCCTTGCTGGTGAAAACCTGCGGGCTCGGCGTGCGGCGGCTTCGCCGAGCCGGTGCCTGTGTTGGGCGTCGTCAGAGAGACAATCGACACATCTGGCGAGATCGCCTGGATCACGGACGTCGTAGAACATGGCCGCGCCATTCCACAATTCGCGATAGGTCGGGATGTCGGCAAGCACCAGGGGTGTTGCTGATGTGGCTGCCTCCAGAGCGGCAAGGCCAAAGGGTTCGTAGACGGACGGCGATACGAAGATGCCGGCCCGCACCATCAATCGCAGCACCTCATCGTGGCAGACCGAGCCCAGAGCAACGACATTGCTGAAACTGGCGCGTTGGCCATCAGCGGCCTCGAGCGGCCCGGCAGCAAAGACCGGCCATTTCGTCAGCGCTGCTGCCTGGTCCAGCGTGGCTGCGTTCTTTCCTTCGTCCCACCAGCGCGCGGCGGCGACAACCAGTGGTTCGCGCCTCTCTGGCTTTGGACCTGGCCGTGTGCCGTTGCTGACAACGCTCAGGCGGGCGATCGGCCCGTAGCAGGCCTCGAGCATGTCGGCATGGCTGCGGCTGGGTGCGACTACCGCATTGGCCCAATCGAAGCCGCGTCTGTTGCGGTCCTTCTGCCAAGCCCATTCGCCGTCCGCAGCCCGCCCCCTGACGGCGTGGAGCCAGGTCACGACGCATGAGTGCGAGACCGCCACGACCGGGCAGGGCAGATCAAGTCCCACGGCCTGCGTCGGCGCGTTGAGATGGACAAGGTCGATCGCGTAATCGCCAACGAGCGCGCGCAGTTCCTGCGGCAACAATTCCAGATCGTCCTCATTGCGGGTCATCCAGTCCGGCGGTGTCTTGAGCCACGCCAGGCCGGCGAAAGCCTGCGCCTCCTTCGCCTGCTCCTCCGACGGTTCCGGGCCCAGCCCGGCGAGCACGATGCTGTCGCCGCCATGAGCCAACTCCCGCGCCAGATCGAGCGCGTAGCGCCAGACGCCGCCGACGGCATCGACGGTCATCAGGATTCGCCGCGGGCGGCGGATCAGTGACTGCAACATGTCGCCTCCAACTCGGCCAGCGCGCGCGGGCGCTTCTCCTGGATGTCGCTGAAGGTCCGGAACGAGGCCAGGTAATGTTCGTGGGCGCGCTCCCAGGCGAGATCGTCGGGCTCGCCCCAAAGCTCGCGATAGCTGGGCGAACTGGGATAGGGATAGAGCGGCACCGGCTCGTTGGCCCACACGCCGCGGTCGATGAGGTGCTTGCGCCAGTGGTCGACCAGAGCCGGATCGTCCTCGACGACGCCGATCAGATTGGCCTGGACGAACGGAACGTGACGTCGTGCATTGACCAGCAAGGCGGCCAGTTCCTCGGTGCCCAGCCGGCAACGCTTTGCCAGCATGGCCCGGCCTTCCACCGTCAGGCTTTCCAGGCCGGCTTCGATCGAAACGCAGCCGGCGGCACCCAGCAGTTCCAGGAGCTCCGGCTTCCAAAGATCGATGCGGGTCTGCACGCCGAACTTGACGTCGCGATCGACCAGCGCCTCCAGCAGCGCCTTCTGCGGCAGGAAGATCTCGTCGATAAAATAGATGTAGCCGACACCTTGCCCGATGAGCCGATCGATTTCCGCGGTGATCGCATCGTGGCTCCTGCGGCGGTAGGCGTCGCGGAAATCCATCTTGGCGCAGAAGCTGCAATTGTAGGGGCAGCCGCGAGATGCCTCGACCTCCGCGCCGAAACCCAGCTGATTGTCATCGAATCGGTGGTGATGGTGCGAATGCGCGGCTATCCAATCGGACGGCCAGCTGAGCGGCGGATGATCGACAAACGAACTGGTGTGGACGCCGCCATTGCCGACAAGTTTTCCCTCGTCGAGGTAGGCGGTGTGGGGCACGGCGCTCCAATCGTCACCGCGGGCGAGTTCTGCGACGACCTCTTCGCATTCGCCGCGCACGACGACATCGACGCCCAGCTTGCGCAGCGTCGGCGCCGGCGTCGCCGAGCCGTGCGGCCCGACAGCCACTGTGCGGCCGCCGTGCCCGGCGAGGCGGTTGAGGAAGTCGGCTGGTACACGCAGCTCGGGCGGCGCGCAGCGCCAGAACAAATAGGTCGGCGCCGTGCTGACGACGGTCATGGCCGGTGCGAAGGCGGCGACGCGATCGGCAAGTGCCGCGTTGTCGAGCTTCTGGATTTGCCCGTCCAGCATCAGCACCTGATGGCCGTCGGCCTCCAGCGAGGCTTTCGAGTAGCCCAATTCCAGCGGCAGATGTGGCTGGCGGCAGCCGAAATAGATGCTGTCCTCGTAGGTCCAGAACGGATTGACCAGGGCGACTTTCATGCCACGTACCTCGCTGGTTCAGGCTCGAGGCGATGACGCCGGAGCCAGTCGGCGAGATCGCGTACGCCGTCGCGCCAGGAGACATGCGCTTTCCAGCCGAGCGTCGCTTCTATCTTGCGGGTATCGGCGACAAAGAACGGTTGGTCGCCGGTGCGTTCCCGGTCGTAGCGGATCGCGAGGTTCCGCCCGGTCAACTCGCCGATCTCCTCGATCAGCATGCGCAGGCTGACGGCGTTGCCCGGTCCGCCACCGAGATTGAATGCCTGGCCCTTGATGTCGTCGATCCGGGCAAGTACCCCGCGATAGGCCGCAACGGCGTCGCTGACATGAAGGATATCGCGCACCTGCTTGCCGTTGCCGTAGATCGTGATCGGCCGGCCGGAAAGCGCGCTGAGCAGAAAATGGGCGACCCAGCCCTGGTCCTCCGTGCCGAACTGGCGCGGCCCGTAGATGCAGCTCATGCGCAGGACCGCGGTCGGCAGATTGTACGACTTGGCATAATCGAGCACATATTGGTCGGCCGCGCCTTTGGAGCAGCCATAGGGCGTGCAGAAATCCAGGCCGCAGGCCTCGTCTATGCCGTTGGCGCGGATGCCGGCATCGCAGGGCACGCACCGATCGTCCTCTTCGCGCACTGTGACGTCGGGCAGGCCGCCATAGACCTTGTTGGTGCTGGCGAAGATCACGGGAATGCGTCTGCCGCTGCGGCGAGCCGCTTCCAAAACGTTGAAGGTCCCGCGCAGATTGATGTCGAAATCTTCGCTTGGCTGGGCCAGGCTCGTGGTGACGGCGGTTTGCGCGGCGAGATGGAATATCGCCCTGGCATGCGCCAAAAGCGGCGCCAGCACGTCTTCGTCGCGGACGTCGACGGTTTCAACGGCAAGTTGGTTGCCGTGTTTCTGCGTGAGCCAGGCCAGGTTCTGATCGACGCCCGGGCGGCTGAGATTGTCGATGACCAGCACCGGCACCCCATCCGACAACAGGCTGTCGGCGAGGTTCGAGCCGATGAAGCCGCTGCCGCCGACGATGGCAACCGGCGCTTCACGAAAACCGTCCGGCTTCATGATACCAGTCCCCGCTCTTCGAGTTCCCGTTTCATGTCGGCGCCGCGGTCGATGGCGGCCGTGTTGCGCACCCATGCGACGAACTCGTCGAGTGAATCCTCCAGCCGGTGCTGCGGCTCGAAACCGAGCAGTTCGCGCGCCTTCGAGATGTCGGCGAAGCAATTGCGGATATCGCCGGCGCGCGCCTTGCCGAGGATTTCAGGCCGATGGTCCGGCACACCCATGGCGTCGGCGAGCAGCCGGGCAACCTCGCTGATCGCATAGGCCCGTCCGCTGCCGATGTTGATGACGTGGCCGCGCGCCTGGCGTTGTTCCAGCGCCAGGCGGAACGCGCGGGCGACGTCACGCACATGCACGAAATCGCGTTTCTGCTCGCCATCTTCGAAAATCATCGGCCGCTGGCCGTTAGCGAGGCGTGAAGCGAAATTCGCCAGAACGCCGGTGTAAGGATTTGACAGCGCCTGTCCGGCGCCGAACACGTTGAACAGGCGCAGCGCCACCGCGTCGACGCCATAGGCATCGCCGAAGATCAGCACGGCGCGCTCCTGGGCATATTTCGTCAGCGCATAGATCGAGGCGAGGTCGACCGGCTTTTCCTCGTCTGTCGGCAGCGGCGACAGGCTTTCATCCGCAGCCGACAGCGGATTCCATTGGCCGCTCTTGACGTCGCTGGCCTGCCGCCGTGCATTGTCGACGCGCCGACCGCCTGGCGTGGCATAGAGACCCTCGCCGTAGACGCTCATCGACGAGGCGACGACGATCCTCTCGACCGGATGCTTGATCAGTGCCTCGAGCAGGGTGGCGGTACCGAGGTCGTTGGCGCCGACATAGCGGGCGATCTCGTACATGGACTGGCCGACGCCGACCTCGGCGGCGAGATGGATGGTGGCGTCGACGCCCTGGAGCGCCTCGGCGACGGCGTCGCCATCGCGAACATCGCCTTTGATCAGGTCGGCGCCTGCCGGCAGGCTGATCGCCTCGCTGCCGTGCACCTGTTCCAGCAGCGCATCGAGAATGCAGACGGCATAACCATGTTCAACGAGTTCCTGGACGACGTGGCGGCCGATGAAACCGCACCCTCCTGTAACCAGTATGCGTTTCACGACAACTCCTTACGCAGTTGGCCTTGGCGCCCCGAACTGTTTGGCAAAAGGTTTGTTCCCTCTGCTTCAACAAAGATGGTTTTGGGCAGGCTGCAACCTGAGGTGAACGCACAGCGAACGAGCCTTGGGCCATGCGCTGGAACATTGCAGCTTCTTTGGTGTTAGGGGCGGTCATCCGGTCCGTGGGCGCAAGGAGGCCACACGCCTGCAAGGTCTGGATCAAAGGAGGTTCCAATGTCTGAATCGAAGACAACCACCAATCATGACGAGATCCGCCAATGGGCCGAAGATCGTGGTGGCCGACCGGCGGTTGTACGAACCAGGGGCGAGGGCGGCATCTTGCGGATCGATTTTGGCGAGCCCGAGGAGAAGCTCGAACCCATCGAATGGGATGAGTTCTTCCGGATTTTCGACGAGAACGATCTGACTTTCCTTTACCAGGACGAAACCGGCTCCGGAAAAAACAGCCGGTTCAACAAATTCATCGACCGCAAGAACGGCTGAGGAAGCTGCTACTCAGCGCTGTCGGGTAGCTCTTAGGCGCGCCTCGCGTTCTGATAGAGGACTTAACTGATGGCTGTTTTCGCCTACTCAGTGCAGCAGGCTGGTTCCGCCCGATCCGGCAATGTTTCGCATGATGCCGTTCAGCCAGTCTTCGGTCGATACACCGGGCCGCCGCCTGTCGATCTCGCCGATGGCGCGCTCCAGTGTTCGCTCGACCAGCCGATCGGAAGCACCGACGTCGCCCAGAAGCAGCCGCGCCGCGAGCCTGAGCTTCGGCAGAAGTGAAAACACGTTGTCCGACAAGTTGACGGCAGGGCGACCGGCAAGGGCGGATTTTTCCGGAGGGAACAAGGCGTCGAAGATGGCGTAGCTGTCCGACGACTTTCGCAGGTTGCTGGCGTGGCGGAGACGTTCGGGAATGACGATGTCCTCGTCACCGCTGAAAAAGACGAAGGGAACGCCGCGGCGCATCAGTTCGTCTGCGATCGGAAACACCCGCCGGCCGTTGAGATTGACGTCGAGGATCGCGGCCTCAGCCACCTCGGTATGCATGGAGGCGTGTTCGACCGTCGCCGCAGGGCCAAGGACGACCGCCCCCATATTGCCGAAATATCTTGCAAGATCGCCGGCCAATACCCAATCGTCTTCGACAATCAGGATGCGCACTCCTCGGAGATCGCGCACCTCATCGCCCTTTCTTCGAGCGGGATTTGCAAGTGTCCGCACGGGCTTGTTCTGCATGCTCCTGCAAGGCTGCCTGCAATCGTTTCGCCAAAACCAGCATGCGGGGCGGAATGGATTCGTTTCCCGGCAAACTCAGCAAATCCTCGAAGCGCAACGGCGCTCGTTTTGTCAGCTTCAGCTCAGGTGTGCGCTTTGTCATTGGAGTTCCACAACAATCCCGACTTTAACGCCGTCTGCACGGACTTGTTCCGGCCCCCTTGCACGTTATATGCTGAATGTTGCGTTCAGCCTGGTCGTGGGTTTTGGGTCGATTTGGCGGCCTTGTCGTCCAGGCTGTTCAACCGAGGGCTTGCGGTGACATCCCAGATGAAGAGATTTCCCATTGTGGGCGTCGGCGCTTCAGCCGGCGGCATTCCTGCAATGGAGGGCCTGTTCAAAGGCATCACCGGCCAGCCCGGCATGGCGTTCGTCATCGTCACCCATCTCAGCCCCGAGCGCGAAAGCCTGCTTCATGAGGTCGTCGGACGTTACACGCAACTCCCGGTTGTTGTCGTCGAGGACCGCACCACTGTCCTGTCCGACCACGTCTATGTGATGCCGCAAAACGTCGTTCTCACGATCGAGCGGGGAGTGCTGCACCTGCGGCCATCCAACGTGCTCAGCCGCGAGCGCAAGCCGATCGATATCTTTTTTAGCGCGTTGGCCGAGGATCAGGGCGAATATGCGGTTGGCGTCATTTTGTCGGGCGGCGATTCCGATGGCACGCTTGGCGCCAAGGCGATCAAGGAGCGTGGCGGACTGACGGTCGCCCAGGCTCCCGACGGCTACGGCCCGCGCAATCCGGACATGCCGAAAAGTGCGATCTCCAGCGGGCTGATCGACATTGCGGCGCCGGCGGAGGAGATCGGCGCGAAGCTCGAGGGGTTCGCCCGCAGCTTCGACATGCTGAACGGGGTTGCCGGAGGCGGCGAGCACGAGACGGCAGAACTGGGTCGGCTCCGTGACGAGATCTACGGCATTCTGCAGGGCCAATCCGGCCACGATTTCTCAGGCTACAAGACCAAGACATTCTTGCGGCGCATCAAGCGGCGCATGCAGATCGGACAGCTTGATTCCATTGAAGAGTATGTTGAATGGCTGAAGAAGGACCCTCGCGAGGTGGCGAACCTTTTTCGTGACCTTTTGATCAACGTCACCGATTTTTTCCGTGATCCCGACGCGTTCAAGCTGCTCGAGGAGAAGGTCGTACCGCAGCTGTTCGAGGGCAAGACCGCCAGCGACGCCGTCAGGATCTGGGTGCCTGGCTGCGCCACCGGCGAGGAGGTGTTCTCCATCGGCATGCTGTTGCGCGAACACATGGAGAGGCTTTCGGTTGTGCCACGCGTCCAGATATTTGCGACCGACATCGATGAGCCCGCGCTTGCGGTGGCGCGCGCGGCGCGTTACCCGGCGGCATTGCTGCAGGGCGTCCCGCCCGAGCGCAGGCAGCGTTTTTTCAGCAGCGACGGCGAGAGCTACGTGCTTGCCAACGAGGTCCGGGAGCTGTGCGTCTTTTCCCCTCACAGCGTCGTCCGCGACCCGCCGTTTTCACGCATGGACATGGTTTCATGCCGCAACCTGCTGATCTATTTCGGCTCGGACATCCAGAACCGGGTGATTCCGATCTTCCACTACGCGCTGAAGCCGGGCGGTTATCTTTTCCTCGGCACGTCCGAAAGCGTCGGCCAGCACGACAACCTCTTCGCCACCGTCGACAAGAAGCAGCGCATTTTTCAGGCGCGGGAACATGCCTCGCCACACATTAGGCTGCCGATGCTGATCGGCGATGGCCGTTCAGGCGCCTTCCTGTCTGAAGGAACGGGGCCGAACAAGCGAACCGCCAGCTATCCGCTTCGACAGGCGGTCGAGGCACAAGTGCTGGAGCGTTTCGCGCCGCCGCATGTCGTGGTGAATGGCGACGGTGACGTCGTCTACTATTCGGCGCGGACCGGCCGATATCTCGAAGCGCCGCAAGGCATTCCGAGCCGGCAGGTGCTGACTTTGGCCCGCTCCGGGCTAAGGCTCGACCTGCGCGCGGCATTGCGGGAAGCCGCCACGACGCGCCGCACCGTCGTGCGGGAAAATGTCGTCGTCGACGAGGACGACGAACAGGCCCTGTCGATCAAACTCACTGTCGAGCCCCTGGCGGAACGCGGCAAGGGCGAACGGCTTTATCTCGTCCTGTTCGAACCGACGGGGCCGGTGCAGGCGCGGTCCGATGTTGGGCCCGAAAACCGTAGCAGCGAAGGTGCTGCTGATCTCGAGCGGGAGCTGCGCGAAACCCGCGAGCGACTGCAGTCGACGATCGAGGAGTACGAAACGGCGCTGGAAGAGCTGAAATCGTCGAACGAGGAACTCGTCTCCGTCAACGAGGAGGCGCAGTCGACCAATGAGGAGCTTGAGGCCTCGAAGGAGGAGATGCAGTCGCTCAACGAGGAGCTCAACACGATAAATTCGGAGCTGACCAGCAAGATAGAAGAGCTCGACCGCGCCAACAGCGATTTGCGCAATCTGTTCGAGAGCACGCAGATCGCAACCATCTTCCTCGACCGGAATCTGGTGGTGCGGACCTTTACGCCGGCGGCCTCGTCTTTCTTCAGCCTGCGTCCCTCCGACGTCGGCCGGCCGCTGACCGAGCTTTCGAGCCAGCTCGACTATCCCGAGCTGAAACAGCACATCGATGCTGTCTTCGAAACCGGGGAGACCCTGAACCATCATCTGGCGCGCGACAATCGGGGCCGGTTTTACATGGTTCGCATCAATCCCTATCGCGATAAGGACAACCGGATCCAGGGCGTCGTGGTCACGCTGGTCGATGTCACCACATTGGCCGAGACGGAAGAGCAAAACCGGGTGCTCATTTCGGAGCTGAACCACCGCGTCAAGAATATGCTGGCGGTGGTCGCCAGCATCGCCAACCGCACCCGTGAAAGTTCGGAATCGAAGGAAGAATTCGCCGAAGCGCTGATCGGTCGCCTGCACGCCATGTCGCGGGCTTACGGTCTGCTGTCGAAGGAGCGCTGGAAAGAAGCTTCGATCAACGAACTGCTGCATCAGGAACTCGAACCTTTCAGCATTGACCGGTTCGAACTTGACGGCGCCGAAGTGAAGCTTAGCCCGCAACAGGGTCTTTCCCTCAGCATGGCCATTCATGAACTGGCGACCAACGCCGCCAAATATGGCGCGCTGTCGAAGCCCGAGGGCAGGATCGTGCTGAAATGGTCTGGCGAGGGCGATATGTTCACGCTCGCCTGGCGCGAGAGACACGGGCCGCCGGTCAGAAAACCTGAAGTTAACGGCTTCGGACTTTCCCTGCTGCAGGGTGAGATCGGCTACCGGCTTGGCGGAAACGTCGAGACCACCTTCAACCGGGACGGTCTTGAGGTCCAGATCACATTCCCGATGCTGCGCAAGGAGACGCCGTGACCGACCCGCTGCGCGTTCTGGTGGTCGAGGATGAATGGCTCATCGCCGAGGACATCGCTGCTTGTCTGCGCGATTCGGGACATCAGGTGATCGGCCCCGCCCCTTCGGTGGCGGCGGCCCTTCGTCTTATCGGCGAAAATCCTGTCGACGTGGCGCTGCTGGATGTTCAACTGCATGGCGAAACGAGCCTGGCGATCGCAGAAGAATTAAAAACCCGCCATATCCCGTTCGCGTGCCTGACCGGCTTTGGGCCGCGCGATGTTCCATCCGCGTTCGCCAACTCTAGATTTGTTCGCAAGCCGGCAGATCAGGCGGCCATTCTCAGAGCCTTGGCGGAATTGGTCCCGACGTCCTAGTTCGTTTGCCCTTCAGTCCAGCGGCTTTTCGGTCGGCCGCGGCGTGGCGCCTTGCTGGCGCGGCCGGCCGGCATTGCGGTTGGCCACCGGATTGTCCAGCGGAGCGGTCGAGGGCTTCGAGGCTCCCGCGCTTTTCGGCGTCGGTGGCCTGGCTCCGGCATCCGTGTCGTCAGCATCCCGCCTTGGACGTCGCAAGCCAGCGGCATTTGCCTGCCGGATTGCCGGTTTCGATGTGGTTTTCTTGTTGGCCATGGTGTCTCCTTCCTGCTGCGACGGAAACAACGGAGGCTTCGTTCACCGCTCGCAGCCCTGCGTGTCAACCGCCGGCACGGTGCGAAGTTCCACGACCTGCCGCTGGATGGGAACCATTTTCGATACTGGCTGTTCGGCTCGCAGGAAGGAGCCGGACATGGAGCGACGTAACGCCATACTTTCGCTGGTGATAGCAGCGATCATTATCGTCGGCTTTCTCATCGGCTTTTTGTATGCCGATATGGGCTGGCGCACCTCGCCACTCACAAGAGCCCCTGAGCAAAACCAGGGTGGAAACGCCCCGGCCGACACCTCGCCTGCCGCGGGCATCGAAAAGAACCCGCAAGAGAATACCGAGATGCCGGATCAGCAATAACCGCGAACCCTGGCCGAGATACAAACCGGAGGAGGGCATTGGCGACAAGCTGGATGGCTTGGTTAACGCCGGGGATCGATAACGGTTTGCTGGTGATGTCGGACTTACGGTGGCTGCTGGTTTCCGGCTGCCAACGCAGCGGCCTCTTCCTCCGTCGTTGAAATCCCTCCTGCTGATGTAAGCGATTTCTGGCATTTGCGTATGGGAAGCACGGCGTGCTCAGTCCCCGGAGACGAGAGCCGGCCGATCCTGCTGCTTCTTGCCAACGCATCTTGATTGGCCCTTGCTGCGAGCCACTCCGCCCGCTCCCGCGGCAAGCCGATAAGGCAAATACCGGCGAAGCACGCCGGCACATCCACGGTCGTATCGAACACGGCCCATGTGTTGGTCGGTTCCTGAACGGGCAAAAACCTCATAACAGCACCTGCTAATATATAGCACGAACTTACGGACGGAGCACTGTTCCGGCATCAACCAAACGAAGGAGAGTTTTTCGTTTGCCACGCTGCGGCGGGCTGGGCCTCGCGAATTGATCCACACCGTCTGCATCGCGGCTGCGACGTGGCCGAAATAGGGTGGCAGATCTCGACGAGCGAACGCATCCAGGAGCCCGCCAAGCGGCGGCGCTTTTGCGTGCCGGCTATCCGCCTTCAGTGCCCCATCTCGCGGGAGCGCTGCTCGGAACCAGGAATCCACTTTTTAGCAACTCCAGGGCGTCGAGTGCCTCCTCATCCTGCAAATTTGTCAGAGCCACCCCGTCGGCGAAGACAACCCTATTGTCGTCTATGTCATAGACCTCCCAAAGCCCTTCCTTGATCCGTCGAATGGCGTGCCGATGCTCCATAAGCAGACGCTAATTGAGTCGCGGAAATGGTGGCTAGTAAAAATCAGGGGCAGGCCGACATTAGCAGTGGAAAACCTCAGGCGCCCTGACGCGTGATGCGTGTGCGAAGCCAAGGGTATGCCAGCCGCGTGGCCCGAGGGGACCGTATCGACCACGAGCAAATAGCCAGGTTGAGAATCCGTTTGACGCTCATTGCGGACACTCGGGCTCTGATGTAATTTAGGGATCGATCAAGTGAGGAATATACCGCTGTCGCGACGGCTTTTCTCTCTTTTCTGTCTCGGCAGATAGCATGCTCTCTAACGGACCTTGGCACTGCAAGCTGTGTTCTTGTGGTCGCCAGGTAACGACGGTTAAGGGATTTGCCATGCTCCGACGTTGCGGATTCGTTGCGGCCTTGATGCTCGCAAGCGTCGCGACTTTCGACGCTTCTGCAGTCGAACGAAGGGTCGCCTTTGTAATCGGCAACTCCGATTACCAGGAAATCTCGGCCCTCAAGAACCCGGCCAAGGATGTGGTGGACGTGTCCAACACGTTTCGAGCGGCTGGTTTTGATGTTTTCGTTGCGAGCAATCTTACAAAGCTGCAATTTGAAGATCAGTTCCGCAACTATCTTGCCGCTGTGGACGGCGCGGATGTGGCTGTCGTCTACTATTCCGGCCACGGCTTTCAGATCGGCGGCGAAAATTTCCTGATCCCTGTCGATGCCTCGTTGAAAGATGCGGCGGACGTCGAGGTCCAGGCAATCAAGCTGAACGATGTGCTGCAGCAGATGCGTTCGAAATCGAAGATCCAGGTGATCATCCTCGATGCCTGCCGCAACAATCCATTCCCTCGCAAGGACTATTGGCTCAGGGACCAGCTTCTTACCGCCAGCGGCACCGGCCTTGCGCAAGTAAGAAGCTCACTGAACACACTGATTGCTTTCGCCACCGAACCCGGCGCGGTCGCCTATGACGGCGCCGGCGACCTCAGTCCTTTCTCATCGGCGTTTTCTCGTCGCGCGCTCGCCCCGAACCAGGAGATCCGCACGGTCATGTCGGCCGTCCGCCGGGATGTGGTTGAGGCTACCAAGGGCCTGCAGGTTCCCTGGGAGAACTCTTCGCTGATCGACGAAGTCGTTCTGATGCGTCGCATCAGCCGCCCATCGCTGCCGCCGGTATTGGAGAAAGTCGTGCTGTCCGGGGCAGGCCCCATCGATCTGGACCTCCCGGAACCGGTCCAGGTCGATGGCGGGACAATAACCGTCAGCATCGAAAGACCACCCGCCTTGGGACGCCTGATGCTGGACGGCAAGGTCATCGAGGCGGGAGACCTGATCCAGGGCAAGGATCTGCCGCGTTTGCAGTTGGATGTCCCCAAGGGAACTGGCGAGCCGGAAGAGATGGATATGCTGGCCTATGCCGCACGCGACAGTTGGGGCGGCGAAGCCAAGGGCATGCTGGTGTTCCGGGTCAAGAGCGGCGAAGGAGCCGAGGGCGAACAGGTGATGGCCTCGCTCGAAGTCGAGCAGAAGCAGCAGGTGCTGCAGCGCGGCATTCATGTCACCGGTGCGGCCGAGGCGATCGAGAACCGGGACGTCGACGTTCCGGTGGGCGTCGGCGCCGTTGCCCTGAACCTGGATGTCCCAGACGATGCGGCGGTCAGCCTGAAAGTCACAAACTATCCGGCAACGGGGACGCTCTCGCTGCCGGATCGGACCCTGTCGCCCGAATCGAGCTTGACGGTCGGCGAAGTCGAGGGGCTGCGCTATGAACCCCAGATCGGAGCCAGCGCACCGGTCGAGATCGCCTTCGAAATTCGGGCTGACAGCGGCGCAGCCAAACCCGCCAGTATGAAACTGTCGCCAAGCGTCGATCCGTGCGACCTGGCTGCCGGCGAACCTCTCGACCTTCAAGGCGTCGTCCCCGGCCTGCTGCCAAATGAAATCGGCGCCGACGCGGTAAAGCTGTGCGAGGCTGCGGTGAAAGCGTATCCCGATGTCGCCCGCTTCCGTTATGAACTGGGACGCGCGCTGCTTGCAGCCGGCAAGGTCGACCAGGCCAGGAAAGCCATACAACAGGCCGCCGACAGGGGGCATGTGCGCGCGGTGTTCGAACTCGGCTACCTCTACGCGACGGGAACGGGCCAGGCTGTCGACCGCAAGCAGGCCAACACCTTCTACGCCGCTGCGGCCGACAAGGGCGATCCCTACGGGATGACGTCGTGGGGCCGTGCCCTGTTCCATGGCTACGGCGTCGAGAGCGACACCGGCAAGGGGCTGGACCTGCTGCTCAAGGCGGCATCGATGGGGCACACCTATGCCATGAACGATCTCGCGGCGATCTTCACCGAAGGCCGCAACGGCGTGCCCGCCGATCAGGCCCGCGCCGTTGCGTTCCTGGAGGCCGGCGTCCAGCGCCAGGACATGTATTCGATGAACTTGCTCGGTCGCAATTACCTCAGCGGCAGGGGCGTCGAGAAGGATCCGAAGGCTGCGCTGGCGCTTTTTCAGAAAGCCATCGACCTCGGCCAGCCCTATGCGCCTGGCAGTCTTGCGCGCATGTACCGTGATGGCGTTGGCGTGGAGCAGGACCTTGATGAAGCCCAACGCCTGTTTGAACTGGCAACCTCGCGCGGGGACCAGTCCGGCGCCTACGATCGCGCGGCTCTCGAGATGCAAAAGGGCGACAAGGCCGACCAGGCCGTCGCCGTGCGTTTCCTGGCATTCACGGTTGCACTCGATCTTCGCAATGAGTTGCCTGACGCCCGGGCGACGTTGGCGCAATTCGGGGCCAAGCCGAAAGCGGCGGCGTTGAAGCAGCTGCGTGGGGAACTCAAGTCGAAGATTCCGTTGAGCGGTTCTGTCGACAAGCAACTGGTCAAAGTGGCGAGGGCGGTCTGGGAACAAGCCAATCCGCGTCGGGATTTGTTCTGATCAACGAGGAGGCAATGGTGGGCAGAAATCTGAAGCAGGCAACAATCGGGATAACTCTGTCCATCGCCTTGGCCGGGGTCATGGGCTGCACATCCTGGCCACCCCTTCAACCGACGCCGCTGGTGGCGACGCCCGAGCCGGCGCCGAAGGTCGTTCGCAGAGCCGCGGCGCCGCGGAAGGTCGTCAACCCCGCTCCCAAACAGGTGGCCGCCAGGAAAGTGGTTAGTCCGGCCGCGGACGAGCCTGCTGCCGCACGTCCCATAATCATTCCTTCTTCGGGAGGAGGCGGGGGTGCCGGAAGTGGCGGGAGTGGCGGGAGCAGCGGAGGCGGCGGCGGCTGGGGAGGATAGCGTTGAATGGCTGCTGCAAGTAAGCCAAACAACTAGAGCATTCTGCAGCCAAGTGGGTTCACTTGGCGTCGCGGAAATGCGGCCACACCAAACAGATAGAGTCGTTTTCGTTCAATTTCAACGTATCCCGCTCGCAGATCCGGGCTACAGTCTAACTCGCATCCGCTGATTGGCGCAGCGCCTCGATCTCGGCCATCTGGATGCCCATTTCGACAAACGCGGTAAGAACTGAAAAGCGGTCCTCGAGCGCAACGCGTGCCAGTCCGGCCAGAACCCCCGCACTCACCGCGCGGGCGGCTGGCGGCAAGGCCGATAGTGCTGGCGCCTCCATGGCTGAACCGTTGCCATGCCGTCCTGCAGCCAGGGCAATCCAGGCGGCCGGCGTTGTTGGCGGCATTGCCGCAGCCTTGTCCACTTCCGGGCGATGGTGAGGGCTCTCCGGTTCGCTGACCCAGTCACGAACAACCGCGAGCAATTCCTGATCCCTGCTGTCGAGCAGAACGGTGAGGTGGCTCAGGCATTCATGTGCCCACCACACCGCAGCCCGTTCCGGAAGCAGATAGGCACAGAACGTAATCGCCTCCTCTGGCACCCGCCCGGCCAGCAGGGCGCGGCAAAATTCGATTGGAGGCTGTTCGGTCGGAAGTGCCACCATGTCCCTGGAAACAGCGGGGCAGGCCATGAAAAGGTCCCGTGCCGTTTTGAATCGAACCTCATTGGCCATGGCGCCACGCTTTCCCCAGGGAACAATCGACACTGAAGCCATGGACAGGGCGGGTCAAGTCTCCAATCCCCAGCAAGATGCAACTGCCCTCCACCACTCGTATGCTTGACGTTTATTGACAGACAACCGCTTCGCAATTTGGTATTGTCCGCAGTCGATGAAATCGATGCTCAAGACAGGAGTAACCGTTATGCGGTTGGGCAGTTTAGCCTTCGTGTTTACGGTCGCGTTTTATTCGACCCACGCTTTTGCCGATCCACTTCAGAAATCAGAAGACATCGTGAAGTTTTTTGACGCGGCGAGCGAGCTCGGCCCGCCGCGTGGAATTTGCGTCGGCACCGAAGAAGAGTGCAACAGCAAGAGCAAGGCAGCGCCTGCCGAAAAAACCAGCCTCGACATGCTGATCAATTTCGGCCTTGATTCCGCGGAACTCGATGCGACTGCGCGTGCGGAACTGGACGAGTTCGCCAAGGCACTGAAGGACAGCCGACTGAGCACTCTGAACTTCGTTGTCGAGGGTCACACAGATGCAACCGGCTCGGAGCGCTACAACGAGGGGCTGTCGGAACGCAGGGCCAGATCGGTAACGACCTTCCTCACCTCCAACGGCATCGATCCTGCTCGCATCAAAGCGACAGGCCTGGGCGAAGCAAGTCCGCGCAACCCCAATCCGTTCGATCCGGTAAACCGCCGGGTGGAAATGCGGATAAGGACTGAGTAGCTGGCGCGGGTGCGCTGGAGCATTTTGCAGCCAAGCTGCGGTTGCAAACTCCGGTCGCCGACGTAAGCGATTTGGCTCCCCCTTCTCCCCCTGTGGGAGAAGGTGGCCGCCCACGGGTCTTGCCTC
>NZ_JBVVQN010000025.1:0-61791 GCF_055811075.1 Mesorhizobium sp. WSM4820 | reverse complement strand
CGGCAAGCCCGAGGACAGGCTCCGCGGTCGGATGAGGGGTGTTCCAGCTTGGCACCGACAGCACTCCGGCCAACACCCCTCAACCGTCTTGGCGCTGCGCGCCAATCCACCTTCTCCCACAAGGGGAGAAGGCAAAGGGTGCGCTACCGCTGCAAACTCCGGTCGCCGACGTAAGCGATTTGGCTCCCCCTTCTCCCCTTGTGGGAGAAGGTGGCCGCCCACGGGTCTTGCCTCCGGCAAGCCCGAGGACAGGCTCCGCGGTCGGATGAGGGGTGTTCCAGCTTGGCACCGACAGCACTCCGGCCAACACCGCTCAACCGTCTTGGCGCTGCGCGCCAATCCACCGCCCGGGGCGAGTCACGGGCCTCGCCCGCCCTTCGGGCCCCACAAGGGGAGAAGGCAAGTGCTGGCTCACAGCGTCTTCTGAACGGAACTCACCATAGCCGTGATCGCCTGCTTGTATTTTTCGAACTCGGGCGATGTCTGCCGGACTTCCGTCGTTGTCGTTGTCTGTTGGCTCGCTTCAACCATCGCCGGGCTCAGCTTCCGCCCCATTTTCCTTTCGGCCCAGCTCACGACATAGCTGGCGGACTTGCCGGTGAGAAACGGGTTGGCCTGAATGACGGCCGATCCGAGCACGGCGCTCAATTGCGCCGAACCCGGCGACGATAACACTTGATGGGCGCCTTCCATCCCCAGGAAATGGCAGAGATAAAGCCGGCCGGCTGTGATCTGGTGGCCGCGTGCCCGAAGATAGGCTTCGCCTTCGCGCGCCAGATTGCTGACCATCTCGCGCGAGATGGTGGCGTCAAAACGCAGAGCGAGCAGGTCGGCGGTTGACAGTGTCCGCGCCAGTTCCGGGCGGTAGGTGTTCATCATCCGGATCCACGTCTTGGTTATGAACTGACCGGCGCCGGTCGCCGAAGAAAGTGGGTTCTTGGCGCGCGCCTTGCCGCCACTTTCGACTTGAACGATACGCTCGGTCAGCGTTTCGACAGCGGAAGCGTCCGTCGCGACTGCCGTAACCGTGCCCAGCGGATCGATCGCCTGGCCATTGCGATAGAGTTCGAAATGCAGGTGCGGCCCGGTCGAAAGACCGGTGGTGCCGATATAGCCAATGATATCGCCTGCCTTCACCTTCGCGCCGACACCGGCCTTATCAGCGAATTTCTGCATATGCGCATAGCGCGTCTCGCTGCCGTCCCCGTGCGAAATCTTCACCAAATTGCCGTAACCACTTCCATCGCCCTGAAAGACGATTTCGCCGTCGAAGGCGGCGGCTATCGGCGTGCCCAGAGGCGCCGCCCAATCGACGCCCTTGTGGATACGAACGGTTCCGAGGATTGGGTGCTTGCGTGGGCCGAAAGTCGAGGTCATGACCCCGTTGACCGGTGTGACCATGCCGTTGGCAACTGTCAGCGAGCGAACCTGATCGTCGCCGCTGACGCATGCAAACTGGCCGTCGGTCTGCTGGAACACGAAACAGTCAAGGCTTTTCTCGCTACCCCGGACGCCAACATACAGCACCCGTCCGGCCGTCTCTTCCTTGCCACGCGGTTTTTGCGAATAGATCAGGACCAGACGCTGGTCTTCGCTGGCGAAGGCATCCAGATCCTGTCCTCGCGACAGATACATGATCGCTTCTCCGATCACGCCGGTTGGAACCTTGTTGCGCGCTGCTGTCGAGTAGATCGCGTCGAGCAGCCGGTATTGCCTTTTGTGCGTGCCTTGCGCCTGTGCGCCCGAGTAGTTGAACAAATCTTCGCGGACCCAGGGGTCGACACCAGACACAAACACACCGGCGGCATTGCGCGTCAGCGTGCCGACAAATACGTTCCTGGCGTAGATCGAGACCTGCATGAGGGACATGGTTGTCGTCTCGCGTGTCGGCCTGAAACCGCGCATGGCGACGACATGACCTGGCTCAAGGCTCTCCCGATTAAAAAGCGCCTTCAGGGCCTCGCCTGCCAGCTTGGCATCCTCGGCGGAGAAATGCGCATCCAGGGCAACGCTGTCCAGGCTGCGGTCGTTGAGGATCTTTACGAAAATGTCCTCGGTAGCCTGGTATCGTTGATGTTCACTGATGACATTTGCAACGCTTGTGTTGTTTTCGATCTGGGTTTTCTGGAACGCGGGAAGGGCTGCCTCGCCTGAATCGATTGTTTCGCCCCAACCTGCTTCGGCATCATCGGTATCCCCCTGCGGGTCCGAAGCAACCGGAGCCTCGTTTAGTACGGGCGGTGGCTGAACATCGTTTTGCAGCTCGTTGGATGGCGCCGGCGCGGTCTGTCGCTGCGCCTGGAAGAAGGCGAAATCTTCTTGCGTCGACGGTATCGTCGTCATGAACTTTTCGCTGGCGCTAAGCATCACGTCGGACAGAATTTCGATCTGCGGAGAAACGCCGGCCTGGTCGAGTTCTGCCGGCCGCGGGATCACTTGGCTTTTTGTTGCGCCGCCGGTGTCGGGCGCAAGGGTGATCCACATCGGGTCGCCTGCGAGATCGATGATGGCAGGCACATAGACAGATGCGTCGGCCGGCACATCGTCGATTCCCTCGACGGCATGCAACTCCTCATCTTCGTCGCCAAACGACCAATAATCCGCGGTGAGATAGAAGCCGGCAGCGATCGACAACAGGGCAACCACAGCAAGTCCGGCAAGCAGCCTGCGCCAGAGCCTGCGCCTGCGCAGGGCGGCGCGGGCCTGCTTTTTCAACTTGAAGCTTGTGTCGATACTGTGCGTCACGGATTGCTTCCGGTCAGAAAGAAGGTCCACCGCGCCTGTTCAAGCGTATCGACTTCGAGAAATCGTGCGGCGATATGGCCGCGCTGCCAGCATTCATCGATGCCGCGTATCGAGAAACGCCGCCGGTCGATGCACATTTCGGTCGACCCGGTCAGGGTCGCATGGCCAAAGACGTCCGTCGCATAGATGTAGATGTAGCGGTTCGAAAGTTCCTCGCGGATGACGTTGACGCACTGATTTGCGCCGATGGTCCACCAGCCATCGGTCTGGTCGGCATTGTCGACTTTTTGGCCGACAGCGAGATTGACGACGTCGAGCGTCTGATTGCAGACGGTGAATTCGGCGCGCGCTTCGTGGGACGACAGGAGAGCCAGCAACGTCGCGCCCAATATCACCACAAGTCTGATAAGGCCTCTCAGGGCAAGCAGGCCGCGAAGCCGGTCACGCTGATTGTTGGGCGGGACAGCGGTCGGGAAGGGAAAACGCGAGCTGCGGAGGTCCATCGGCGTCCATGCTACCCGCCGAGCCGGAAGTATTTTGCCGTTGCGGAGAACTCAGCTCGGTTGGCGTCGATCTCGTCGAGAATTTTGGGCAGCAGCAGCGCGGCTGGTGTCGGCGCAGAGAACGCCGCAGCGTGAATATCCTGTGGACCCGTGATCACCATTATGATCTGCGGCACGACCTTGCCGGCTGCCTTGTCGGCTGCGCCAAGATCGATCGGAATGTTGAAGGTGGCCTTGTCCGCTTGCGCCAGGATAAGATCGTCGAGGCTGAATGCCATGCCCCTGTGGTCGATCAGCAGCACGCTGGAAATAAGGCCGCGATGCGTCACCAGCGAGCCACCGATCGGCGAGCCGCTCGGCACCGTCGTTCGATCGAGAACGAGCTGCGGCTTGTCAGCCGGCATCTGGTCCAGAAAGCGCAGAAAGTTGGTGACTTCGCATTGAGCCGGCTCAATGAGGCGGACGCTGATGTCCGGTTCGACACGGAATGTTGCCTGGAAATCGGACAGCATTCGTTCGAACGGCTGGATCTCCGTGCCCAATCCTTCGATGGCGACGGCGGCCTCGGTTGCCGACGTCAACGTCGCATAGAAACAGTCGCCGCCGTTGAAGTCCCGCACCCAGGAGACCCGTTGCGCAGCGGGGTCGAGGGCATTTTTCGGCGGCAGTTTTAGGTCCGGCTTCGGCACGTTCAAGGCAACAGTGGCTTCGCCCGGCTGTTTGCCTGGCGCCGGCTCGTACCGATGCCGTTTTGCGTTCGCATCATCCGTCTGGTTTTCGGCCCGCGCGTGCTGGCTGGCCGGCTGATCGGGCTTCCGGCTCTCCATCATTTCGGGACGGACCGCTGCGGGCGGCGAGGTCTCGTCGGCCGGCGGTATTGGCGCGACCTGGATGCGCGGCGGGATCGGGGTTTCCTCGGTTGGCGAAAGGACTTCGGCGGGCCGTGTCGGCTCCAAGCTTTGATCCGCCGCGGCATCTGCCCGATTTTCAGCTGGCGATGGCGCCTCGGCTGCCGCCGGCTCTGAAATGTCCTCGGCTGCCGCCCGCTCCGGGGTTTCCTCCGTCGGCGAGAGGACTTCGGCGGGCCGCGTCGGCTGCAAGCTTTGATCCGCCCCGGCATCTGCCGGACTTTCAACTGGCGGCTGCGCTTCGGCTGCCGCCGGCTCCGAGCTTTCCGCGGCTGCCGCCGGCTCCGAGGTTTCCTCGGATGGTGAGAGGACTTCGGCGGGGCGTGCCGGCTCCAACTTTTGATTCGCCGCCGCACCTGCCTGACTTTCGGCTGGCGGCGCAGTGGCTTCTGTTTGTGACTGATCGGGTGGAACTGCCTTTGCCGGCTCATCGCCCGGCGAATTTGCAGCGCTGTCCGTCGGGGCCGGTTTTGATGCTTTTGGCGACAAAAACGCTGTGTCGCCGGCGGTCGGCGTGGAAGGCGTCATCACGCCGCCCAGATAAACGCCTGCACCCGACGCGACAGCTAATATCGCCAACGCAGCGATCGCGATCGATCGGGTCTTGGCCGACTTTGCCGGGACCTTTGGCAAAACCGCCCGAGCAGGACCGGCAACTGGCGAAGGCCTTGGCTCGGACAGAAGCGCCGGCCGGACATGCGGTACGAAGCGCTGCTCACCGGCAGCCGCCGGAGGCTGACTTGCCAGCTTGGGACCGGCCATCTTGGGACCGGCAAGCCTGGGGCCGGGAAGCTTGGGGCCAGGCGCGGCGGTTCCCCCGGTTCGCGGCGTCCGGTCGCGCGGTGTGATCGACGTTGGCGGCCTTGTCTCCTCGTCCGTGTCGTCACGTGTCGCCCTGGCGATATCGGCCATGCTGATCGGCCGTTCCTGTGGATCCGGCTGCAGCATGGCCTCGACAATTCCACGAAAATCGGCGTCGATGTCGGAGAGGTCCGGAACGGTTCGGCGTTTTTCCACGATCTCGAACTGGGAGCCGCTCATGTCGATCGGTTTCCCGCGCAGAGCAGCGGCCAGCACCAGGCCCAGGCTGTAGATGTCGGATTGCTCGCTGACATCGCCGCTGTACAGCCCGAGTTGCTCGGGAGAAACGTAGTTGTACTTTCCCGCGAACTTTCCGCCGATCAGCGTCTCGCCGCCGACGGTCGCCGATCGCGCGATGCCAAAATCGATGATCTTTGCGCGATCGACCCGGCCTCCCGGCAGGATGATGTTATCCGGGGAGAGGTCACGGTGTATTGCTCCCGCCTGGTGCACGGCGTTCAAGCCGGAAGCCAGGCGATGGCAGAGCTTGCGCACGTCTTCCGTCGGCATCGGGCCATTTCGCATGATATCGAACAGCGATTGGCCGTCGACGAATTCCATGGCAAGGTAGGGGCGGCCGATACCGGGGTCGATCGTGAAGACGTGATATCGCACGACCGCGTCGTGCGACAAATGATTGAGGATCGTCGCTTCCTTGCGGAACAGCGACAGGATCGTCTGGTCACGGGCGAACTCGGGCAATACGATCTTGATGGCGACATGGTCGCCGGTCTGGATGTTGTGGCCACGGTAGACTTCGCCCATGCCACCGAATGCGATCCGCTCGTCCAGTTCATAGATGCCGCTGAGTTGCGTGCCGACCGCTGTGCTGGCCACGTCAGGCGATATCCGCGTCTTGTCGTCGGCGCTCATCAGCCTCAGCCTTCCGCTCTGGAAGGACCGGGATAGGCCCCATTGCGCCCGTCTCCGATCTTGACGAGCACGATCGTGACATTGTCCGTTCCCCCGCGCGCCAGCACCATCTGCAGCAGGTTTTCGCATGCCGCCTGAGGTGTCGCCGACACCGCCGCCGCCTCGATCTCGGCGTCTGTGACATGCGCTGTCAGCCCGTCGGTGCTCAGGACGAATATGTCGCCCGGCATGATTTCGCCTTGCTGGAAATCGATGACGATCTCGTCGCTGACGCCGACCGCATGCGTGATGACGTTGCGGCGCGGCCAGGCGAGCGCTTCGGCTGCGCTGATCATGCCCTTGTCGAGAAGTTCCTGGACTTCGGTATGGTCCTTCGAAATCTGCGAGATCGAGCCGTTGCGGATCAGGTAGACGCGACTGTCGCCTGCCCACAGGCAGGCAAACCGCCCATCCATCGCCAGCAGGGCGGCGACAGTGGAGCCAATGGTTACCCCGCGGGATTGCGATATCCTGCGGATTTCGGCATTGGCCCGGCTCAGCCGATCCTCGAAACGGGCGCGCAGATCCGGTGCAGAGCTTGCAATGCCGATCGTTGCCAGATGATCGACGATGCTGGCCGAAGCGACTTCCCCGGCATCATGTCCACCCATTCCATCGGCCACCACCCACAGGCCGGTGTCCGGCTCGACCAGATAGCTGTCTTCGTTGAGCTCACGGACACAGCCTCTGTGGCTGACGCCGAAGCTTTCAAAGGGAAGGGCGACATTGTTCACTTTGCCACCAAGCGCTTCTCGAGCGTCCTCTGCGGCGCGCCGTCAGGCGCTCGCTCGCGCCAGTTTGCCACAGGCTCGAACGTTAGAGTATCGAAATCAACGTCCGCCCATCTGTTGCCGATGCACAGCTGCACCGTATTGGAAAATCTAGAGCTCATCTCAAAACGCCTTTGGACAGCTGAACCCGGAAAGCGCAGGAAGGAACAGAGGGATTTGGTCCGAACTGGCCTGGACCGTATAGGCGACATCGCGTCCGCCGATCACGAAGCGGGCTTGCGTGTTGCCGCCGGTGCCGGTGATATCGGCCTTGTCCAGCAGGCGCTTCAGTGCCCACGGACCGTCGAACTTGATCGCGGATTCACGGCCCGGCATCTCCGGCATAAGGCTCAGGCTCGCCGACGCGGAAGCCATGCCGCTCGGCCAGGTCACCGTGCTTGGCGCGTTGCCGGCCTGGTTGCTTTGGACGATCTGGCCGTCGACGTCGAGTACCGCCGTATCGGCATCGCCATGCAGTGAAAACGGCGTAAAGGTGATACTGACCGACGGCACCGAACCACCTGAAGGAAAGAAGGCATTGCGGATTTCCGCCGCCAGCTGGAAGCTTTTCAAGGTCGACTTCGACAGGTCGCGCCCGAAACGCGCATCCTGTTTCCAGTTCCAGTCCTGGCCGGTCATGTCGATCAGCGATGCGAGATTCTGTGCGAAGAACCGGTCCATCAGCCCGCCTGGAGCGAACAGTTTCGCGAAATCCGCCATCGCAATATCCTCCGGGCCATCGCTGGCGAAGGGATAACGGTCCTCGACCATCTCCTCGCAGGCGCGCGTCACCGTCTGGTCGAGCAGCTGGTTCAAATTCGTCTGCGAGGTTTCTGCGACGTTGCCGTCAAGCTCGTCGGCGGTCGCAGTAACCATTCGGGCGAGTTGCTTGGGCAGCCGCGAGACGTTGGCGCGAAGCGTGGAAATCTGCAGCTGCAGATTCATGTTGGCGCGTTCCGTTTGCGAAGGGACATCGGCCGCCAATTGCAGACTTTGATGGATGTCGCGGAAATTCTGGGTCAGTGCATCGATGGGGCGGCGCCCAGTGGGACCGTTCACCAAAGCCTGAAATGATCTGAATTGCGCTTCGATGTTCGCCCCGGGGTTCAGGTTTTGCGCGCGAGCCGACCCCGTGCCGGCCCGGCTTTGCGATTTGCCGCTGGCGATTTGAATGCCGATGCGGGCCAATCCGCTGGCGATATCTGCAGCGTTTTGCGGCTGGTTTTGAAGCACGCCGGTTTCGGCCCCGGAGCCCGACTCTTCGCTGGAACCAGCGTCTCGCGTCAGTGCTGTTTCGTCGGCTATCGCGGTAAAAAGCTGGTCGATTGGCGAGCTTGGTGACGCGGCGGCGGAGAGCGCGATATAGTTGTCCTCCAGCATTGCCTTGAACTTCAGTCTGTCGAGTACGCCGTTCCACGCCGCGGCGAACTCCCTGCCATAGCGCTCGACAAGTTCGGGACCGAGTTTTGGCAATTCCTGGTCGATGCCGCCCTGCTCGGCGCCGCCGCCGAGGACCCACTGGTCATCGACAAGCATCTGCGCAATGCGCGAGAGTTGTCCGAGATAGAAGGTGTTGAAGCCGCTATAGGTGTAGATACCGGGCACGCGCAGGCCGGACAGATCGCCGCCATCGACACGCTCGAACAACAGCTGCGCTTCCGGGCCGCCTTTGACGGAGACGGAAAAATCGTCCAGTGCCGCGGCGTATACCGCCGACTTCACCAGGGCAGAGGCACGATCGGCAAGGCTCATGCGTCCGAGCGAGCGTTGAGCGGCTTCGACAAGCGGCTGGTTGAGTTCGAAAACCGGATCATAGGCGTCGTCCAGCGCCAGCATGGCCCGCAAATGCTTTTCGAGTTGCGCCCGTCCCTCGCGGTTGTTTTCACCCGGATACCGGTTCTGCTCCCAGTCCTGCCTCATCCACGACACGATCAACTCGTCGTCGACCTTGGGCGCCTTGCCGCCAAGCATCATGTAGATCTTCAGCGGTTCGTAGAGCGCGGTGGGATCAGCCATTTTTGCCTGGATCGTCCGTTCGGCCTGAAGCAGCAGGCGCGAGCGGAACATGCGCTCCAGCGCCTGCCGGTAAGCTATCTTTGATGCCGAAAGAAGTCTTTCCCGCTGACTGAGGCCGAACGTCTCCTGGATCGGGGTCGGCAAGTCACCGGTGTCGAACCCGGCCGGCAACTCGCGCAACTGGTCGAGCGGGCCGATGACGTTTTCAAGGTCGACATCGGCGACTTCAGTGGTTTTGAGGAGCGGGTCTGCCGTCTCGCGATACTGGCTTGCAGCTTGCGTGGTGGAAGCGATCAGCGACCTGTTGGCTGAAAAGCTCAGGGCCAGGGTGCCCAGAGCCGCAGCAGCCACCAATGCTATTGCGCCAAGGCCGCCATACCTGGCGATCGCTGCACGCCTTTCAGCCGATTTGTCGTATGAAACCCAGCCGGATTCCGCGAAAATGACGTCGGTCAGAAGATCATGCAAGAAGAAGCTTTTGCCGGTGCCGGAAAGATGGGCGCGAGAAGCGCTGCCGAAACTGCGACCGATTGCGCCCAGCACCTGGTCGATCGGCGTGCCCTCCTGCGTGCCTGACGAAAAATAGAAACCACGCAGGCTTACATTCACCTGTCTGCGGGCCGGATCGAACATGCTGGCGACGAAACCGGCAATACGGCTTTTCAGCGCGTCAAATTGAGCTGGAAAGCCAAAGATGGCTATGCGCGCGACCGGATCGGCCTCTTCCTGCAGGCGGTCGGCCATCTCCTCCGCCAGGCGCTTTGCCAATGCGTCGAATTCGGCCGGTGCCTCACCGGCCATGTTCTTGCTGCGATCAGCGGTCTGGAATGTCGCCCCCCACACTTTGCGGCGGCGCTGCTCGTCGAAGCCGCCAAAATAATCCATGAAACCGGAGACAAGATCGGCCTTGGTGAAGAGCAGGTACACCGGGAACTGGATTTTCAGTGTTTCGTGGATTTCGCGCAGCCGGCTGCGTATTTCGACGACATGGGCGTCAAGCTGCCGATCATCGAGGCTGATGAGATCGGCAAGGCTGATGGCCAGAATAACCCCGTTTATCGGCTGCCGGGTGCGGTATCCCTTCAGCAGCGACAAGAAGGCGAGCCAGCTCTTCTTGTCGCTCTGCGCATTGGAATCCTGCGTGGTGTAGCGTCCGGCGGTGTCGATCAGCACCGCCTGGTCGGTGAACCACCAGTCGCAGGATCGTGTGCCGCCAACGCCGGCCACGGGCTGTGCGTCGCCCGAACCGGCAAGCGGAAAATTCAGGCCCGAATTGACCAGCGCCGTTGTCTTGCCGGCACCAGGCGGGCCGATGACGACGTACCAGGGAACCTCGTAGAGGAAATTGCGCTTGCCGCTCGACCGCTTGAGCGCAGCGATGGCTTCATTCATACGAGTCTCGAGCACCTGCGAGTCGTCGTCCCTGTCGTCGTTGCGGGCGACTATCGTCTCGAGCGCCTTTTGCGCCTTTCGCTTTTGCCAGAAACGCACTCCATAAAACAGCGTCGCGATCGCAACGATCACGCCGATGATCGTCACGCGCAGCCAGACGGGCGCCAGCGGACGCGTGTCGGCAAAGCGGATCAATGGTCCGGCAAACCAGACGGCTGCCGCGAAACCGGCCAACGCGATCGCGCTGAATATCCGCAGCAGCCAGCGCGTCATGGGCGCTTCCAGATGGCCGTGCTCACAGCGTTTCCTCCTTGGGGATCATCAAGTCGACACGGCGATTCTGGGCGCGGCCTTCCGGCGTCGCATTGTCGGCGATCGGTTCGTCTTCACCCTTGCCGTCGACGGTGATCCGCGAAGGCTTGCTGAACCGTGGCGCCATGACAGCTGCGACGGCCTTCGCCCGGGCGATGGAAAGGTCGAAGTTGGATTTGAACTCGCTCGATTTCCGCGGCTTCACATTGTCTGTGTGGCCGACGATCATGATCGGTCCAGGCTCCGGTTCCAGCGCGGCGGCGATTTCCGCGGCGATTGGTCCAAACTCCGGTTTTATCTCGGCCCTGCCGGACGGGAACAGCAGGACATTGTTGATCTCCACGATGATGAACCTGCCCTGCGTGCCGACGCTCAGCCCGCCGCGCGCGATAGTCTTGGCCAGTGCCGCATGGATGCGATCGAGCTGGGAACGGGTAGGGGCGACAGGCGGAGCGACTTTCACCGGCGCAGCCGACGGCACCACGCTGGCGCGTTCGATGGCGATCGGCGTCGATGGATCGAGCGCCAGCAGCCTGCCGGCGAGGGCATCGCCCTCGTTGGTAATGAAGACCCGCAATGCGAAGAACGCCGCCGTCAGCAGCGCCGACGCAGCCGCCGCAATCACCCAGAGCGGCAACCGGGCCGACGACTGTGGGCTGGACACCGCCAGGCTTTGCCAGTGGGGCGAGATGTCGTCGTCGGCGCGCGCCCTGAAGTAACGAAGCGTCTCGTAGACGTCGCGGCGAACGCGTTCGAGATTATTGTCCTCGCGCGCCAGGCCTCGATACTGGCCTTCGAACCCCAGCGACAGGCAGGCATGCATCAGTTCAAGCAAATCGTAGTGTGCCTCCGGCGCGGCCAGTATCTTGTTCAGCGCTTGGTAGAAGCCTGAGCCGGTGGGCACGACGTGAAAGAACTGTGACAGCATGCTGTGCTGCGCCCAGGCGTCTGTCTGGGGCCAAGGCAGGTTGCCGATGAGGTCGTCAGCGGTTTCGCAGAGTGCAAATTTAGCGATCCGTGCATCTTCTTCGGGAACACCGGCTTTCTCTATTGTCCGGTCGAATTTTTCGATCGCCTCGGCGACATGTTCCGCCAGCTGCTCCGCCTGTCTTTCGACAGCCATGAGCCTGAGCTGGCCAAACAGCATCAGCAAAGGCGCGGCCGCGGCGAGGATCCGATTTGCTGCGCAATATCTGACGCTGTCCGTGGCCTGCAGCAGGATGTCCTGCTGAATGCCCGCCGCCGCCGCAAAGGAGCCGGCTGTCGCCGCTGCGCCGGGGTCTGCGCCCTGATAAATCACGGTTCCGGATGTCCACCCCGGCGGTGCATGCCGAGCGACCGGATCGAAAACCGTTGAATCCTTGACCGGCGGGGGACCGGGGCGCCCGCCGTCGGGAACGGCCTCCCGGGGATCGGGCGCTGATTTCTCAGCGCGACGCGGTGCGCGAATGACGGTCTTGCCCGCTGGGCCGAAAGGATCGTCCTTCGAGCTCATCGCCAAACGTCCGTCCACGCGGGGGTGCGGCGTGTGCGCCACATCAGGGCAAGACGATCCCCAGCCGGGCGCAGGGACTGCAGGCGCAGGAACTGCAGGCGCTGCTGACGAGGGCAGTGTCTGGAGGAAGATCGACTATATCTTTCTAACCCGCCGTAACATGACATGTGCCGCAGACCCCCAGGTCAATCAGCCTTACCCGCTGGCGAACTGTCGAAAATGATCGTAAGCTTAGAAACGGTCGATTGGAACCAGATGCAGCGCTGCGAAAGGATTTTTCTTCGCCAACGACAGCGCCGTATCTTTGGGCTCGCCAAGGATACATTCCACCTGGTACGTGATCCGCTCCGCAGCCGAAGCTAAGCGCAGCAACCGATCCGATTTTCGGGGCACCTGCCAGGTTTCCGGTCTACTTTTGCTTGTCGGCTTTGGCATAGGCTTCGCTGAAATAGGCCAGGAATATGTCCAGCATTCCGTTTTCGTGTGCTTCCTCCATGGTCCGCCATTTGGCGACGAAGGCGTCCCAGGCCAGGCCCTTCTTCGATGTGAACGACGTCGGTGGGAGTTTTTTGCTGATCGCCTCAGGCGACAAATCGTCAAGCAGCCGGGAGAGCGCAGCTTGCATGGCTGCATAGGTGGCAAATTCGTGCGTCTTGAGATCGCGGAACGCGTCTTCGACACTGTGCCTGGCATCAAGGTAGCCGGATCTGCGCCGCGCAAACATGATTTCGAGGATGTCGTCGGTTCCCGGGACGAACTTTAGGGGATTGTTGTCGGCAGCGCTGATCATCGTCCGGTGCGTGCTCTTGGCCAGTATTTTCGCAGCCGCACGAGCCTTCAGCAGCTGGGCCAGTTCCTCGACAACCGTCCGCAGCACCGCGCCGATTTCGGCAGCCACTTCATGCGGATCACGCGATTGAAGCAGTTCCGGCGCGATGCCGGCTGCGATCGCGATGTCCCGCAGCACCTCGTCTCTGGTCGTAGCGAGAGGCGCGGGCGGCGAAGCCACCGGTGCTCTCTGCCCGGGCCGTTGCGCCACCGGCTCGAAGAAAGCCTGGTCTCCGAAATTCTGCGGCCGGCCGGTTGCGACAGGCATTTGTCGCTGCGTCGAACCGTGGCTGCTTCGGGGATCACTTGTCGCGGCGCGCTCGTCATCAATAGAAACCAGGACGACATAGCGGCCGATCAGCAACCGGTCGCCTTGACCGAGCCGGTGAGGTCCGGCCATGCGCTGCGTCGAGCCGTTGATGAATGTGCCGTTGCGCGAGATGTCATGCAGCCAGAACGCGTCTGCCTGGTAACGCACTTCGCAGTGTCTGGCGGAGATGAACTTGTCGGGATCGGGCAAGGTCCAGTCACAGGCCTCGCGGCCGATTTCAAAGCTGCGATCACGAGCGGAGTAGCCGGTCGACATACCGGCGGGCAGGGAGACGACATTGTTGATCTGCAGCCTGATGAACATTCAAAATCGCCGTCGATCCTGTCGGGAAACTCGCCCAGGACACCCCATTATACCAGCAATTTCTGAGCGCGGCGGTACAGAAGCGCTCAAGTCGATGATTCCACAGGCGACCAAGCCGCAGTAGTCACCAAGGTCCCCTTTGGTCGGTGCAAGACATGTGCTAGGCTCAGGCAGAAACGAGCGGCGGGAGGGGGCACGACCCATGCCGAACGAACGTGCCACGGTTGTGCAGACGCCGGTTGGCGCTGAGCTGTTGACCTTCACGCATCTTGTCGGGCGCGATGAGATCAGTCGTTGTTTGGCCTATACGGTCGGGTTCGTAAGCAACAGCCCCGAAATCGATCCGCTGAAGATGCTGGGCGGTGCGGTTTCGATCGAAGGTGAATCCGATCCCAAACGCTGGTTCAGCGGCCTTGTCTCCGAGTTTCGGCTGACCCGGATCGAGGACCGTCTGGCTTACTACGAAGCCGTCATCAGGCCATGGCTTTGGTTTCTCGGCAATACCACCGATTGCCGTATTTTCCAGAACATGAGCGTCATCGAAATCGTCGAGGAGGTTTTCTCGAAATACAGCACGGCAAAATTCGAGAAGCGCCTGCAAGGGTCTTATCCGCCGCGCGAGTATTGCGTCCAGTATGACGAGACCGATCTCGATTTCGTGCAGCGGCTGCTCGAGCACGAAGGCATCCTGTATTTCTTCGAGCATGACGAGGGCAAGCACACGCTTGTGCTGGCCGATGCCATGAACAAGCTCAAGCCGGCGCCGGGCTATGAAAAGGTGCCCTATCACTTTGAAGGGCAGGGCTCCCGGCGCGATGTCGAATACATCACGGAATGGATTCCGGGCAGCTCGGTGCGGCCGGGCGCCTATGTCCATACCGACTATGATTTCGAGAAGCCGGGCGCCGACCTGATGGCCAAATCCGCCCAGCCGTTCAGTCACAAGCTGGCCGCGGGCGAGAACTACCGCCAGCCGGGCGCGCATCTCGACGTCGGCCGCGGCGACAGCCTGGCCGCGATACGGCGCGAGGAAATTCAGGCCGTGCACCAGCGCATTGCTGCAGTCGGCACCGTGCGCGGCCTGTATTCCGGCTGCACGTTCAAGCTGGACGGCTTCCCAAGGGAAGACCAGAACCAGGAATATCTGGTGGTCAGCGCCGAATACAGGCTGTTCGATCCCGGCTACAGAGCCCTTGCCGACGTCGAAAGCGAGAACTTCAAGGTGATCCTCGGCGTGGCGCCGACCGCCTTGGCCTATCGCCCGCCGCGGGTCACGACACGGCCGATCATGCGCGGCCCGCAGACGGCGACGGTGGTCGGCCCGTCCGGCGAGGAAATTTTCACCGACAAATATGCACGGGTGAAGGTCCAGTTCCACTGGGACCGTCTCGGCAAGAAGGACCAGAACAGTTCTTGTTTCGTGCGGGTGTCGCAGACCTGGGCCGGCAGCGGCTGGGGTTTCATCCAGATCCCGCGCATCGGCCAGGAGGTGATCGTCGACTTCATCGAAGGCGACCCGGATCTGCCGATCATCACCGGCCGCGTCTACAACGCCTCGCAGATGCCGCCCTACGGGCTGCCGGGCAGCGCCACGCAATCCGGCTGGAAGTCCGACTCGTCGAAAGGCGGCGGCGGTTACAACGAGCTGATGTTCGAGGACAAGGCCGGCTCCGAACTGGTCAATTTCCAGGCGCAGAAGGACCACAACCTTCTGATCAAGAACGACCGCACCAAATTGGTGCAGCACGACCAGTCCGACCGCATCGACCACGACGCCAAGCACTCCGTCGGCCACAACCTCGACGAGGACGTCGGCAACAACAAAACGGTCAAGGTCGGCGTCGACCAGACCACGGATATCGGCAACAACGACACCGAGACGGTGGGGGTGAATCGCTCGCTGACGGTGGGCGCGGACGAGACGATCCACATCGTGGCGAACTCGACGGAAAACGTGGACATCAACCACACTCAGACCGTGGGAGCGGTTCAGACGATTACAGTGGGCGCTGCTCGCATTGATTCCGTCGGTGCCGCAGAGACCCGAACTGTCGGTGCTTTTCAGATGAACACGATCGGGGCGGCGCGGTCGATGACCGTTGGAGCGGGTCAGACCCACAAAATAGCCGCATCAGACACATGGCGCGTCGGCGCAAGCCAGGCTGTCAAGATTGGGGCAGATCAGAGCTTCGATGTGGGAGGAGCTCATGCGACCAAGATTGGCAAGGGACGTCAGGCAAGTGTAACCGCCGATGATTTGACGGATGTCGGGGGGGCCTACGCGTTGCAGGTCGGGAAGAGCGGCAGCATCACGATCAAGGAGAATGGCTCGATCGGCGTGGGCAAGAAGCTTGTTATCGATGCCGGGGACGAGATTACGATAAAATGTGGTGATGCCTCCATCATCATGAAAAAGGATGGAACGATCGGCATTAAGGGCAAGGACATCACTTTGACCGGAAGTGGCAAGATCACGGCGAAGGCCTCGTCTGATATTGTCATGAAAGGCTCGGAGATCAAGCAGAACTGAGGTTTGGATGGCGAAGACAATTCAGCGCGTAGACGGTGTAGTGATCGGCGTTTTCCTGGGCTTTGACGACGCTGGGCCTCTTGTCGTATTCCCAGGGAATCCAAGGGACACCGCTCTTTCGGCCCACACACTGGCTGATCTGACGCCTGAAATGATCGGGTCGGAAGTCGCGTTGCTGTTCCAGGAAGGCGATGTGACAAAGCCGCTCATCGTCGGACGGATCGTAAAGCCGCCGCGCAAATCGAAGACGCATCCGGCAATCCAAAAAAGCGATACTGTGACAATCGTCAGTGACGACCGGATCGTGCTGCGATGCGGCAAAGCAGTCATTATCATGGAGAAGGATGGCCGCATCACCATCCGCGGCACATATTTGACAAGCCATGCGAGTGCCACCAACCGTATTCGCGGCGGCTCGGTGAATCTGAACTGATGACGCCGCCGGTTCTTTACGAGATCGTCAGGCAGCACGCGGAAATGGCCGCGTTTCTGTGGACCGTCTACGACTACAATCTGCTCCATCCAGGTGAGAATCCGGACATGGATGACGAGCGCTTGGCGCGTGTCGTAGACCGGCTAGAGGCCCATCTGGACGGATTGTTTGTAGCTGGGGATGTCGGCAAAAAGATTGCCCAAGAGCGCTATGACGAATTTCCGGAGCGGGGAGAATTGTTCGTCGTTCGCATGTTGGCAAGCACGGTGCCGATCAAGGTCGACGATCTTGATCTGGAAAAGGTGCGCCGCTACCTGACGGCGACCGCAAGATAATCGGACAACAGAACCGTATTGTTCCTATCCAGCGATGAAAGATTCTAATCGGGTATCTGACGACCAAAGAAATAGCGTTGGCCCGTGACGAACCGGCTCAGGTCGACTTCGTCGAAAAACTCCTCCAGCGCCATTCCCGCAGCCACCGGATCGAGAAGGAAGTCTTTGTACATAGCAGTTAGGTCAAACCCCGTGGCTGCCTCAAGCATAGATCGGCCGATTACGACCTCTTCCACATCTCGCCGTTCGGAAACGAGTTCCAGGGTTCGGTGAGCGACCTTGTCGAAATCGAGAGGCGAGCCCTCGAATATCGCGCCTGTCGCAGGATTTGAAAGCGTTGAGGCCACCGCCGTATGCCGCGCGGTGACCATCGCGACATATCCTTCGTCGTCGTAGTGAAATGGCGCATCATACCACTCTGGCCAACCGTCCTCGCGGATCTCATCGGGGCCGTCCATGATCAGACCCCGCTCAGATTCGAGCAGGAAGGACAGATATGTAGGAATTGAAAACTCCTTCTCGCGATCAGTCTGCGCTTTCATGATGTTCAGCGCCACGGGCACTGTCCAACTCAGGCCTGAACTCAACAGCGTCTCCGACACCCACTGTTGCACGAAGGTGTCTCGCAGGTGAAAGATTTCGGGAGCGAACGATTCGACCAGCTGCCGAAGGATTTTGCCGGAACCGGCTCGCGACAGCAGTAAGGATGCGGCGCCCCAGACGATGCCATAGTCGTAGCGCTTGATAAGAGGGATCAGCGAAGAGCATTCATCGAATCGACCCTCCCGACAGGCCATCAGCACGTCTTCACAGACGGTCATCGGATTGTCCCTTGCAGTTGCAGGGATGGCGCTGCCTGTCATGCGCCAATGGTCGCGTGGGAAATGGAAAGCTGCACCACGTTCAAGGAGTGGGTGCTGCTGCTTCCAGTTTTGCGGTCTTGGGCTTACCAATCCTTCTCTCCGAAATCGTGAAGCTTCGTTTGAGCGGCGTCAACCTTCTGGCATTCTGGCGTAAGTGCGCTATTGGGGATCAGATTGCTCTGACTTGTCGGGCAGCCACCCGCTTGAAGCGGTGTTTTGTGGTTTACCGTCTCGCCCTTGGCCTTGATTGGGCTCCCGTCAGGCTTTGTATGGCTAGCGATGCTGGCCTGACGAACCGAGTCCTTAAAACCCAGAATGTTCTCGCGGTAGAAACTCTTTCGATTGGACTTTCCGGAGACCGATGGAGGAACCATGCTGTCGAGAGAATGCGGCATATTGAAATGAACGCCGCAGCCAGTGTCTGCCGGATCGTGAAGGTTGGGACAAGGCGGCTTCTGAGCGCGCGCATCGTCAATTGTCGCCTTTGCGTCCTGGGCGTCCTTGAGTTGCTTGTCGCAACCGTCCCTGACTTTCTGTAGGGAGGTCGGATCCAATGTGTACTTATCGCCTCTTTCTATGTCTCTAGCAATACTATCGATCTTTAACTGTCGATTTTTGACGATATTGTTGTAGAAGTCATCTTCCTTGATTGGCTGCAGCATGTCGCCATTGCCGTCGACTTGGTTTGCGTGCGCCGGCTGAGCGCCACAGCAGGGACATTTTGTTTCGGGCTTGGCGGGATTAACGAACGCGCCGTTTGAGATGAACCCGTTTGGGATGACGTTTGCCATGGGCGAACTATGATTGTTTGTTGCCATGTCGACGAAACGGCTGACCGGATTCTTCTCGAACTTTACGTTCCCGGACCAGGCGATGGCGTATGCCTTGCCGGTGTTGTTCGAACTGATGATGCCTTTCTTTGCAGCACGGCCCGCTTCAGTTCCCGTGGTATCTTCGTAGTACGACTTGTTTTTCTGCGAGACATTTTCACCGCGAATCTTAACCGTGCCCGTCCCTTTGTCGGTCTTCTTGTCGAAGCCAAAGGATGGATAGGGCACGGGAACGCCAGGCGGCGTGGCTGGATTCTCGGGTGGAGTGAAGCAGACGTCTGGAAAAGAAGCGATAATTTTGTTGGACTGCTTCTTGCAGACGATCTCTAGTCCATTGGCGTATACGGTCATCAGGCCGCCCTCGCGACAAGAACCGCCGCGCCGCATGCACCGGCGTCGTTGGACGCCTCAATCAACACGGGATTGCCGGCCGCATAGCCTTTCTGCGCGGCCACATAGGCCATTCCGAGCATGACAGGGACAACGGCAGAACCGATATTGCCAAGGCTCTCGGCGGGAGACCAAAAATCCTGAAAATCGTGCCTGCCACGCAGATGCCTCATCTGCGCCAATGCGCTTTGCTTGAACCAGTACTGCTCGCCGATTAGATCCGAGATCCGGTATCCTAGCTGGTTCATGCCTACTCTGCTCTGGGACAGCGCAGCGTCATATGCGGAGGCCATGCCGTCGCCTCTCAACGGCAGATCTTGCTTGTTGTAGATACTTGCCTGTTCTCTGGCGAGTCCAAGGCCCGTCAGCCGAAAGCCGCCATAACTTGGCGCGCCGCAAAGCACTGCTGCTGCGGCCTCGCCAGGGATAAATCCGTTTGGTTGTTCTGGGGTGAGCAGCCTCTTGTCCGCTAGATAATGCATCGTCGACTCTGCCGTCAGATAGCTGTCGACACCTGCGATCATCACGTATCTGAATTCTCCGGCGGCGATCATGCGGCCAGCGTGATCGAGGGCGACATGTCCCGATGGACGCCCGTGCGTCACGATCCGGGAGCGACCTACCGTCTCCACCTCGGTGTACTCGGAGATGCGATTGAGTAGTCGCACCATGTTGCGCACAGGTCGACCTGGCCGATCTTCTTCCGCCAGGCATAGTATTAACGCCGTTTGGCCCCGCGCTCCCGGGACCTGATCGAACGCTTCCACGATTGCCCCTGACACTAGATGCGCAAGCCGCTTCTCGCCGATCCAGTTCCGGGGCAGCGGTACTGGGGCGCCAACCAGTCTCTCGCCGTTGGGAACGACAAATCGCGTCTCTTGAAATCCATCGATCCCAGCGCGCATTGCTGCGCAACTCGACGGCGCATCGAGGCCGACGGCGGTAACCATGCCGACCGACAGGATATCCACCACCGCCATCATGCGTCTTCCGGCATTCTGCGTCTCCGCGCCTGGACACGGACATAACGCTTCTTGAAGCGGACGGCTCTGAGCATGCCCTTTGTCGGCGGTCCGATCCATACTTCGGAAAAATCCAGAAGCGTTCGGTGGATGCGCTGCGAGGCACGCCAGACCAGCGAGACCTTGCGAACCTCCGGGTCAAAAAGAATTGTGTCTGGTAGGAGCTGGCTCTCGAAGCTTTGCCGTCCATCCTTGAAAAAAGTGATGGGCAATCCTGTCGCCGGCAACCTGAAACTCACTCGTCCCTCGGGTGTCAAATTCACCAATTGCACCTCTTCGCCACCCCTTGGGTGATCGATCTGCTGGTCAGGCGGTGCCATCTGGAAGTAGCGCTCGTCGAAATCCGGCGGCAGGAACGGAAAGATGTTCTTCACCCAGTTGTCGTCGTAGGTGCCGCCATATTCGATCCGGCCAGGCCAGCCGCGTCCCATCGGGCCGAAGCTCATGGGGTTGTAGTCGCCGAACGGCGAGCGGATGTCTTCACCGACAGCTTGCGTATTCGGTAGCCGCAGGCCGGGAATGAGGCGCTGGTTCTTGGTCCGCGACCAGCCGGTTCCGACCGGATTGTACTTATAGCTGGCAGGTAGCTTGTCTTCAGGGTCCAGTTTGTCGACGCCACCCCAGGCAACATCGTAGGAGATGGCCAGTTTCAAGAAGGGCTGCGGCGCGGTGGCAGTAAACACTGGCCCTATGGCGCGCCATTCGCGCGTGCCCACCACCTCGAAGAGTTTCGACCAATTGCCCACCTTGATGCCGACGGGTACGCGCTCCGCTGGGCGCCCGCCGGGCGCATACGCGCAGCCATTGGCGACGATATCACAACGCGGCTTGCGGAAGGCGAAATCGGTCTCCCATAACGTGGCCGAATAACCAGGCAGCCCGGTGTGCGTGTCGGCCATGACCAGCGGAATCTGTTCCGCCGATTTTTGTACCGGTCCGCCGGGCTTCGCGGGAAAGTCGAACGTGCCTTTGACCACCACGACGATCCACTCATGGCCGGCCTTGTCCATGCCCATGGTGAATTCGTGCGGATACCCCATCTGGTTCCAGATCTGCATCAGCTGGTCTCCCAGTTGGCGGCAAAGATCTGCTCCAGCGTCGCTTGCGGAGCTTGCGGATCTATATCGAAAATGTCGGAGTGCGCAGTCCACATCACCATGTCGCTGATGACCTCTTCGCCCGACTCGGCTGGCGGCACCGGCAGTGCGGCCAAAGCGGTATCCAGTTCGTCAGGCGTCAGCTCGCCATGCTGGGCGGCGATGGCAGCCCCTTCAATCCCGGCAAACCATGCATCGGCGCGAGCCAACTGAATGGAAGCGTCAGGAAGCTGTGCGACGACGCTCAAAGGGAATTGCCGGCCGACCCTATCGGCGCTCTGCAGAATGATGCCCGCCGATGGCCCGAACGCAGCCGGGCCGGCCAGGAAGCGCAGCGCGGTGCTGCGCGGCCAGGTTTCCGAGCCGATCAGCGGCACGATGTGCTGCGCCAGCCAGCGGTCCCATACGCGCACGAAATCGCCTGGCAGCCGCCGCGTGACGAAATCGCCGGTGGCAGGCATTTTGCCGTAAAAGCCAGGCAGGATCATATCTGCGGCGGACATGAGAATTTCTTGAACATCTGCAGATTGTAAGGGTTCTCGACGCTTGCCGCCTTGAGCTCGAAATCGGCGTACATGCCTTGCGTGCCCAGTCGCAGGCTGTAGACGTCGGACAGCGAGGTGCCGGTGAAGCGGCCGCTGCGCAGCAGCCTCAGCCACGCCCAGCTGCCGGTTTCGTTCAACATGACTTCGGGCGAGCCGTCGATCGGCTGGAAGGCGAGCGAGATGACGCCGGTGCCGTCCTTGCCGGGCCAGGTCATCGGCTGCGGCCGCGTCGCATTGTTGTAGTAGACGAGGTTCTGGCCATCGAGGTTGAGCGTCACGCGCGTCACGTTGGGCGACAGGTCCGTCGGTTGCAGCGTAAAACTCATCACCGGGCCGGTACCGCCTGGAAACAGATCGTCGCGGATCCGCCTGGCCTGTTCGAACGCCGCCAGGGCCGCCGCGTCGAGGCCGAAATCGGCGCGCCATTTCCATGGCTGGCTGGCGGTGTCGACATAGCTGATCAAATGGTCGTTGATGAATGTGTCGATCATCCCGGCCGGCCCGAACAGGCGGGCGAAATCACGGACATTGACGTCGACCGCGCTTTCGGGGCTGAACGGATAGCGGTCGTTCAGCGCCGCCTGGCAGAACGGCAGGATGTCGGCTCGCCAGATGGCGTTGAGCTCCGAGGTGACCGCCTTCTGTGTCAGGCCGCTGGTGTCGCCGGCAATGCCGCCGAGCCAATCGTCGACCGGATCGGGCAGGATCTGCGCTTGCCTCGCGACCGCTCCCGTCAGTTCGGCCAGCCCACCCTGCTTCTTGATGGCGTCCTGCGGGTCGGGATTGGCCGTGACCGTCTGCAGCACGTTCGAAAGTGCGGTCAGCGCCACCACCGCGGCATCGAGTGCCGGCGGCTGGCCATCGACCTCGGCGATCGCCCCCTTGAGCGGCTTGAAATGTTCGGCAACCAGAGTGCCGGTAAGATCGACCTCGTCGGCGGAACCCGCGCGTGGCAGCAGTTTTGCACCTGTCTTCACGATCTTTCCCAGCTTCCCCAGCTTGCCGAGCAGTTTCGAGGTGCCCTTGGCTGCCGCCTTGTTGTCGGCGGCCGGCGCTTCATCGGATCGGGTCAGCTCGGTCTCCTGGACCACCGCCGTAAGCAGGCGCTTCAGCGCGGAATCGGCACTCGAAAGGTCTTTTAGGTTCTCGCTGGCGACATTCAGGTCGGCCAATGGCGCGAGCCTGATATCGCGCAGGATGCTGTCCCATTGCGCGATGTAGTCTTCGTAATAGAGTTTCAGGATATCCTCGGACAGCGCCGAGACCGAGGTCTCGGAATTTTCCGAACAGCCTCCGGCAAAGACCGCCCGATCCAGCGCGGCCTGGGCGGCGACGTCCTCGACCCGTTCGAGAATGGCATCGTGGAAGCCGGAATAGGTGAACGCGCCCGAAATGCCGACGCGCAGCGTTTTGTCGGAACGCCGTGCAAAAACCTTGGCGCCGTTGGGACCGGCGAAATTCGCCGGGATCCATTCCTTGAGGCCGGCCACCGCCGGGTCGGCCAGCAACTGCCTGTAGGCACGCGCCGGCAGCGAAATCGTGCAAACCGTCTTCAGCGCCTCGGCGACCAACGCCTGATCCGCTGATATGTAGCTGTCGTCGACCGTCATGCGACGGATCGCGGCAAGCTGGTGCTCTTCCGCGTCGGCGGTCGGAAACGGCGCCGCCGGTGCGAATTCCGGCAAGTCGTTGACCCACCAGCTCTGGACGTAGTCGGCGTCCATCTGCGACAGGCCGGTCATCATGCGATAGGTCTTTAGCGCCCCCAGCATGAAATCCGGATCGCGGATCTGCCGCCACATGGTCGCCTCGAGCAGGGCGACCATGTGCGGCTCGAGGACGTTGCGCAAAGCGTGGTCGTAAGTGTCGGCCTGCGCCCGCAGCAGCTCTGCCGACGCCGACGGCCCGAGCAGGTCCTGGGCGCTGCTCGGCGGTGCGGTACGGGCGTTTGCGACCTCGGCCATCGCATAGAGCGCGCTGTCGATGGCGGGCTGCTCCACCGATGCCGGGCTCGCGGCTGCCGCGGTCAGCGGCGCCTGCAGCGCATCGAACTGGCCCGCCTGTGCTGCGATTGCATTGCGGTTGTCATAGTAGGACCACGTGAACATCGCACCGGCCAGCAGGGCGGCGGTGGCACAGGCGGCCGCGGCGCCACGCCAGATCCAGGCGCGGCGGCGCTGTGCCAGCGGATCGAACGTCCCCAGGCCGGCTTCCCTGAAAATGACCTCGGTCAGCAGGTTCTTCAGGAAAAAGCTGCGTTTTTCAACACGCGGCGCCGGCATCGCCCGTCGCGGCGGAAGACCGAAGGATGACGACAGCGCCGCGGTCAGCCGGTCGATAGGCGCCCCTTCCTGGGTCGCCGACGTCAGATAGAGGCCGCGCAGCCAGGCGGCCTCTTCGTAGCGGCTTTCGCCGAACATCGCCTCGACCAGCACCTGGATCGGCTCGGACAGGCTCGTCAGCTGGGCGGGAAACCTGAAAATCTCGGCGCGGGCGGCGAGCTTGTCCTCGTCCTCCAGGCGCGGCACCAGCCGCCGCTCGAGTTCCGTCGCAAGGGTAGCGATTTCCCGTTCTATGGTCTTTGCGTCGACACGCGCATCCAGCGCGAAGGTCGTGCCCCAGACCTGCTCGCGCGAGGCCGTCGACAGGCCGCCGAAGAAAGCCTCGAAACCCTTGATGAGATCGGCCTTGGTCAGCATCAGATAGACCGGAAGGCGGATTTCTAGCCGGTCGTTGAGCTCTGCCAGGCGACGACGGATCTTGCGGCCATGCGCCTTGATGGCTTCGTCGCCCTCTGAAAGCACATCGATCGAAAGCGCGACGATCACGCCGTTGAGCGCCCGGCGGCCGCGATGCTTTTTCAAGAGGTCGAGGAAGCCCAGCCATTCCGCCGCATCGACGTCCGGCTGGCTCTCCTGCTGCACATAGCGGCCCGCCGTGTCGATCAGAACCGCGTTCTCGGAGAAAAACCAGTCGCAGTTGCGGGTGCCGCCAACGCCCTGCAGATCGTCGGTGAGGTCGATCGGAAAGTTCAGGCCGGACTGGCGCAAGGCCGTGGTCTTGCCGGTGGCCGGCGGCCCGACGATCACGTACCAGGGCATCTCGCGCAGGAACTTGCGTCCGCCCAGCTTGCGGCGCTTCAATTCGACCATAACCTCGGCGAACTTGGCGCCGACGGCGGCGACGTTCTCTTCGCCGGGGCTCAGCGGTTTTTCCACCACGGGCGCAGCGATTTCGGCGACGAACATGCGGTTGGCCCGGATCGCCCGGCGCTGCGCGACGATCAGCCAGATCAGCCAAAAAATGACCAGCAGCGCAATGATGACGATGCGGACATTTTCCGAGGCGAAGGGTTCGTATGCACCGACCCTGACGATCGGGCCGAACACCCAGATAACCAGGGAAAGCAGGGCGATGCCGATCAGCGTCCACAGCCAGCGCGATGTCAGAACCGCCCAGAGGAAGCGCAGGATGAACATCTCACAGCCTCTTTTCGACCAGCACCTCGACGCGGCGGTTCAAGGCCCGTCCCGCGCGGGTGCTGTCGTCGGCCACTGGATCGGTAGCTGCACGTCCTTCGAAGCGAATGCGGTCCTGCGGCACACCGTTCTGGACCAGCATCTCGGTAATGGTTGCTGCGCGCGCTTCCGACAGCCGCTGGTTGGTGGAAAGCGGATTGGACCGTTGCAAGGGAATACTGTCGGTATGGCCGACCACGGTGATGTTGCCGATCAGTTCCTGATTGGCGAGGATCACTTTGGCGATTGAACCGATCAGCGGTTCGAAGCCTTCCGTCAGTGTCGGCCGCGACGACTGGAACAGTTCGGGGTTGGAGGCCTGAATGATCAGCCTGGCCAGCGAAACGCTCTCGGTGCCGCTTAGCGCAGCCCTGAGATTGGCCGGCGCTCCGGCCTGAAACTCCGGCACCAGCGCGAAATCCACCGCCTCCGGCGGCGGCGCGTCGACTTGTGGCGATGTCCGGCTGATCTCGCCGCGGGCTGGCGGCGGCAAAGCACGAACAAGCGTCGAAAGCTCGACCGCCTGACTGCTCAGTCCCATCGACAGGCCGAGATAGATTGCAGTGGCGAGAACCGCCGCGCCGAGCCCCATCACCCAGATCGGCACGATGAAGCGCTGCGGCTCGTCGGATGCGATCACGCCTTTCCAGTTCGGCGACAGCGGCGCGCCGTCGGCATCGGCATCGCGCAGAAAGCGCGCCGCAGCAACGCGAACCGCATTGAGCGAGCGATCTCCCGACCGGCCTGGCACACGATATTTGCCGCGGAAGCCGAGCGCCAGGCAATGATATTGCAGTTCGAGCAATTCGCGATCCCGGTTCGGATGCCGCTCCAGTTCGTCGAGACGCGTGAAGAACTGCGTGCCGGCATCGACATCGCCTCGCAGCATCACCACAAGCGGCTGGCGCGGCCATGCGCTGGCGCCGCCCCATGGCGTGTTCAGGGCCAAATCATCGAGCAACGCCGCCACCACCCAGGCTGCCTGGTCGGCGCGCTCCAGGGAGGACCCCGCCGCCATTGCCGCGTCACGCGCCCGCACCAGCTCATCGAGCAACCGGGTGCGCAACGCTTCCGGGTTTTCCGGCGGCAGCGCGCTTTCAAGCTCGGGCGCGAACTCGAGCAGGGGCGCGAATGCGTTGACCAGCGTGTTGGGATGGGTACGCGAGCGTTTGATTGGCACGCCCGACAACAGTGGCGTCATCGGTCGCGGCATCGGCGCGCCGGTCAGTCGTATGCGCGTGCGTTCGCGATCCTCCGACAGTCCGAAAGGATCATCGCGGCTCATCATCTCACCTGTTTACCGAATAGCAGTCGACCTGCGGCTCGCTCGGCAGCACGCCCGACACGCCGATGACGAAGCCGGGGGCATCGAGCAGCGAGGCCCAGTGCTCGCTTTTCTGATCGAGCTCAAGGCACAGCCGATCGCCATCGTAGGGGATTTCGCGCGGCTGCGAATGAAGCGGCTTCAGTGGAATACCGGGTAGACGGGATTTCCACAGGCCCTCGAACTGATCGGCCGAACCGACGGTCGCCTGGTTGACGAAAATCTTGCGCAACGCATCTTCCGACAGCTCGGAGCCGACCCGGATGACGATCCGGCTGGCCACCAGCAGCTTGGGGTTGTCGATGCGGATTTTCCAGACGTTGGTCGAATGCCGCATGACCGGCAGTGCGCGTGATTTAGGCTCAATGTAACGCAGGCTCAAGATGAGCGAGCGCAGGGCGTCGGCCAGCGCCGAATAGGCGGGGCCGGGCGCCATGTGATCGTAGGCCGGCAACTCGCTCAGCCGTCGCGCGCTCGAGCCATAGGTCGCCATTGAACCGGCAAGACCGGCAAGCTCCAGGTAAAGCTCGGCCGGATGGAAAACATCCTGAGCCAGCATGTGGGCCAGTCGCGGACGCGCCGCATTGGCGAGATTGAGCATCAGCAGGTCTTCGACGCTGCGCCCTGGCCCGCCCATGACCATTTTGCCATGCGCCTCGGCGATCTGGTCGAGGCCGGTGACAACTTCCAGAAGCAGCTGCCGGTACCAGGCCACCGCCCCGGTGACCAGTGTCGGCGGCAGGAACGTCTCGTCCAGCGAGACGCCGCCGTCGGCTCGAACCCCTTTGATATCGGCTATCGGCAGGGCGGTGTAGCCGCCAACCGATTTTCCCGGTGCAATCAGCAGCGCCTGCGGGCGGGCGATTTCGATTTCTTCAGGATCCGAACCGCCCTGGACGGCGTCGCGCACCGAAACGATGCGCCCATGATAGCGTGCCCCTGTCGATGCGGCGTGCGCCGGATCGAAGCCGACACCGCCGGCAGGCTCGAGCGGCAGGGCGACCAGCACTGGTCCGGCGCCGGTATCGGCGGTGACCGGCAGCGGTCGTGGCGCGTCCATCAGGTCCGGGATGGAGAACGGGGTTCCATCCGGAAAGATGCCCCGTGCCGACAGGATCGAGACCTGGCCGGCATCGAGCATCGCCTGGTCCAGCGTCAGCTGCTGAAAGCCGAACGTATGCAGCTGCCCGGCCTGCAACGCGCCGCGCACGGTCGCCTCGAAAAAGCGATCCTGCTGCTGAAAATGCTGGGTCCGGAGAAACAGGCCTTCGGACCACAGCACCCTGTTTGCATCGCTCATGCCGCTACTTCCTGCATCGAGCACCCCTTGCCCTGGCCGCTAGGCGGAAATGCCGCCGCTGCCAAGCGTGACGTTGACGGTAACTGTTGATCCCGACGACACCGACTTGGTTGTACGCCAGGTCCGGCCGCCGGGCTCGCGAACCAGGGCAACGAAGCCCAGCGCAGCCGCGTCCGGCTCGACCGTGATGGTTTTGGATGCGGTCTTTCCAGGCCCGACGGAGATCTGGTCGGATCCGATGAGATCGCCTGCGAGTGCGGAGCCGGCATCCCCCTGCAGCGCGAAATAATCGGCCGAGTTGAATTTGCCGGTGCTGCGCAGCCGCATCACGAGGACCGTCACCGGCCGGTCGCCGCCGCCTGGTCCCGGGTTCATGCCGGCCGCGCCGGTCAGGTTGACGGTCACCGCGGATGGTTTTGGCGGACCGCTCTGGCAAGCAGCAAGCAGCCCGGTTGCGCCCAGGGCAACGACAAATTCGCGGCGATCGATCATGTTTCACTCCTCCTCATATGCATCCCGAAAATCAGCGCCGATTTCGCCCAAAAAGCTCGATTCCGCACTCTGGGCGATTTCACGATGGCGTTTCTGGTAAAGCTCCCACAGTTTTGCGCGGCGCCCGCCCGAAAGCACGGTGCCGATCGCGGAACTCGATTTGAGCTCTTCCTCGATCGCTGCCGGGTCAAAACGGTCAATCATTCGCCGCAAGGCGGACTGCACGCCTCGCCAGGCGCGCACATGATGTTGGGCGAGATCGCGGACCGCGTCGGCGATTGCCGCTTCACCGGCCAGAAATCCGGGGCTGCGCTCGGCGATGAGGGTCACGATGGCGTCGTCGACCGTCGGCAGAAATTTTAGCGGATTGACTTCAGAGGCCCCAACCACCGTCTGGGCGACGCGCGCGTTTCCTTTTTCCTCGGCTCGCTTGCGCAGCAGCTGCATCAGGCCTTCCATCATGAGCCGATACTCGCGACCGAATTTTTCCATTTCCGCGACGCTGTCGCGCCCGGGAAACTCGGCTTCCTCGATGCCCATGCCTCGCAAGAACGCGCTGCGAAAGGCCATGTTCGCCGCTTGCGCCGCTGCCGGGGAGGGGGCGGGTTTGGCGGCAAAGCCAGCACGTGGCGGAGAAGGGATAGCTGCCGCGGGGCCAGGCAAATCCCAGGGATTGGCCGGCTGCGGCTCTGGGGCGATGTGTTTGCGTTGACCGGTCGAGCCGGCGCCGTTTCTCAGATCGGGCGACGCGGCCGGCCCGAAACCGAAACCGTCATCGAATTCGGAGGACTTTCTTGAAACAGACTGGCTTGAAACGGGCTCGCTTGCACCGGAAGGCACCGGATCGAAGCTGAATGGGTCTGCGGCGTCCGGCGCACCACGCGGTTCGGAATAGCCGGCGCCGTTCGGCGCCGGCGTCGATACCGGGTCGAGGCTGAACGGGTCGTCGAAGGCAGGTGAACTGCGCTGGTTGGCGCGCTCGAACGCTCCTGGAACGGGTTGCTCGAACGGGTTCGGCAGATCGGCGGGACGCGGCCGGCGCGGCTCTTCTTCGACCGTGGCTGAAAAGAAGTCATCGCGGCCGATGCTTACCGGCGCTCGCGATGCCGGCGGTGACCGCTCTGCGAACGTTTGGCTGGCCGCTGGTGCGTGAGCGGCCGGCGCCTGCAGATCGACGCAAACGATGTAGTCGCCCAGCCTCAGCCGCATGCCGTTCTGAAGACGGACCGAGGTGCCGGTGCCGAGCGGGCTGTCGGCCCCGTTTATGAACAATCCGCTGCTTGAGGTGTCGGTGACGAAATATCCATCCGGCCCGCCGGTGATCCTGCAATGGGCGCGTGAAACGAACATGTCGGGATCGTCGATCTGCCAGTCCGCCTCCGCGCTACGGCCGATCACGAGTTCACCCTCGTCCAGCCGGGTCTGCCGTACCGCCTGGGTGCGTGGTCCGTGCTCCAGCGTCAGCAGCAGACTCATGCCGCGACCTCCGCCATTTCCGGCCGCCATCCGACGATCGTCCGCAGCCGCATATCGTCAGCATCGCCCCTTTCAGCGGGCCGCGCAAGCCAGGTGGTTCGGCCGAGCTGTACCGCTCCGATACGGGGCGGCGGCACCGCTTCACGCGCCAGCACGATCCGCAGATCGACGTCGAGCGATTCCCCGACCATGTCGCGAACCGCCTGCTTGAACATCTTCAGGCGTTGACCGCCCGGCAGGAACGTCTTGAATTCCTCATACCCGAGCGGGCCGACGCGGAGCTCGATCCTGCTTTGGCGGCTGAAAACGCGCGGGCCGATCGTCGCGCCGCGGCCGAGCACTGCGTAAGCCTGGGTAAGCCGGGTCTGCAGCGTCGCCGGTATGGTCATCCAGGTGGCAACGAACTCCTTGATCGCGACCGGCACCTTGAACGCTTCCGCCAGGAACAGCGTCAGCCGCTCCGGGCCGTCGACCTGGCTGGCGAGCGACGCAGCCTGGCGAAGTTTTACGGCGTCGAGATCGGGATTTTGGGTGCCGGGAAGTCCGGTTCCCGCCATGGCTTCAAGCATGGCCCTGACCCGGCCGCCGACCGCACGTTCGACCTGTACCGCCGGATGCGCGTCCGCCCAGGCCCGATAGTACAGGGCGATCATCCGGTGCTGGAGAATGTTGACGAAATCCACGAACGTCGTGTCGACGGTCTGTCGTGCGTCAGCGCCGGTGAACCAGCGCTGCGACAGACGATCGAGCACCCAGCGTGTCAAATGAAGCGGCATCGGGCCTTCCGGTCCCATCAGCCCGAGATTTGCAACGGTGACCCGGGCCGGTGTCCCGTCCGTCCCCGGCGTCTTGTCCTTCGCTTCGCGGAATTCAACCACGTCCTTGGCGGAAAAGCTGAGACGCACATGCTGTCCGAGCCTTGCCGGCTCGCGATCCGCGCGGCCGGAATAGCCGAACAGCCCGCCGCGTTGTTCGAGCCGGCGCAACAGTTCGAAAAAGTCGAACGTATCATCCAGCGCTTCGGCCCGGCCCGGGTCGAGCTTGCCTAGATCAGGTAGCGATTGCCGGGCGTCATCGGCCATGGCACATCCTCCTGCTTCTGCAGCAGCCGCGTGCGGGTCCGCACAAAGCCGTTTATTCCGGCGTGACGGGCAAACAGCCGTGCAAGCAAGGCCGAAAGCAGCAATGTGCTTTGCCCGGCCAGGACCGATTGGTCCACATGCAATGTCACTTCCGTGCCCCGTCCGAAGCACATCGGCCCATCGATCTGCAGCCGTTCGATGACGGAGCGCGAGTCGATGCGAACGATCGAGTGCACGTTGCGAGCCAGGCTCGGATCTCCCCGGTCGGCATAAAGATCGAGCAGCGCATGCAGCGGATCGACACCGCGGCCTTCCTTGGCCAGGCTGAGGAAGTTGAGGGCCAACTGCGCCACCAGCCGCCATGCGAGATTATCGGCTCGGGATTCGCTTTCGGCGCCCGCGGGCAGCGCCGCCGGGATCGCCGGCTGCGGCGGGCGCAAGGCACCGGTAAGCCGGACCGTTTCGACCGGATCGCCTGTCTCCAGCGTCAAGGTAGGGTTGTCGTCGAGGATCGGCAGATCGCGGTTGGTGCAAAGCGCCATGATGTCGAGACGTTTCAGCGGCCGGTTCGCCGGGCTTCCGGCCGGCCGTGAAACCGAAAGGAAAACGTCGTCTCCGGTGTAGGAAGTCCGGGTCAGTCCGTCGCGCCGTTCATCTTCGGTGGCCCGGCGAGGGCGCCGTTCGGTGGAATAGACCCAGCCATTGCTGCGGTTTTGCCCCAGGCTGAAGAGTTCTGGAATTTCGGCGTCAGGACCCTCGGCATCGGCGTCCTCGACATGGGTCACCCGATAGATTTCGAAGTCGCGCGCCCGCGTGCGGTCGGCATGCAGCACCTGCCGCGTTCTGCGCGGATCGAGCTCGATGACGTTGCAGTCACGCTCGAACAGGTTGATGATCGGTGTCGCGAAAAGTTCGAAATCCGCCGGCGTCACATCGGCAAGCTCGGGTACCGGACGCCGGAACATGAAGATGATCTCGACCCCGGCCTCGCATCGGCGCACGACTGGTTGCAGTCCTGAAACCCGCACGTAGTGAAAGCGCTCGGGCATCATGAAATATTCACGCAGCAGGCGGTAGCCTTCGAATGTCGGCCGGGTACGAGGCATCAACGCCTCGTCGTCGCTGATGCCGACCATTTCGGGTTCCGGCAACCGCGACAGCGGATTGGCCTTGCCCTCGGCGCGGGCGCCAACCGCCGAGCAGGCGCCGAAAATCGCGTCGAACAGCAATGGCGCTTTGGTGCGCCCGGCAAAATAGAAATCAAGCCGGTCGAGCGCCAGTTCGCCGATCTTGCCTTTTCCGGTCCGACCCAGCGTGATGCGCAGCGCCGCCTCGCCGCCTGCGCCGCCGATCGGTGTTATGCCGGCCGCCGCCAACCCGCTGCGATCCTGGAAATAGCTGACCGAATTGATGGTTATCGGCCACAGCGTGATTTCCTGCGCGGTGGTGAATGTGCAGCGCGTCGACAGGCCGGGTTGCAGACTGGACATCAGCCGCGTGTTCCGCTTGATGACATGGCCGGCAATCATCGACTGGACCTGCTGGCCGGGTTTCAGCACTGCCATTGCCGTAGCCGGGGCCGGGGTAACCAGATCGGGATACAGCACATCCAGCACGCTGCGTGAAAACCGCGAACGCTCGGCGTCGACTTTCAACCGGGTGCGTGCAGCGAGGAAAGCGACGCCGTCAAGCAGCCGCTCGACATACGGATCCGGGCACGGGACGGTATCGAGAGAAAGATTGCGCGCCACCGCCGGATGCATGTCGGCAAATTCCGCCGCGAGTCCGCGGATATGGGTCAGTTCCTCCTCGTAATATTCTACGAAGACCCGATCCATCTCAGCTTTCCCTGAATTCGGTCCGCGCCAAACCGTTGTCGAGGTTGACTGTCGTGCGCAGGCGCATGCGTTCCGGCGTCGGCGTCATGATCAGCACAGCGTCTATCTCGATCTTCAGGCCCGCACTCTTGTCGCCAAGGGTCACCGCTACCTTGGTTGCGCTTTCCTTGAGACGCGGCTCGAACGTGGCAAGAACCGAGCGGATCTCGCGCGCCAGGGTATCGCGATCAAAGTCGCGCGACGAACGGCCCGAAAACGACGGCACGCCGTAGTTGACCACGCTTCGGCGCACTTCGGGAAAATCGGCCAGCGACGGCGGATTGTCTGCAGCCTGTTCGGTTTCGAAATCGGAAAGCAGCGGAACGGCTTCGAAACGCTCGGTGTTGAACAAGGCCTCGATGTCGCGCCGCACCGCCTCCCTGAGGACGCGGGCCGATACGACCACGCCACGGCTTTCGATCTCGGCGCGGTGCTGGGTTTGAAAGCCCAGGCGGTGCAGACGCCGCTTCTGATCGGATGTCAGCTCCGCGTCGGCATCGATAAGCCGCGCGCTGCCGGCAAGCAGCGAGTCCAGCCGCTCCGCGCCCAATTCGTCCTGCAGGGTATGGCGCAGCCCGTCTATCTCGGAGGTGACGCCCGGCAGGTCGTTGACGAGGCGGTCCCAAAGAGAGGGCTGGACCGCCTCGCGTTTTGCCCGCGAACTGCCGGTGACCTGCAGCTTGTCGGCGCCGGGCCGCCGCGCCTCACTTGCCGACATAGACATCCATTTCGATTTCGTCATCCTTGTCATAGACGAACTTGATCTTCTTGTAGGCGAAGCTGACCTCCTCCTCGATCAGGTCTTCCTCGTCCTTGGCCTGCGACATGTCGTATTCCATGATCGAGGCCTCGGTCAGGGTGACGACCAGATAGTCGCTGGTCTCGCCATCGATGGTCCGGCGTGCGGAGAACACCACTTCGTCCAGCGCCTTGTTGTCGAACAGCGCCTTTTTCAGATAGGGCGATGACTTGTCATAGTGCTTGGTGAACTTGATCATCCCCAGCGACACGCGACCGCGGCGCGAGAGCGAATTCGGATCGAATGGCGCGATGATCTTGTAATCGACCCCGTGGACTTCGATTTCGTCCTCATGGCCGTCTCGAACGCTTGGCCCTTTGATATCCGGAACTTTTAGAAAACCATCAATTTTCACGGGCATTGTCTTCCTCCAGCGTTTTCAAAACAAAACAGGATTATGTTGCTGCAAATCATGCCTTTACAGACGGTAGTTCAGACACCAGTCGAAGCGAGGCGTTGATGCCCTCCAGCTGGTAATGCGGGCGCAGGTAGAAGCGGGCGTTGTAGTAGCCCGGCCGACCCTCGACGCTGTCCACCTGGACTTCAGCGGCGGCAAGCGGGCGCTTGGCGCGCGCCTTGTCGTCGGCAAAGGCCGGGTTGGCCAGCACGTATCGGTTGATCCACTCGGTCAGCCAGATCTGCATGTCCGACCGCTCCTTGAACGACCCTATCTTGTCGCGCGCGATGGCTTTGAGGTAATGCGCAAACCGGGAAACCGGGAACAGATAGGGCAGGTTGGCGCTCAGCCGCTCGTTCGACTGCGCGTCGGGATCGACCAGCCGGCCGGCGCGGGTCTCGTCGTCCTGCAGCGAATGCGCACCGATAAAGGCTGCGAGATCGGTGTTCTTGCGGTGCAGGATGGGCATCAGGCCGAGCTTGGCCAGCTCCGCCTCGCGGCGGTCGTCGATGGCGACTTCCGTCGGACATTTCATCGCGATCGATCCGTCGTCGGTGGGGAAGGAGTGCACCGGCAGGTTGATGACCGTGCCGCCATTCTCGACGCCGCGGATCTGCGTGCCCCAGCCATAGAGCTTGTGGCTGCGGTTTATGTTCACGCCCATCGGGAAGGCGGCGTTCATCCAGACATATTTGTTGTGGTCGCCCTGGACCTCTTCCTCGAAGGTGAAACCCTTCACCGGAACGGTATCCGTGCCGTAGGGAAGCCGTGCCAGGACACGGGGCATCGTGAGGCCGATATAGCGCGCATCCTCGCTCTCGCGCAGCGATTGCCACGAGGCGTAGGCGGCGTTGGAGACGATCTGCTGCAGATCCTGCGGGTTCGGCAGTTCCTGCCAGCTGTCCATGCGGAACAGGCGCGGCGAGGCCGCCGCGATGAACGGCGTGTGCGCCGAGGCGCAGACGCCCGAGATGTTGCGCAACAGGCCGACGTCACGCGGATGGTTGGAGAATTCGTAGGCGCCGATCAGGCAGCCGATCGGCTCGCCGCCCAGCATCGAATACTCGTCCGTATAGACCTTCTTGAAGATCGGGCTCTGGTCCCACATCTGGCCTTCATAGTCTTCAAGCGTGTCGGCGAGCTGCTCCTTGGAAATGTTCATCACCCGGATCTTCAGCTTCTGATCCGTCTCGGTGTTGTTGATGAGATACCACAGGCCGCGCCATGTGCCTTCCATTTCGCGCACTTCCGGCGCGTGCAGGATCTCGTTGACCTGCTCCGACAGCATCTTGTCGATGCCCGCGATCAGCGACTTGATCGACTTGATCGCGTTGGACGAGATGGTCGTGGTGTCGGATCGCGACTGTGCCGCCAGCGCGAGGTTGCGAACGAGCTGCTGCAGCTTCTCGCTGTCGTCCTTCTTGACCTTGAAATCCTTTTCCAGGAGCCCGCTGAATTCTCCGAGATCGATGGTCTCCGCCTCGGCGGCGACGGCTGCGGTCTTTTGCTGTTCGGCCATGACTTACACCTCAACCTTGTCTTCGTCCGACAATGCCTGGCTGGCGATTTTGCCAAGAAGCGGCTCGTTGTTCAGAAGCTGCGCTATGCGCTTTTCGGCGTCGACGCGGCCATCCATGAAGCCGAGCAGTTCTTCGAGCTGGCGACGCATCTTGAGGATCTCGGCCAGTTGCGGGACTTGCTCGGCAATCTTGTCCGGGGCGAAATCGCCCATCTTGGTGAAGGTAAGATCGAGCGCCAGCTCTTCATCCCGCTCGGCGCCCTCCGCCTGGGGCAGCGTATTCTTGACGCGGGCTTTGACGCGCGGTCCAAGCGCCTCCATGAAACGCGGGAAGCGGTTCGCGTCGGTCTCGACAAAGGAGCGGTCCAGCACCGACTTCATCGCTTCCTTGGTCTGTGAAGCGCCGGAGAGATCGGCCATCACCCCCATGACGAACGGCAATTCGATCGTCGTCGGGCTGCCATAGGTTTCCACGTCATAGGCGATCTGCACGCGCGGAGCGCGGTTCCGTTCGATGACTTTCGCTTTGCTTTCAGCTGCCATGGCTCGTTACCTTTCATCCTTCTGGGCCGTCTTCTTGGCATCGGGAACGCCGGCAAGCAGCCGGAATTCCTTCAGCCCCGACGGGGCGAGATCTTCCATCAGTTCAACGAAATCCATATGCACCATCCGGCGCACCCGGCGGGCCAGGTGCGGGATCGGGCTCGACGGTTCGGTGCGGTCATAAAAGGCGACGACGAGGTCGAGGCATTTCACGACGTCGTCGCGCGAGGAAATCCGCTCCGGCAGCCCCGTGCTCGGTTCCGCGTAACTCGCCAGACTTGCCATAGTATCGGCTCCATGGCCCTTTGCAGGCATTTGACCGTTTCGAGCAGGCATTTCCGGATCTGCAGTCGTGGGGGCTGGCTCGGCTGCGCCGTTCGTCGCGGTCTCGATTGCCGAATTCCGTTCGAGGGTCGACAGCAAACGCTGCAGAAACCGCTTCAATTCCGGAACAGCGGCGCCACCGCCCTGCAGACGGACGTTGAGAGCCGTCTCGACCGCATCAAGAGCCGTGATCGCCGCTTGGGCATCGGCAACGAGCGACATCATCTCCGCATTGGCTTGATCGGCCTGCGCCTTGCACCCGCTATGAACCCGGTTCAGCAGTTGACCGTGCGCGCTGGCCAGCGTTGCCTTTTCCGCCGCATTCAATCCCGAAGCCGCTTCCAGAAGCATGACCCGTTCGTCGAGTGCGGCTTGTTCCAGATCGCGTCCGCTGATCGGTCCGATAGGGCGCGGCGCGAAGAAAATCATTCGCCGCAAGTCCGCCAGCAGCCCGTCCTGGCCATTCTGGAGGTCGAGCAGGGCGTTGATGCGACGCAAGGCGGAGTCGCGTGGTGAAGGGCTCGGCCGCAGGGCCGGGTGCATGGTCTCCCAATGCTGATCGAAGCTCCGCGCAACAAGGGTCAGGCCATGCGCGAGCCCGGCGAGCCGCTGCTCATTGGCCAGCGCGCGCGTGACAATGACGAGCAGGCGCAGATCCCGGCCATGCGCACGCAATTCCTCCGCCTTGTCGAGGACGGCAGGCCAGTCGACCGGAATGGTGCTTTGCGACGAGGGCTGGTTGTGGCCGCCATGGACGACCTTGACCTGCGGCTCGGTGAGACGCTCCAGCTCATGAAAGGCTGGATCGTTGCGCAAATCCTCCCCCGACGGATTTTCACCGTCCAGCGGATTCAGCCAGAGTGCGAGATCGATCACACCATCCCCCGCGCGCGGCTCTTGGGCCGTGCCTGACCCAACGTTACCACACTGCGACACTTTACCACAATTTAGTTGATGCTCAATCTTAATACGAGCCTGCAACCGGCGCGCTGGGCTCGAAAGCGCCGGCTCGATTGTCGAACCCTGTCGGTGAATGCATCGCCGACAGGCGGGGCGTTCGATGGCGTTGCAGCCGATGGCGCCGGCGCCCGCCGGGACGGAAGAAATCGACTGAATCGAACACCCGGACGGCCCGCTCATAAACGCTCTTTGTCAAGTCGCTGCTTATGTGGCAGTTTGTTGGCTGGCAGATTGGAGGGGCAAGTTCGATGGAACAGCGCCGGTCGTCGCAGAGCTTTAAACGCAAGGAACTGGTCGGCAAGCTCAATCCCATCTGTTTGCGCGCCTTCAAGGCTGCGGCCGACACCGCCAAGCTGCGCGGCAATCCTTATGTCGAGCTCGTTCACTTCATCGAGCAGCTGGTGCTTTCAGAGCGCTCGGATGTGCAGCTGATACTGGCAGACGCCGGGGTGGATGCGAGCCGGCTCACGGCCGATATGACCCGCGCCGTCGACAAGCTGCCTTACGGCGCCACTTCGATCGAGGAATTTTCCGATCATATCTTTCACGCCATCCAGGAGGCCTGGGGCCTGGCGGGACTGGAATTCAGCGTCGAGGAAGTGCGCAGTGCGCATATTCTGCTCGCCTGCCTGAAGACGCCGGTGCTGGAAGGCCTGCTGTCGAAGATCAGCGGCGAATTCGACAAGATCGATGCGCAGGCCGTTATTGCGCGGTTCGCGGACGTCATGGAGGGTTCGCTCGAAGCCGGCGCCGCGACTGCGGTTGCCGCCGCCGAAACGCCGCGGCGGGCTCCGGGCGGGGATTCGGCGCTGGCCAAATATGCCACCGACCTGACCCAGCGCGCCCGCGACGGCAAGATCGATCCGGTCGTCGGCCGCGATCCCGAGATCAGGCAGATCGTCGACATCCTGATGCGGCGCCGGCAAAACAACCCGATCCTGACCGGCGAGGCGGGGGTCGGCAAAACCGCGGTCGTCGAGGGCTTTGCCTTGCGCATTGCCGAAGGCGACGTGCCGCCGACGCTGCAGGGCGTCAGCGTGCGCATGCTCGATGTCGGCCTGATGCAGGCGGGCGCCAGCGTAAAGGGCGAATTTGAAAAACGGCTGAAGGCGGTCATTGACGAGGTGCAATCCTCGGAAATGCCGGTCATCCTCTTCATCGACGAAGCGCACACCTTGATCGGCGCCGGCGGCGCGGCAGGAACCGGCGATGCGGCCAATCTGCTGAAGCCGGCGCTGGCGCGCGGTGAGCTTCGCACCATTGCAGCAACGACCTGGGCCGAATACAAGCAGCACATCGAGAAGGACCCGGCGCTTACCCGTCGCTTCCAGGTCGTCAAGATAGATGAGCCGTCGGAAGCGGTCGCCGTTCTCATGCTGCGTGGTGTCGCCGGTGTTCTTGAGCAGCATCACAAGGTGCAGATACTCGATGAGGCGATCGAGGCGGCCGTCAGCCTCTCCCACCGCTACATCCCGGCGCGGCAACTGCCTGACAAGGCGGTGAGCCTTCTCGACACCGCCTGCGCCCGTGTCGCCATTTCGCAGCATGCCACCCCGGCCGAGGTCGAGGACATCATGCGCCGCCGCCAGGCGCTGGAGGTCGAGCGCGCCATCATCGGCCGCGAGGCAGCGATCGGCATCGACGTGGCCGACCGGCAGGCTCGGGTCGAAACCGGGCTTGCCGAGACCGAACTCACGCTTGCTGCCGCGCAGCAACGCTGGGATCGGGAAAAGGCGCTGGTTGGCGAGATACTGGAACTGCGCGCCAGGCTGCGCGGCGAGGGTGTGCCGCTCGACGCCGTGGAGCCTTCGGGGGCGGTGGCCGAAACCGCAGGCGCCGATGTATCTGAGATCAAGGCGCCCGAACCCGATGCGCCCGAAACCGATACGGAAGCAACGGCCGCTGCCGGTCCTTCTCCACCCGACCCGGCTGCCGCTCTCGCGCGGCTGCGCGAGCTCATGGCCGAACTCGCAGAAGCGCAGGGCGAGACGCCGCTGATCCTGCCGTCGGTCGACCGCAACGCCGTGGCGGCGGTGGTGCAGGACTGGACCGGCATCCCGACTGGCCGGATGCTGTCGAGCCAGACCGAAAAGGCGCTGCGGCTCGCCGTCACGCTGTCCGAGCGCGTGGTCGGTCAGGATCACGCCATGGAAATGATTGCCAAGCGCGTGCAGACCAGCCGCGCCGGGCTCGGCGCGCCCGAAAAGCCGGTGGGGGTGTTTTTGCTCTGCGGTCCCTCGGGCGTCGGCAAGACCGAGACCGCGCTGGCCCTGGCCGAGACGCTCTATGGCGGCGAGCAGAACCTCATTTCGATCAACATGTCCGAGTTCCAGGAGGCGCATACGGTCTCAACCTTGAAGGGCGCGCCACCCGGATATATCGGCTACGGCAAGGGCGGCATCCTCACCGAGGCGGTCCGGCGCAAGCCCTATTCGGTGATCCTGCTTGACGAGGTCGAGAAGGCGCATCCGGACGTGCACGAAATCTTCTTCCAGGTCTTCGACAAGGGAATGATGGACGACAGTGAAGGCCGGCGGATCGATTTCAAGAACACGCTGATCCTGCTCACCTCGAACGTTGGTTCCGAAGTCATCATGGACAGGACCAGCAGCGGCACGGTGCGGGCGGGGCTCGACGATCTCGACACAGCACTGCGCGCCCCGCTGCTGAAGGTTTTCCCAGCGGCCTTTCTTGGCCGGGTGGTGACCATCCCTTATTACCCGCTCTCGGACATGATGATCGAAGCGATCACCCGCCATCAGTTCGCCAAGATCGCCCGCCGCCTGCGCTCGAGCAACGATGCCGAGTTGGTGATCGGTGACGGTGTCATGGATCTGGTCAAAGCCCGCTGCACCGAGATCGAATCCGGCGGGCGAATGATCGACGCCATTTTGACTAACACGCTTCTGCCGGAGTTGAGCCGTGGCGTGCTGAACCGGTCGCTCGAGGGCGAGAAGATGACGAAGGTGACGGTTGGAGCCTCCGAAGGAGGTTTCACCTATTCCTTCGAATAGCTGAGCAGCAATCTGTAGTTTGCCGGAGCCGTAGGACCGCTAGGGATTAATCCCGCCGCGTTTTACGGTCAGCTTCGAGAAGATTCGCGCGAGGTACTGATCGAGACGACAAGCTTTGTGGTTCATCTGAGCGCATACAAATAGGCCGCGACATCGCGAGCCTCCTGCTCCGAAACGCCGGTCGAAGGCATCGCCGTATGTGGATTGATTTGCCTGGCGGCGCGAATCCAGCGGATCAGGTTCTCCGGATTATTGGGCAGAATCCCGCCGACATAGACCTTGGTGGCTAGGGTGGAGTCCAGGCGCGGGCCGACCAGTCCATGCGCGCCGGGGACGCCGGTGATCGTATGGCAACCGGCGCAACCATTGGCCATCATGATCGGTATGGCACGGGCAGCAATGCCACCGGTTGCATTGTTCGCTTCCCGTTCGACCCTATCGGTGCGTTGCGACCACCATGTCAGCGCCGCTAAAGCTGCAAGTGCAACAACGGTGCTCATGCCGAAAATTAACCTAGACAGGTCGGGACGCATGCGACGCCTCCCGGCTTCTCTGTCCGCTCGAGCGGATCCACAAGCCCGCCAGCAACAAAGCAGCTCCGCCGTAGATCAGGCCGGCCGGAACCCACATTAGCAGGCCGGCGAGTTGCTGGTCCTCGAGCGGACTGAGGTGCCACAGTTCCGCGCCGGCGGCATTTTCGGGGTACCAAAGTCTCGGCGAGACTAGGAGCAGCACGCCGAGCAGACCGGTGTGCAGCGAGGTGAAGAAGAGATGCATGACTGCGCTGCCATAGGCTTGTTCAGGGCCTGGGCGCGGCAGCATCGCCCACCAGAACAAGACACCGGTGCCGAAGAAGCTGGCATGCTGGGCATAATGCAGGAAACCGCGTTCGAGCGCAGCCTCGAACAGCACCGGCACGTGCCACGCCCATATTGCGATGGCGTGCAGCATGGTGGCGGCGATGGGACGGCTGGTCGAGGCCCAGACTGCCCGAAGCATTTTGGCGTGCCCGGCTGCGCCAAACGTGTGCCGTAGCGAGATCGGCAGTGCCCACATCATCGCAGCCACCGGACGGGAAGCGACCAGCAGAGGCGCTGCGACCGCCATCAGCAACTCGTGCTCGATCATATGTGCGGTGAATATGCGCTCGGCCAGTGCATGAAGCGGGCTGACGAGTGCAGAAGCCAATACCGCCCAGCCGGCAGCGAACAGCAGGGCCTGTCGTGATCGCAACGGGCGGCTGCGCCCACTCCTACGCCACAGTCGAACGGCGCCCGTCGCATAGAGCAATGCGATGGTTGCCAACGGCAGCGAGATCGGCAGCGCCAGCGTCCATCCCGGGGCGGTGCCGCCATAGCAGATCGAGGCCGAGAAGAGCGCATCAAAGCTCATCGCATGCACTCGTCGAGAATGAGCGAGGCGGCGCCTTGCATGATTATGACCAGCGCAAACAGTACAGCGGCCAGCATGCCAAGATTGGCGACGAACGCCTCAGTGTCGCGCGTGCGCTCTGGTTTGAAGGAGGCGCCGCCCTGTTGCCGCGCCCGCCACGATAACGCTCCGCCAACCAGAGACATTACGGCAAGCACCAGTGCTATGAAGGGTATGACAGGAAGCCGGTGGGCGCACTGCCATTCCACAACGACGTAATTCAGTTGCGTCGATACGGCCCAGGCCAAAGGCCCCGACACGAGACCGCCCCATGAGGTCCCTGACTGAAGCGCGCGCATCTCAATCCAGCCTCGGCATCCAGTAGATTAGGAGATAAATCGGAATCCAGGTCACGACTACGAAGTCCCAGTAGAAGACGTTGTCACCGACGTCAGCGAAACGACGGCCACTGTTGGCATGGCGCGTGAACATCAAGACGGTCAACACCAGCGTGTCGCCGACATCGGTGATCAGGTGAGCGGTGTGCAAGCCGAGCAAGACCCAGAGCATCGAGCCGTAGGCGTTGGTGTCCCAATAGATGTTGAGGGCTGGAAACTCGAACCAGCGCACGACAAGCGGCGCGATCCCGAACAGCGACATGGTTACAAGGCCAATGCGCACTGGCAGCATCGCGCAAGCCTCGGCGTTGCGTTTCAACACGTGGTTGGGGACCAGGCTGGCGAGCAGCAAAAGCGTCACGATCGTGCCCGGCCAGTGGTTCGGCGCCGAAGCGCTCAACGGCCATTGCGGTGACAGGTAGGCGAGGTAGAGATAACTCCCCGCCGCAAGCGCAAATCCCATGCCTTCGAGCGCCATGAAGGCGAGAGTGCCCCACCAGGTCGGGGTACGCGGTCCGTGCCCAAAGGTCGGGAGCTCGGAAAGATCCATGGCCGGACGCTGCTTCATTCCTCGTCCTCCGCACCGCCTTTCGGCCAAAACCAGCCGATCAACGTGACCGCGATCGGGCCCGCTCCCCAAACCACTGCCCATGGGCTGAAGATCGAGTAGAGAAAGGTAGCCGCCACTGCGAGCGCGGCGAATAGCGGCCAGACCGACGGCGTTGCCGATTTTTCGCGCACGTCGGGATGCGCCTCCGCCACTGTCGAGGTGACCAGTTCGCGTGCGTCGACCCGAAGCCCCGTCGCGACCGCAAGCGTTCCGCGTTCGGCCCATAGCGGCTCGACGTGCGTCAGGACAGGAATGCGGGGGAAATTGTAACTCGGCGGCGGCGATGACGTCGCCCATTCCAATGTGCCTGCATTCCAGGGGTTGCCGCCGGCCGGGGCGCCCCTCCAGGCGCTGTGCACCAGATTAATGGTGAAAAGCACGAAGCTCACGAACAGAACGACGGCGCCAGCGGTGATGAACAGGTTGATGTCACCCCAGCCGAGTTCCGCCGGATAGGTGTATACCCGTCGCGGCATGCCCCAGATGCCGACAATGTGCATCGGGAAGAACGCCGCATTGAAGCCGAAGAAGGTGAGCCAGAAATGCCAGCGCCCGATGCGCTCGTTCATCATTCGGCCGGTGATCTTGGGAAACCAGAAATAGGCGCCGCCCAGCAAGGGAAATACCGACCCGCCGATGAGCACATAATGGAAATGCGCGACCACGAAATAGGTGTCGTGAACTTGCAGGTCCAACGGCACCGAAGCCAGCATTACACCAGTCAGGCCACCGGCGATGAAAATGAAGAAGAAGCCGAACACGAACAACAGTGGCGTCCTGATCACCGGCCGGCCGTCCCAGAGCGTCGCCAGCCAGCAGAATATCTGCAGTCCGTTCGGAATGGCAATCAGCATGCTCGATGCGGTGAAGAAGCTCGCGCCGAGCTTAGGCAGGCCGGTGGTGAACATGTGGTGGACCCAAAGGCCGAACGACAGGAATCCAATGGCGATCAGCGACAGCACCAGCCCCAGATACCCAAACACCGGGCGCCGCGCGAAGGCGGCGATGATCGAGGACACCATCCCGGTCGCCGGCAGGAAAATGATGTAGACCTCGGGATGGCCGAAGAACCAGAAAAGATGCTGGAAGAGCAATGCGTCGCCGCCTTCGGCGGGGTTGAAGATGTGGGTGCCGACCAGCCGGTCCAGGATCAGGAATGTCGAGGCGATCATGACCGCCGGCATCGCGAACACGACGACGAAGGAGGTGACCAGCATCGCCCAGACGTAGAGCGGGATCTTGTCAAGCGACATGCCAGGGGCGCGCTGTTTCAGAACCGTCACTATGGTTGCGACCGCGACCGCGAGTGCAGAGATTTCGGTGTAAGTAATCATCTGCGCCCAGACGTCGGCGCGCTTGCCTGGTCCGAATTCGGGACCGGACAGCGGCACATAGGCGAACCATCCGACATCAGGCGCCATGTTGAGCGCGAACGACACCCAGGCGAACATGCCTCCGGACAGAAAGATCCAGAAGCTGAAGGCGACAAGGCGCGGAAACGCGATATTGCGGGTGCCGACCATCAGCGGCACAAGGTAGATGCCGCTCGCCTGCACGATCGGCACCGCAAACAGGAACATCATTGTCACGCCATGCATCGTGAACAACTGGTTGTAGAGGTCTGGCCCGATCAGCCCGCGCTCGGGACCCGACAGTTGAATGCGCATGGCGACCGCGTTCAGCCCACCGAGGCACAGGAACACGAACGCGGTGATCAGGTAGCGCCGCGCAACGATTTTGTGATCGACGGTCGAAAGGGCTCCGATGATGTCAGGTGCGGTTTGCCAAGTTCGGGCAAGCCAGCGGTCAAGGCTGGCATCGTCGAGGCCGGTGTCGCGCGGGCCGTCGCGCTCAGGGGGCAAATCCCCTTTTGAGGCCAAGTCACGGTTGTGGGTCGCGTCACCCTCGTGGGCGAGGTCGGCGCCACTCATCGCAAGCCCTCGAGATAGGCGACGATCGCATTCAACTCGTCGCCGTTCAGATCCACAACCGGCATATGGGTGCCCGGCTTGATCCCCTGCGGATCGGCTACCCATGCCGCAAGGTTGCCGCGGCTCATCGTCAGCGTTCCAGCTGCCAGCGTTTGCCTGCTGGCCACATGGGTCAGGTCTGGGGCGACCGTGCCGCCGGCGATGGTGCCGCCGATCTTGTGGCACATCACGCAGGGCCGCTTGATGAACAGGTCATGGCCCGCTTTCGCCTCGGGCGAGGCAGGCGGGGCGGCGGGCTTCAACTGGTCGTTCAGCCAGGCGTCGAAGACGGACCGGGGCTCGGCGATGACGAAGGTGCTCATATTGGCGTGCTGAGCACCGCAGAACTCGGCGCATTGGCCCCGAAAAACGCCGGGTTTGTCCGCCTTGAGATCAAGAACATTCTCGAGGCCCGGAACGAGGTCCAGTTTGCCGGCCAGATTCGGCACCCAGAAAGAATGGATGACGTCGGTCGAGGTCAGAATGAGCCGCACCGGCTCGCCTGCCGGGATATGGATCTCGTTGGCGGTCGTCAGAATGCGGTTCGGCTGGCTGTTTTCATAGCGCACCTCCCACCACCACTGATGCCCGGTCACGCGGATTGTCAGCGCGGCATCCGAGCCGATCGCAGCAAGCGTCCTGTTGGCGAAGAAGCTCAACAGCGTTAGTCCGATCAGGATCACCGTGGTCGCACCGAGCGCCGCAAAAACAATGCGTGCCTTGTGGCGCTCGGAAGCAGCGTTGAGGACAAGCGGATCGCCGAGCGGTCGTGCGCGCCGGATCAGGGTAATCATCAGCACGATCATCACCAGCAGCCAGACCACGGTGCAGAGAGCGGTGAAGAACCAGATCAGCCACGCGAGCTCGCCCGCCGCCGGGCCCTTCGGATCAAGGGCGGATTGCCACCCGCTGCATCCTGCGAGGGGCAGAATGGCGCCGCACACCACCCAAACCAGCCGTCTCACGGCGACTTCCCCAGTGTCGCGGCATTTGGCAGGCGATTTTCGGATGGGTGCGCCATCATGTCGTCGTTGCGCCCGGGCGCGGCGGAGGAGGGTACGTTGCCGCTCAGCGAGCGGACAAACGCGGCAAGCTCCCAGATCTGGTCGTCGGGGATCCTGTCACGGAAGCTCGGCATCCCGTTCGGGCGCCCGTCTCTGACAGTGGCGTGAATACTTTCGATCGAACCGCCGTAAATCCACTTTTCGTCCATGAGCGCTGGTCCCATGCCGCCACCGCCGTTGGCATGGCATCCCGAACAGTTGAACCAGTTGAACAGACGTTTGCCCTGGCTAAGATGAAAGGCGTTTGCCTCGAACGCTGCTGCCTTGCTGTCGGACGGAGACGGCCGCTCGCCGCCTGGCTCAAGGGAAGTGACCGGCGTCGGTTGCTTGCCGGAGCCGAGCGACGACTGAGGGCGGGTGTCGCGTTCCTCGCGCTGGCATCCGGCAATGGCGAGCATTGCGAACAACAGCAACGGAAGGCCGCGGTTCATTTCACGGTGCTCCAGCAATATCGAGCCGGGGCATGCCATACTGCGCCAGAATCGCGTCGATCTCGGCGCGGTGCTTTGCGAGGGCAGCGTCCACTTCGCCGCGCAGCGCATTATCCTCATGACGCACGCCCATTGAGATGTCGTAGACCATCGGCAATTGCGGACCGTCCATCCGCGGTTCAACCGGCGTAATCCTCAGCGCTGCCTTCTGTCTGGCGGCAAAGTAGCCGGCCAGCGGACCCCAGACGACGGCCACATCGACATCGCCGCTCGCGACCGCTTCGATGATGCGCGCCGGTGGGTTCGGCGCAGAATAGTCGCCATACACCGGGAAGCCGATGAGATGGCCGACGATCCCGCGGCGCCCGAGCGCCTGGACGGGTGGGGAGTTGGCGCCGTCGTCACCGATCAGCTGGACACCGATGCGCAGATCGCGCAGGCGAGGATCGTTGAACGACCTGACTTCCGGCGCCTCCTTGCGCGTCACGAAAACGTAGGACGAGCGGTAATATGGCGCAGTGGTGCGCAGCAGTTCAAGGTTGGCGGGCGTGCCGGGCACGAGTTCACACAGACCGGCTTTCAACGTGTTGCGGATGAAGCCGCGGCGCTGCGCCCACCAGGTATAGGAAATCGTTGCGCCAAGTTCCCTGGCGACAATCCCCGCGATCTTGTTTTCGAAGCCTTCACGGCGGGCGTTGGAGAAGGGCATGTTGTTGGGATCGGCGCACACCCGCAGCTCGCGCGCATTCGCCAGGGCGGGAACAAGGCACAAGGCCAGTACGCCGATTGTCGCGACAAGATGGCGGGAACGCATGCTCCGCCGTCGCGCAGGCCGGTCGATCGCTTCAAGGCAGCCGGAATACATACAGCGTACCTCCCGGCGTGGTTACGTCCTTCAGGTCCTTCATGACGTTGGCAAAGCCGAGCGCAGCGGTGGCGTCGCGCGGGTCGAGATCCCCCGACACAATGGCGCCTGCCCAGCCACCGACACCTGACAGGATCGCGACATATTGGCGCCCGTCGGGACCGCGATAGGTGATCGGCTGGCCGATGATGCCGGAAGAGGTCTTGAACTGCCAAAGCAGTTTCCCGGTCGTGGCACTCACCGCCTTGAACCAGCCTTCCATGGTTCCGTAGAATACGACATTGCCGGCTGTAGCGGCGGCGCCGCTCCAAACCGGAAAGTTCTCCTTCAGGATCCACGCCGGCTTGGCGGCGGCGACATCCCAGGCGGTGAATGCACCACGATGTCCGCCCGGCCCGGGGATCATGCGGACGTTCATGCCCACATACGGCGTGCCGGCGATGTAGTTCACCTCGACGCCTTCTTCGTCCATGCACAGATTGCTGTGCGGGAGGTAGAGCAAGCCGGTCTTGGGCGAGAATGCCGAGGGCTGCCAATCCTTCAGGCCGGATGCGGTCGGGCAGATGTTACGCACGACCTTGCCGGTGCTGGTCTCTTTCTCGGGATTTGCAATCAGCCGGCCCGTCTTGAGGTCGACCCCCTTGCTGGAATTGACTGGCCCGAATGGTACCGCGGACAGGACTTCGCCCGTCGTGCGATCCAGCAAGTAGACATAGCCGTTGCGTTCCGGGCGGACGAGCACCTTGCGAGGCTTACCCTGCCAGGTCATATCCAGCAGCACCTGCTCGTTGACGCCATCGTAATCGTGCAAATCGTGCGGGGTCCACTGATAGAACCATTTCGCAGTTCCGGTGTCGGGATCCCGGGCAAAGATGCCGGACGTCCACTTGTTGTCGCCCGGTCGCAGGTCGGGATTCCATGGACCGGGGTTGCCGGTGCCATGAAAGATAAGGTCCTGATCGGGGTCATAGGAAATCCAGCCCCACACATTGCCGCCGCCCATTTTCCAGGCGTCCGGCGGCCACGATGTGACGCCGAGATCCTTGCCCTTGTCCATATCGTAATGCGGCTTGAAGCCGGGGCCGATCAGCACCTCGGCATCCGGGCCGGTGCTGTAGGCAGTCCAGATGACATGCCCGTCACCAGCGTCAAGCGCCTTGATCCAGCCGCGCACGCCCAGTTCGCCGCCGGAATTGCCCACCAGAATCTTGCCCTTTACCACCAGTGGCGCCATGGTGATGGTCTCGCCGATGTTGATGTTGCCGATAGGGGTGTTCCAGATCGCTTTGCCGGTCGCTGCGTCGACCGCGATGGCGTGCCCGTCGAGCGTGTTGAAGTAGATACGCCCGTCGGAGAAAGCCGCACCCCGGTTGACCACGTCGCAGCAGGCAACACCCTGCGCTGCAGGTTCGGGATTGGGCTCGAACTTCCACTTCATCGGCGCGCCGGGTCTGGCGAGATCAAGCGCGTAGAGAATATTGGGAAAAGGCGTCACGATATACATCGTGTCGCCGACAACCAGCGGCGCAGCCTCCTGGCCCTTGTTCACGCCGGTCGAGAAGGTGAAGGCCACCTGCAGGGTCTTGACGTTGTCTTCGGTGATTTCAGCCAGTTCGCTGTAGCGGGTCGAGGCATAGTTCTTCGCCGGCATCGTCCACTGGCCATCGTCGGATGGGGCGGCTGCAGCAGGCGGCCTTATTGCAGGCTCCGCCGGCTGGGCGACGGCTCCGGCCACGAGCGAGAAGCTCGCCAGCAAGGTCCAGCCGATCACCCTCGATTTGGTCCGACCATCTATCCTAGCCATCGCCCTGTATCCCTCTGGCAGGCGCCCCAACCTTCGACGCCGCCTGTTGCACCTGTCTCATTCGCGCATCGAGCCGCCGACCCCGGCGCCGAGTTCCGCTGCAATGTCCGCCTCGCTTCCGGCACATAGTGGATGGCCCCAGCCGGAAGCGCTTTTCCCGCCGGGGTCGAGATCATGGACGATGGCGTCTTTGCGAATTGGATTGACGCCGGCCGGCACCTTGTCCAGGCCAAGCGTAGCGCGTGTGCGCCAGGCGACATTGTGATCGGCACAGGAAGAATCGCCGCTCACGCCAAGCCCCCCGACGATCCCTTTTCCATCGTAAAGCGCCAAGCCGCCGCCGAACGCGACTATTCCCCCGACGGGCTTTCCCATCAGCGGGTCATTGGGACTTCCAAATGTTGACGGATTCCCGGCATAAGCGGCCGCCTGGTTGACAGGATTGGTGGCCTGCAGGCCGAACAGAGACCCGCCCGGCTGGACCGCCGCGTAGAGGTTGGCGGTCGAAAGGGCCATATCGGCAAGGCTGAGTCCGTTGGCCGTACTGGCCTTTTCGGCTGCAACCAGCCGACTGCCGGGCCATTGGGCATCGGGTGTGGGACCGCTGAAGACGACGGCGCAGACTGCGCCGTCGCGAGCCACGACCGCCGCCCATTCATGGGTCTCGAAACCACCATTGGCGGGGCCGCCGCTCGCCCTGACGCTCGCCTTGAGCGCACTTAGCAACTTGCCGTGGCCGACAGGACAGGCCGCCTGAGCCCAAGCTTTTCGCTCGACGTGGAAGATCGTCAGCAGGAACAGACCCAACACTATTGAGGCAGTCCAATGACGATCCATCACCCGCGCCGCGTTTTATTGAACTCCTTCAACGCACGAGAGGCGCAGAAGTGCCAAGGCGCGATTAAAATAATGAGGCGAGTAAATCAAAGATCGGCTCGGAAGCAGCGCACTTGCGTTCGATAAGTGGAACGGTTCTGGGCCGCTCTCGTGACGCGGGAACCAGCCTCGGCAAGACACGTTGCTAAGTCATCACCTTTACAAAAGGGATCCGTGCAATGGCAAAACAGATATCTCGCGACGAGGAGCAACGTGGCACCGGAAAAATCATGATGTGGGGCGTCGTAGTCTCCGCTCTGCTTTTTGTTGCCCTGATAGCCATATTCGTCCTCGGGCCGATCTGATTCGGTTGCGGGAGCGAGCTTCGACCTGCAAGTTGTTTACGTGATCGGCAGCCATCGCCGCACCTCTGACCGTCGATCAACAAACTCGGTCACCACCCGCGGGGGAGAGGACATGCAGTGCGAAGTCAAGCGCTGGCAAGGAGGCTCTCGCGTGGGGCTTTCCAGCGCAAACGAGCGCCAAGAGGACGCGAAGGCGGATCAAAGCGCGATGGAATAGACAATTCGGTGTGGTTTCTCGGGGTTTCCCGCGTCAGTTGCATCGCAGCTGCAAACACGCTACTATTGCCTTCTTGCGTTCCCGGGGGGGAAGGTGGATGAGCATCGTCCATAGGGTCGGTCCAGTTCTAGATCAGGCGATTGCCGCCGTCCTCAACAGGGCCGGCCATGGGGACACCGTCTCTGTCAAAGCGGCATTGGACCAGGTCCGGCATGCAGCACCTGGTTTGGTCGCATCCAATGACGATCTAACCGAAGCTATCGTCGAAGTCGCTGCTGCCCTGGGCCTGTTCGTGGCTTTCGATGAGCACGAGCGCTATCCGCTCAGTCCCGCTTAGAGATCCAATATTGCTCGGACGAAATATTCCAGCCATTCATGGAACCCTTTTGCAACCGACGAGTTGCGCTTAGAGCTGAAGGTGACCGCCATGGCAACCCGAGAGAGAGATCGTGGCTTCCGAGAATTGGTCCGTTCGGACGACAACCGGCGGAGTCTACGCAAGCGATTAGGACTGGAGGGCGATCAAACTCTGTCGCCGAGGCTCGTCGCATTAGCCTTGAAGCTTCAGAAGGAGCTTGAGCGGCGAGAGCAAGAGGTGGCTGACGAGAACTCTCATCACCCTGAAGTTCGTCATGGCACCCATCCGGTGACCGTAGAGGGCACAGCGCGAAAGAGCGGGCCACAAGACCCATGCTGACGCGTTGCGAAGATAATCGTCGTACGTACACAATCTGTTGCGATCAAAGTCCGTCAAGGCCCTCCTGGCTACGCAAGCCTTCGACTACCCGGTCGGCTATCCATTCGCACTGCGCCCCGGCGAAAGGGAAAAGGTCAGAAAACGTCGCCGAGAAGTTCTTTTCGACCGCTAGTCGTATCAGTCGGCGCGCCCGGTGGAGCCGCGTCTTCACCGTTTCTGGCTTCAGCGATAACTGGCCTGCAGTGTCATCTGTGCTCATTTCTTCGATGTCGCGGAGGATGAAGACCAGCCTGAGAGGATCGGGCAGATCGTCGACGGCCTTTTCGAGCATGTTGCGGATTTGCTTGCGGGCAAGCTCGGCATCAGCGCCTGGCGGCTTCAGCGAAGTCGGAAACATGATTACCGAGCATCCATTAACGCTGTCGGAAATGTCCAGTACGGCCAGTTCAGTGGAGGGCCGTCGCTTTCGCGCCCGCCCAAGCGCCTCGTTGAGGGCGATCCGGGTCAGCCAGGTCGAGAACCGCGAATTTCCACGGAATGAATTGAGCTTGGTGAAAGCCCTGACATAGGTCTCCTGCACGATGTCTTCCGCCTCGCCGTCGTCGCGCATCACCGCACGGGCGACCCGAAACAGGCGCCGGTTGTTGTGCTTGACGAGCAGGCGGATGGCGCTTTCGCCGCCCTTACGAGCAACTTCGACAAGCTCCTCGTCGCTCAGCCCCTCGAGGTTCGTCTGGTTCGGTGCGACCGCCAATCTCATGTCGAGATCTCCCTTTCGTCGATCACTCGTGCCGCACGATACCCTTGGCGACGATCTCCTCGACCGGCGGAAAGCCATTTAGCGCGGCCCTCGGCAAAAGCGTCAAGCCTGTGGCCTCGGCACCTTCGGTGCCGGACGGGTTTCCTACGACGATGCGGCCACCATCCCCGCATGTTCGTGCGGCACGCAGTAGTAGTCATAAACTCCCTCCTCGTCGAAGCGGAAGGAAAACGTTTTGCCCGGCAACAGATAGTCCGAATTCCAAGGCTTGGCTCTAGCTCGAATGCGCCGCGGACGCTCGAATACCTCCGGATGGTAGGACGTGGCCGTGTGCGAATTGCCTCGGTCGCGGTTGACCCACTGCACGGTCTGCCCTGGCTGCACCCGCAGGCCGACCGGATCGAACCAGACATGCGAGCCGTCAGCCTTGCCCTGCATGTTGATTTCTGCTGGCTTGTCAGCTGTGGCCGCCGGCTTGGCCAGGAGAGCGGCGAGGATCCCCCCGCCGGCCTCCAGCACGCGTCTGCGCGTCAGGATCATTGCGCGACCTTGGCTTCATCGGCCGCCGCGACGTGCCACAGGACGACATGGACGTGTGGCTCCTCGACGCCCGGGTGGCCGGCATTGTAGTAGACATCGACATGATCGACATTGCCGCCGGGTGCGGCTAGATCCTCGAAACTGACGAGCGCGCCATCATGATCGTAGGCCAGGAACGGTCCGGCAGGCAGGCTCGCCGGATCGACAAAGAGTTGGCCCATTCCCGGCAGGAAGTCCGGGAGCTTGACCAGGCTGCTGACGGGCTTGAACGCGCCGGACGGCGGTGACTTGGCGACTTCGGCGGGAACATCGTGCGCGAGCGCGGTGAGCGAGCCGGCAAGCAATATGACGAGCGCGGCGGGAACGAGTTTCATTGACCATCTCCTTGGGCGGATGCCGCCGCTTCATGCGGCGACCTCGAGCCATTGGATGGCGGTCTACCAGAAAAGTTCCCGCAAAGACTGCTGAGGACCTTCGAAGCCGAAATTCACGCAGGTCGTGAGAGATGTTTCGCGTGGCTCCGCCTGGACCAACAGGGACGCGGATAATCGGTCATGGCGCAGCAAGTACGCCTCGTGCCGGTCTTCCCTGCTACGCAACTCGCGAAGGGGCTTGCTGATCCAGGTCGCAACTAGCCAGTCCGAAACGCCAGCGATGGTTCGTTGCCTCACGTCTGCTCTGGTAGAACAAGGTCAGTTTCCCGCCCTCGATCATCACCGTCGAATGGCCGTTTTCCCCAGGCTCACCAGGATCGAGCACGGGGCCGATCGAGACGTAGGGACCCTGGACGTCCTCGGCTATGGCGAAGAATACGCGCTGACGACTTCCGCGCGGACCGTCGGGAAGGAAGCAGGTGGCGTTGAGAAGCACGCGACCGTCAGGCAATTCGACCAGTTGGGCGCCCTCGATCCCCCATTCGTAGTCCGGATGCTCGCGCGCATTGTGGTGGGGAACGTCGAGATGATCCAATATTTTGCCGAGACGTCTCCATGGCCCGAACCAGGAATCGGATTGGCTGCGCGCCAGATAGACGTCAGGCTGCGGCACCCTGGTGAATTTAGGCATGCCTGAATAGACGATGTAGCGCCTGCCGCCGATAACCGCCGGATGGGGATCGTAGATACCGTCCTCATCGGTGTCCGGCAGCGACAATATCGCCGGATTCAGCACCACCCAGTTGAAGCCATCATTGGAAACCGCATGTTCGCAACGTCCGCCCGACTTCATGAATTCGGTCTGGATAAACATATGGAAGACGCCGCATTCATGAATGACGCCGGGTGCCGCTATGCCCGATCCGGTTACCGCCAAGTCGAGCGCCTCATGCTCAGTCCACGGCCCATAAAGGTCCGGAGCCGTGGCATGTAGTATTTTCCAGCTCTCGGTCGTGACGGTGCCGCTCGAGCCGAAGACGTGCCAAAGCGTGCCGTCGAACACCGGACAAGGATCCTTCAGATCATCCACGGCCTGCGGGTGAAACAGCGGAAAGACGTCGGTTTCGAAGTTGAATTTCATCTCTTGGCTCGCTCACGGCGTGTTTCGTCGGCGGTCGCGGGCCCGTGCGCCACTCGGCCGAATCGATTCACGGACCGTTAACTTATAGCTCCCCCGATTAACGCTTGTTGAACGACCAAACGTTCTCAACCGTTTTGTGGCAATGCGCCACATTTGTTGAGATCACGCGTGGCCGAGGCGCCCGCATGGTCAGGATGGTTCGGGCATCTGTGGCTGGCCGCTCCATTCATCGGTGGATCAATCGCGCAAGTGCGGCGCCACTGCTCAGACACGCACGCAGTTCAACTCTGTGGAACAACTTACTTCAATGGAAGTTAGATGTGCGCCTACGGGCCTCAGGTCGAACGAGCCTCGATTAACATATGTTACTTCTAGTGGATAGCGCACTATAACGAAGGGATAACTTGTATGGAAATGGCGGGCGGCAAGCAAATATCACCTAACATACCCGTAAAATCGTCAATCTTACTTTGCTTTTCTCACCTAAGATGGAATTTCGTACACCAACGCCCACAGCACATTCTGACGCTCGCTTCAAAACAGCAGCAGCTAATTTACTTTGAGGAACCGGTCTTCGAGGAAAGACACTACCCCTTCATGCGGGTGAATGATGAGACGCCGATGATCCGAACCGTAACCCCGGTTCTTCCGGCCGGGATCTCCGCAACAAAGGCGGACGCCATCCAGCGCAGGTTCGTCGACCAGATCCTCACCTCAGCCCCGCACGACCGGCTTACCGTATGGTATTACACGCCGATGGCGCTGCGTTTCAGCGATCATCTCCGCTGCGACGTGTGCGTCTACGACTGCATGGATGAACTCTCCGCCTTCAAGAACGCGCCGGCAGATTTGACGCAGATGGAAAAGGCGCTGTTTCAGCGCGCCGATGTCGTGTTCACGGGCGGACTGAGCCTGTACGAGGCCAAACGATGCCTCCACAAGTCGATCTTTCCCTTCCCAAGCAGCATCGACGTGGCGCATTTTCACAAGGCAAGACAGCCCGGCGATGACCCTGTAGATCAGGTCGACATACCTCACCCGAGAGTTGGCTTCTTCGGCGTGATCGACGAGCGGCTCGACATCGAGATGATCGCGCAGGCGGCTGCGGCAATGTCCGACGTGCATTTCGTCATGCTCGGCCCGGTGGTCAAGATCGACCCGCTAAGCCTGCCGCGCGCAGCTAACTTGCATTGGCTGGGTGCCAAGTCCTACGCCGATCTGCCTCGCTATCTCAGGCACTGGAGCGCCGGTTGGATGCCCTTCGCGCTCAATGAGGCGACACGCTACATCAGCCCGACCAAAACTCCCGAGTTCCTGGCGGCCGGACTGCCGGTGGTGTCCACGGCGATTGTGGATGTCGTGCGCACCTATGGTGCGGAAGGCCTGGTCGATATCGTCGACGCCGAAGATCTCGAACCCAAGCTTCGGTCTGTTTTATCGCGCCCGCGCGACTTCCTGCTAAACAAAGTCGACGCCTACCTCGCCAACATGTCGTGGGAGCGGACGTGGGAGGCAATGGCTGCCCACATCCAGCGCGCCTATGCCATGAAGAGCATTGTGCCGTTGCGCCGGGGAGCCTGACCATGTTCGATTGGCTCATTGTCGGTGCCGGCTTCGCCGGCAGCGTGCTTGCTGAACGCATCGCATCGCAACGGCATGAAAGCGTTCTGCTCATCGACCGGCGAAATCACGTCGGCGGCAACGCTTATGACTGTTACGACGAGGCGGGAATTCTGATCCACCGCTACGGGCCGCATATATTCCACACCAACGCCCAATCGATCATCGACTATCTCTCGCAATTCACCGAATGGAGGCCTTACGAACATCGCGTACTGGCTTCGGTCGACGGAAAACTGCTGCCGATACCGATCAACCTCGACACCATTAACCGCCTGTACGGCCTTGAATTGACATCCGAGCAGTTGGAGGAGTTCTTCGTTTCTCGGCGGGAAACGGTCGAAAAAGTTCGCACCGCCGAAGACGTGGTTGTGAGCACCGTCGGCAGGGAACTCTACGAAAAGTTCTTTCGCGGTTATACGAGGAAGCAGTGGGGTGTCGATCCGGCCCAGTTGAGCAAGTCGGTGACGGCGCGGGTCCCTACCCGGACCAACCGCGATGACCGCTACTTTGGCGACCTCTTCCAGAATATGCCGGCTGGCGGGTATACACGCATGTTCCAGCGCATGCTGGACAAGCCAAAGATCAGGATCATGCTGCAAACTGATTATCGCGAAATTCGCGACACGATCCCCTTTCAGCGCATAATCTACACCGGGCCGATCGATGAATATTTCGATTGGAGCCTTGGTCGTCTACCTTATCGGTCACTGCGGTTCGAGCACGTGACGCTTGACTGCGAGCAGTTTCAACCGGTCGCGGTAGTCAATTATCCGCAGACGGAAAACTATACCCGCATCACCGAGTACAAGCATCTGACCGGCCAGCAGAACCCGAAAACCAGCCTGACCTACGAATATCCAACCGATATCGGAGATCCCTATTATCCGGTGCCACGGGCGGAAAACGAGGCGCTATACAAACGTTATGAAGCACTGGCTGCCGCGTGCCCCGACGTCTGGTTCGTCGGGCGCCTGGCGACGTACCGCTATTACAACATGGATCAGGTCGTCGGCCAGGCCTTGGCGACCTTCGCGCGAATTCAACAAAGCCTGCCGGCAAATGGCGTGGCGCAGTTGCCAACGCAGCGAGCGACGCTCGATTCGTCGGGCAGGGCTCGCGGCGAACATCTATACTGATCTCGGACAGTGGTAGCCAAGGCGTGCCTTGCCGCGATCCGCCGCGAGAAGTGGCCAACGTCGCGCCTTTTTTTCGACGGCTACTAAACACCTGCCGTGAACAATGCGCGCTGGCGCTCCAATTCATTTGCAACCGGCTGGCGAAGACTGCGCGAACCGTCGGCATGTATCGTCGAGAACAAGCCGACTTCCGCGTGGCGCGAATTGTCCCAGCCGGGATACGCGGTCACCGGGTAAAGGCATATGCCCTGGACCGGCGTACCAAGGCTCATCGCGCCGCGGACCTCATCGCAAACATAGTGGAGCCATGCCGGCCGGCCTGACCCTTCAGCACCCGTCTCGGCGATAAACATAGGTTTCCTGTAGCGCTCAGCGACCTCGATCAACATGTCCGAAAGTGCCCGGTATTCGTGGTGACCCATTGGTATCGTTGGCCCCTGAAAGTACCATTGATTGTGCGGATAAAAGTTGAGCCCGATGACGTCGACACAGTCCTCGCTGCCGCCCAGTTCGGGCTCGGCACGGCCCGTCAGCATGTCATAGGCTTCAAACTGGCCCTGACGAACACTTTCTGCGCGCCGCTGCTCGGCGCGAGTGCGGTCGCGAGGAGCGACATGGATTAGCGGTTCAGCCCAGATGAACCTGCAATCAGGTTCGGCATCCCGCATGGCTTTGACGCCCGCAACCGCTGCCCTCACAAGCTGCCGCTTGAACCATCCCCGCTTCTTCGGCCCCACGCGCGGGAAATAGCCGACCTCTATCGCCCATGCGAAGAACGAGATTTCATTGATGGGACATACCAGGGGAGCTGTCCCGGCAACGGAGCGGTGAACCCGGACAGCCTCAGCGGCGAATCGCACATAGGCCTCGGTGAAACCTGAGCCACCCTGGTCGACATGATCCGGCGAGCCGTAGTGAAAGATATCCCAGATGACCTGCACCTCGGCGGCCTGAGCTGCTTCGATCATCGATATCCAACCCGACCAATCGAAAACTCCTGGCGCTGTTTCAATCAGGTGCCAGCGCAAGCCGTCGCGAATCGTGCGAAGCCCAAGGGCAGCACAACTGCGATAGTCGCCGAGGGCGTGCGTGTCGTGTGCAGTCGCGCGGATCAAATCGAGGCGCACTCCGTCGCCGCGCCGATGCGATGAGCACTCGAAACCAGCCATGAAGAAGCTGGCAAATACGGACCGGTACTCGCCTGGCGGACGCGCCGGATTGCTGCTCATACGTGCAACCCCTCGGCCAGGGCTCGCGCCGGCGCTCCCGCCGGGCGGCCGGCCTTTGCCGGTCTCGACCGCCACAAATTTCCTTCGGGCCTCCATCACGTCGTCCCCTGAGCTGTAAATGCCGTGCAAGCGTAGAATGTTGAGCAAGCAAGCGTGAGGGAGCCGAGTCCAGCCGTTGTCGGTGAGCAGACGTTGACCTCAGGATGGCAGGCTGGCGCTCTGAAGCCGCGCCTCGCCAATCGTTGTCGGGCTGGATGATGGAATCCGAAGAAGGAGAAGATCGCGGGCACGACAACTATGAAGCCGATGAGATGAACCGACACGCGCAATCTCCCCCACACTGCCTACCGAACTTGCCTGCGAACGTGAGGTTCCCCTTCGGCTGAAGTTTTTCTGGGGAGGCGACCTGCCAATCTGGCATTTCTGCCTTGTCGACGAAGCGACGCACGACAATTCCGCTCCCTTGTCATGTCCGCAGCGAGGGCTCTCACACGGCTATCTGAACCGAGCGTGCGTTCTGCGGCCTGCAACTTCTCTGGTGATCGGGTCGACATCACCAGATCCGCGCCGCTCTTGAGGCAGGGCGCCGCTGCGTCGGGACAGGGCATCGTTGTACCGCAAATGGGGCGAAAGGATCCAAGCCCGGCGAAACATTTTGCCACCGCGGCAGTTATACTGCTCCGCGGACGAAATTCGAGCATGCCTTGAACGATATCAGATTGGCGACACCGCTGGTCGGCGAAGTGGAAGACTCCGCGCCGAGATCGGCTGCGGGCCTGCCTTGGATCAAGGTAGCCGGTTCGTATTTCGTCACCGAGGACGGCGAGGCATGGACGCCGATCGGGCAGAATGATGCGGTAAGCTGGCCCGAACTCAATGGTCTGTTCCGGCGCGCCGATATGGCCGGCGTGGAAGATCATCTCCGTTGGCTGAAGGAAAGCGGCGTCACCTGTCTTAGGCTGATGCTGGAATATGCCCAGGTTCGCCACCGCTACTTCGAGAAGCCGCAGGGCCGCTTCGTGCCGGCGATGGTGGAACTGTGGGACGACCTCTTCCGTCTTTGCGAAAAACAGGGCTTGAGAATCCTGCTCACCCCCTTTGATACGTTCTGGCAGTGGCTGCACTGGCGCCACCATCCCTACAACCACCACAACGGAGGCGTGCTGGACCACCCGTCCCGATTCCTGGTCTGCCCCGATACCCGCCGCGCGATCAAGGCGAGGCTGGAATTCGTGGTTCGCAGATGGAGCGGCAGCGGAGCCCTCTTCGCATGGGACCTCTGGAACGAAATCCATCCCGAGCAGGCTCAGGGCAGCGCGGACGGCTTCGGCGCCTTCATCCATGATCTCAGCGATTTTGTGCGCCGCCTGGAAACGTCACTTTACGGCCGCTCTCACCCGCAGACCGTTTCGCTATTCGGACCTGAGCTTCGCTGGCGGCCGCAAATGCCGCTAGCCGCACCGATCTTCCGCCACCCCGACCTCGATTTCGCCTCCCTCCATCTCTACCAGGAGGGCACAATTGACGACCCCAGTGACACGGTGGCGCCGGCGCTTGGCATGGCGCGAATCGTCGGAGAGGCGCTTGGTGAAATTCTTGACGGCCGCCCTTTTCTCGATTCCGAGCACGGCCCGATCCACTCGTTCAAAGACAAGAAGATCACGCTCCCCGAACCTTTCGACGATGAATACTTCCGCCATTTGCAATGGGCTCACCTGGCGGCGGGGGGTGCCGGTGGCGGCATGCGGTGGCCGAACCGCTCCCCGCACGTGCTCACCCCCGGAATGCGGCGGGCGCAGCGTTCGCTGGCCGACTTCCTGCCTCTGATACATTGGGTTTCGTTCCGGCGTGTCCATCTCGGCGACAAGATGCGGGTTTCCGGTCCCGACATCGCGCCGGTCGCCTGCGGCGACGATTCCCAGGCAGTGGTCTGGCTGGTTCGCAGCGACACGATCGGGCGAAGCGGCATGCTGCGTGCCGGCACTGCGCCCATTCCTGCCGTCCTGGAGTTGCCCGGGTTGGCTCGCGGCACCTATCGCGTCATCGCCTGGGACACCGCGGCCGGCAGGCAAACAGCGGAATGGCAAGCGAATTCGGACGGCTGGCTGAAGCTTGATTTGCCGCCGTTCTCCGCCGATGTCGCCCTTGCCATCCGCCGGATCTAGGGAGGCAACTTCGCGCCGATGCCGATTTTCAGTGACCGGGGCTTTGGAGCCGTGTAGCCGGTGATGGGCTCGACATCGCAAGACTCCTCTGTACCGCCCGCACGGTCGAGCCGCCGGCAACCTCAGGATTTCGGTGACCGCAGCGGCTTCTTGAGGCTGCGCGCGGCCTTGCGCGTAAAGACACGTGACCTGCCAGCCGGAATGAGCGGTGGCTAAGTGGCGCGAACCTGATCTGCTTCTCTCGGCGTCGCCGTCGATAGCCGGGCATGATGCCGATCCGTCCCCCAAGCTACAGAAGGTGACGGGTGATGCCGTCTGCCCCGTCGCCACATCCTGCGTCGCAGCGCGGTCAGCCGCCAGTAGTCTGATCTGGTCGACCAAGTCCTTTCTTTGTAGGGAGTTTTTGCTTTTCTTTCAGCAGCCGAACAATCGCGTCGACGGGCGGCGCAAGGTCGGGCGGCGACTTGCTGTTCGAGCGCCACAAGTATCCAAAGAATGTTGTCAGTATGCGCATTGTCGTTACCTCCTGGACCACCAAACTTCGCTTGGGCGTTGTTGTTCCTGAACGGCAGGCCAAGCGCCGCTGTGGCAGGCAGGCACGGCTGGAGTCTGGACGGGATAGAAGTTCTGGAACTCGTTCCTCCAGAACTCAGCCGTGATCGCTCCCGGTTGCTGACCTCGTCCATTCTTCCGACCTGGAATTCGGGGAGACGGTCGAGGAGGCTTGGCTGAATAGACCGAGGGCAGGTTCTGGCGGTGGGCAGGGCGCAGGTGTCGTGGCGATACCGACAAGCTAAAGGGGTGCGTCCCGCCCCTCCGAATGGCGCTACTGAGCCGCATGTTCGACCGGCCAAAGGGTCGAGACTCAATCTGGAAAACGACGTGAAGTGCTCGCGTCTCGGATTGTTGCAAATTACATGGCAGAAGGGCGGACGAGTAGAACTTCTTTGCGAGACGACCGTTAGGACGGGCTTGTCAGCAGGCGGTTTGTCTTTCGTTTGGGTCGGGCAGCACTTTGACCTTGTGATGAACCCCTCTTCGATCAGCCCGCGTCCTTCCCATTCCCTCGGGGCGCGGGCTTCTTGTTTTTGTTGGGTGGCCCGTGGAGCGGCGCGGCTAAATGCGCGGCGGGCCTTTTTTGTTTCCGTGTGGAACTTCGGCGCGGACTGAAAGTTTCATTCGTGCAGCTGCGACATGGATGACTCCCGATGAGCCCGCGTCCTTTTTTCCCGAAGGGCGCGGACTTTCTTTCGTGCACAGACACCGGGCGGGTCACGTTTCGCGACATGCAGCGAAATGGCCGCTTGCGCGCCGCCTCAATCGCTCGCATTCCTCTGGAAAGTGCTGAGCAAAACGCACGATGGCAACTTGATGGCAAGTGTATCCCCTCACGAACTTGCCGGCCGGTTGCGCCGCTGCTGGACGAGGTTATTGGGCGTCACTTCCGGTGACTATCGCGTGCGCTTCGCCCAGCCACAGCTTCCAACCTGTAGTGAATGGATGGAACACAATCTTGCTGTCCAGGATGACGAAGCTGTCAGCGCCGTCGGTGGCGTCGAATCTTGACGAAGTGGCAGACCAGGTCAGCAGGGCAAAAGGACAACGAACTTATTTTGAGACGTGGTTGAACTCACCTTCGGGCAATTGGTCGCGCAGGTAATGCATGACAGTCGGACGGCATCATGGCCAACCAGATTCGAATTGGCAGTCAAGAGGACCATCCTCAGATAGTTGCGCCTGGGATCCTCCTCGAGATCGCCTGCGGCGCGGGGGCTCAGATGGTCTTCGAAAACCTGCTCTACGGATCGGGCAATTTAAACGCTCCGTTTGTCTCCGCTGCCAAACTGAAGGTGTTGCGGCTTGTTCCTTTACGTCGACAACGGAACGCAGTCACTCTCGGATTCGTTGCAATGTATGAGCAATGTTGGACACAGGTCGGGTCAAGCTTCGAACGATCAGGGCCGCATTTCAGAATTGCCCGAGAAGATCGAAAGGGTGAGCTCTCGAAATCGCTGCATCATCGTGGTCGGAGCCTCGGCTGGCGGCGTCGAGGCTCTGAAGCGGCTCGCGACCTATCTACCGCCCGATCTTACCGCTGCTGTCTTCGTGGTGCTCCACGTGGGCCAGACGAGCTATCTCCCGGAGATCCTTGATCGGGCTGGCCCTCTC